>JADJXG010000001.1:1667804-2002956 GCA_016715965.1 Saprospiraceae bacterium | reverse complement strand
TGGTGCCCTGGCTTCCGGAGATACATACGCCACTCAATTTCAGCGATTTTCAGTCAATGGATACCCTGAAGACCATCTGTTTGTTTTTGACTGGAACACGCTCAATCAGGGCAATGCCCTTGGTTTGCTGGATGTATTTATCAACAGCGTCCTCACTAAGACGGGTAAATCAAAACTGATTCTGGTTGGTCATTCTGCCGGAAGTGGCCTTTGTTACAATTATTGCAACGATGGCATCCGGGCTGCAAAAATTGAAAAATACATCCATCTCGCGGGTAACCCACAGTCGAAACCGGCAGGACCCAATGCCCAGATTTCAACCCTCAATATTTGGTCAGAGGCAGATCTGATTGTCACCGGCGACAGCATACCAAATGCCCTGAATATCAAATTCATGGAATTGGATCATTATCAATTGGCGACCCACGAAAGTGTTTTCTTAGCTCTCTATGAATTTGTGACCGGAATAAAACCAATGTACAGCAAGATTTTACCTTCCAATGAAATTAACATCGGAGGAAGAGTCGTTGGTTTGGGAGAAAACAATGCAGTGTCAGCAACCGTCGTCCATTTGTACGCCCTTGATCCACTAACGGGGTTCAGAAAATCGGTCATGGCTGATACCAGTTTCTCACCCGATGCATCTGGCGACTGGGGACCCGTCAGGGTGAATTCCAATACCTACTATGAGTTGGAAGTCAGCAAGCCCGGAGATGCGGGATTCAGGATCGTCCACTATTACCGGGAACCATTTATACGCAACAATCCCTGGGTGTATTTGCGGGTATTTCCCGGGCCCGGATCCACCCTCAATCTGATTCTTGGTCAGCTTCCCAAAGAGGATGGGCAATCTGTTCTGGCATTTTTCTCCGCCAATCAGGCTGTCATCAGTGGAAGAGATCAATTGGAAGTAGATGGTTATACCCTTTCAACGCCCAATTTTACAGCGCCAGGCCAATCCACCATTGCCTTGTTCCTCTACGACGATACTGATTGCATCACTACCCTGCAATCCAAAGCCATCTTTTCATTTCTGCCTTTTCTCAAAGGGGCTGATATGTATTTTTCCACCAAAATGCCTTCCTCGATTACTTTACATTTTAATGGAAGGACGATGAAAGTCCCCAATTGGAAGTCAGCCAGTGAGGGAGTTGTGATTCCTGTTTTTGATTGATTCCATTTGATCCGATGCCTGTCCTTCGAAATATCTTGTTCTGTTTTTTCTGTACGGCCTCTGCCTTTTTCTCCTGCCATGTAGAAAATCAGGAGAGCGCAGTCTGTGAAGCTGTGATACAGCTGGAAAGCATCAAGCCGGGCAGTTATTCCGAATCCTGGCTGCCCATAGCTGGTCGAAGGATCTCATATCTGACATCCGATGGATCCGTGGCATTCATTCGATTCGATGAACCATTGCAGAGAATCTATTCACATTCTGTCGAAGATCAAATCGTTTGCACGACGGACAGTCTAGGATGGCAGCTTGTAAATTATGACGTGTATTATCTGGAGCTGAAAGCCCAGGTAGAGTCTTTCATTCTGGAAGGAGAATTTTATTTCCGACTGAGGGTTAGCAAAGATCGAAGCAAACCACTTGAAGACCGCCGCCTTGAAACACTGGAGATCATTTTATCCAAAAAAAATGGAGACCAGAAGATCACCGTTTATCCTCTTATTAGCATTCCACTGGTCCATAAGAATTATCCCCTGCAGGTAGAATCGCCAGAGATCCTTGATGAAATTCATACACCACATAAATCATACAGCCATGTTTATCATGCATTGATTGCTGATTCCGACTCCCTGGAAATTTTTTACAACAAAGCATTTAAACTCATTGGTTTTAGGAATCAGCGGGGCTCCTGCTGGCTTTTGTAAAATTCATGGGCATGAAGAAAATTTGTACGCAAAATTGCAAGCGATATGGAATTATCCATGGTGAATATTACAAAGCTAAATGTCTTGAAAAGCATGCCTTTCCCGGATTGCTTCCTGAAATTAAAGTGTCCAAACTAAGTCATGTTTGGTTCTCTCCTTTGCGAGTGAAATCGTTCACTCGCTTTCCGAACATGTAGGAACCAGTCAGTCATGCGTTATTTCAATCGGGCTTTCCTGATTTTGTTTTGGGCTTTGCTCTCCATTCAATTCTAAAAGACCCTTGAGGATTTAACAAAATTCTTAACAAGATTCTCCGCCAAGGGATGACTATTTTACATTGGCATTTGTTCTCTATAACAAACACATACCAAAGATGCCACTCAATATCCCAGATAGCAAAGAACCTAGAATCGTAATCGTTGGTGCGGGATTTGGAGGATTTCGTCTTGCACAGAAACTGGCCAAAGAAAAAATGCAGATTGTCCTGATCGATAAGAACAACTATCATCAATTTCAGCCTTTGCTCTATCAGGTCGCCATGGCAGGATTGGAACCCAGTTCGATTAGTTTTCCAATCCGAAAAAATTTTCAATCCAAATCCAATGTGTTTGTGAGGGTGGCGGAAGTCAATCAATTGAGGTTGGAAGAAAAGATGATCGAAACCAATCAGGGCAGCATTTACTACGATCGGTTGATTCTGGCCATGGGAGCCAAAACCAATTACTTTGGCAATGCAGAATTCGAGATTAACAGTCTTCCCATGAAATCTGTGTCCGAAGCTCTTCACCTGCGCAATCAGATCCTGGAAGATTTTGAACATGCGATTACTGCCCGTGACAGCGGCCAATTGTCCGAATACATGGATATTGCCATCGTCGGAGGAGGTCCCACCGGTGTCGAGTTGGCGGGAGCTCTGGCAGAAATGAAAAAACACATTTTGCCCAAAGATTATCCAGATCTGGATCTAAAGAAAATGAACATTTACTTGATCGAAGGAAGAGACCGCTTGCTGTCTGGAATGTCTGTCCAATCCTCCGAGAAAACTTACAGGGCATTGGAAAAAATGGGCGTAAAAATCATCCTCAACACCAGGGTAAAAAAGATTTTGAAAAATGAAATGGTGCTGGGCGAAGGCAAGATTCTCAAGAGTGGAAAGGTCATTTGGGCCGCAGGAGTGACTGGTGCTATCGTGGATGGATTGCCGAAAGATTGGATCAGTCCTGAAGGCAGAATCATTACCAATCCATTTTGTCAACTACCATCCCATCCGGATGTATTTGTCATTGGAGACCTCGCGCTGGTCCAAACTGCAGAATACCCGAAAGGCCATCCACAAATGGCGCCTGCTGCCATGCAACAAGCAGAGTGGCTGGGCAATTATCTGACCGGAAAAACGAACAAAGCCTTTCGCTTCTATGACAAGGGGCAGATGGCTACCATTGGCAGAAACAAGGCAGTGGCTGAGTTTGCTGGATTGAAACTGTCAGGCTTTATGGCCTGGTTGATTTGGTTGCTGGTGCACATATATTACCTGATTGGGGTAAAAAATAAATTGATGGTCCTGATCAACTGGATCTGGTCCTATCTTTTTTACGATCAAAATCTAAGATTGATCATTCGGCCAAAGGGGCAAACAGCACAAAATAGCAGACGATAAGTCAGCATGCTCATTGGAATTCTATTACAAGCCAAGATAACTTTAAAGGGAGGTCTGTTTTAGAATTTCGTGCTGCAGGGTATCAATCCACTCACAAAAGAATTTCTATTCAGTTGTCTCATCTTTAGTTTCTTTTTAGCACTTATGTCCAATCTGAATGACAATTATACGTTTAATCTGCATCTATCATTACATTTGTGATTAATAATCTGTTATGAAAAATCAAATTATTTTTTGCCTGGCCTGCATCCTTCAAATCTTTTGGCCAAAGTCTTATGCTCAGACCAACCCTGCAGATAGTGTTTTTAAGGTATACGACACCTTGGTGGTTTTTGAAACAGAGACCCAAAAAGAATACATTCAGATCGTGCATCAATTGGTCTATCGGGAGGTAGATACCTTTCCACTGTTTAAACTTTGTGAGAAGGATCCCAAACCCCAAGAATGCAGTAAAAAATACTTATTGGATTGTATGTACAATTATATCCA
This sequence comes from Saprospiraceae bacterium, assembly GCA_016715965.1. Lineage (NCBI taxonomy): Bacteria > Pseudomonadati > Bacteroidota > Saprospiria > Saprospirales > Saprospiraceae > Saprospiraceae bacterium. The sequence goes on along the minus strand of JADJXG010000001.1, from coordinate 1,998,935 downwards.
GTATCCGGACTCCGCCAAGAAAAATAAAATTCAGGGTGTAGTATATGCCAGCTTTATCGTGGATGAAAATGGAAATCGCAGTCATCCAAAAATCACAAGAGGTCTTGGCTATGAATGTGATGAGGAGGTGCTCCGGTTTATCTCTGTCCTTCCACCGATGTTGCCTGCTAGAAGAAAGGGTCGGGCCGTCGCTTATGAATATATTATGCCGGTGAAGTTTCAGTTGAAGAAATGAGTTATTCGCTTTGAGATTATCGACTTTAAACTCAAGCTCAAAACCAATCACTAAAAACTTTTGAAATCATGAGAGATTGGATTCAGAATTATGGAAAGCTGCTTGCAGAATATTCCCTCTATTTAAAACCCGGTGAACTGGTCTATCTTCGATCCACGACCCTTGCAGAGCCTCTGGTAAGAGCTTTTCAGGAACAAGCTTTGAAGATGGGAGCAAGGCTGGAAGTAGAATTGGCGTTTGACGGAGAGGAGGAAAATATTTTGGAGTATGGCTCTGGAGTTGCTTTGACTACGCTGCAAAATCATGCAATCGAGCTGATCTCCAACTGCGATGCTTATCTCGTGATTCGTGCACCTTTTGCAGATAAAGATTTATCCCATATAGATCCGGAGCGAAAAAAGAAGAGACAGCTGGCGCACGCCGCATTTTCAGAAATCTATTTCAGAAGATTGGGTGACAAAAGTCTGAAGAGAAGTCTTTGTCAGTATCCAACTCCTGAGTTTGCACAACGTGCAGGTATGAACCTGGATGAATACGCTGTTTTTATCCAAAAAGCCTGTTACCTGGATCGCGAAAATCCAGAGGAGCATTGGAAAGCGCTCAGCCTGATCCAACAGCGATATGTGGATTATCTCAACCAGTGCGATCTCATCCGCTACGAACATTCCGATTGGTCCATAGAGTGTAGCGTCAAAGGAAGAAACTGGATCAACTCCGATGGAAAATCCAACATGCCTTCAGGCGAAGTTTTTACGAGTCCGGTCGAAGACTCTGCCAACGGAACCATTTTTTTTAATTATCCGACCATGATGTTTGGAAAAGACGTGCAGGGCATTCGGCTGGAAGTACGTCAGGGCTGGATAGAGAGCTGGTCGGCCCAAATCGGACAGGACGTCCTGGATGAGGTTTTTGCAACAGAAGGTACCCGTAGATTTGGAGAGATCGCCATTGGCACCAATCAAAACATACAGCGAGCCACCAAAAATATTTTGTTTGATGAGAAGATCGGAGGCACAGTCCATATGGCGGTGGGACAATCCTATCTTCAATGCGGCGGGCTTAATAAATCGAGCATCCACTGGGATCTGATCACGGATATGAAATCCGGTGGAAGAATATTTGCAGATGGAAAATTGATTTATGAAAATGGAATTTTCCTTATTTAAACTTATTTTTATCCAATTAAGGTTTTCCTATTCTACTTTTAAATTCTTTAAAGACTATTAAATCCACTGGTTTAAAATAGACTTCTTTTGAAGCAGGATATTGATCCAGCTTGGACTTTGGTCTGATGGGTCTCGGTTGAAATTCACCGCCACAATTGGGGCAAACATTTTCCAAAACTTGCTCAACACAATCTTTGCAAAACGTGCATTCAAAACTACAAATCATTGCATCGACACTTTCTGGTGGAAGTGAAGTATTGCAGTTTTCGCAAGTGGGTTTAAGCTTTAGCATATTTTATAAAAAAATGGACAGAGTTTAATTTAACTTTTTAGGAACCGGATCGTCCCCATGTCCACCCCAGGGATGGCAGCGTGTGATCCTTTTAAGTCCCAACCAGCTCCCGTAAAACAAGCCCCATTCCTTGACGGCCTGCAGCATGTAATTGGAACAAGTGGGATTGAATCTGCAGTTTTTTCCCAAAAGCGGAGACAAAAGGATCTGATAGAGCCTGATGGGAATGATCATAATATAATTCAGATATTTCATCCTATACCAAACTACTTATGACTTAATTCGGTTTCAGATACGCTCCATTCTTTTTGTGTTTTGCCACTGACGTCCTTGATTTCCAGTTTGAGCATCCTGTTTTTGGCGGGACCTGAGATAGAAATTCTTCCATAATTGTTTTCCTCAAAAAGAATTTGTTGTACCCTTTGCGGATTTGCTCGCTCAAGATCATTTAATTTGTGAGGACCGGAGGTTAGAGCTGAAAGAGTGAGTTCGTACAGTGGATAATTATTTTCTCTGTCCAATTTGATCACTTCACTATTGTGCTTATCGCCGGACAAAAAGATCACTCCGCGTATATCATTAAACTTGATAAATTCTAGCAGCTCGTTGATTTCTGCAGGAAAATGCATCCAGCAATCATTGTTTGAATTTTGATTTAAACTCTGTGATCCGTTTACAATCAATTTAAATGGTTGGTATGAATTGAGCAATCCATTTTTCAACCATTCCATTTGTTGCTTTCCCAGCATTTTTTTATCCGGATTGGGTTTACCGTCAATGCTGTCTTGCATGGAATCTGAGCTGCGCCAATATCTGTTGTCCAAAAGAAAAAAATCAAGGTCGTAGTAACTAAGCTGGGTGTAAATTCCCTCGTCTTTATATCCGGCGGTAGGATTTGGAAAATAGTTTTTGAAAACTTGTCTTGAATGCTCTCTGAAAGAAAAAGAGATACCGCTGTTGTTGGGTCCAAAATCATGGTCATCCCAAATGCCAACATGTCCCATTTTTTTTAACAATGGCTGTAATTTCGGATTTGCCCTGGAATGAGAAGCCCGGTCCCAAAGTCCCCATTCTGAATAATAATCTGCTTCTCTGGTATAGTAATTATCACCCAACCACAACAAAAAGTAGCTGTCTTCATTGGCCATGGATTGAAAAATATTGGATTCTGCTCCGTAGGGTTTTCCGGGACGATCGTAAGCAGTTTCATTGGCATAATAGCAACTACCTGCAAGAAAACTAAAGTCAGGCGCAGGAACTCTCCATTTCCATAAGATTTGGGTATTGAATATGCCCGAACCACCGGGAATCGGTTTTTTCTTTTGGTCCAGAATTTCATATTCATATTTTAATCCGGGCTCCAATCCCACCAAATCAAATGTGAGTGTTTCAAATCCCAATCTGCTGTGTGTGGTCCTATAAGCGCGATTCCTTTGTTTTGTTTGATCACTTGGCCAAAACCAAAGTTGCACATCGGATCCAGGCTTGGTTTCTAACCATATTTTTGCTGTGCGGTGCTCCACATAGCCCAACATGGGACCAGAGATTATTTGAGCCCGAATCGCTCCTGTATGCACTAATATAAACCCACACAGAATAATTCCACGCAACATTTTAAGAACCATGTCCTCTTTTTATAATTACAAAGATACAACTTTAGACAGCTTGCTCCGTTTAACAAATCGTTACTTTAGAATTGTTTCTAAATTCATGTTGTCTTTTAAAAATAATATTTCAGCGCTGGTATTTTGCTGTGTTACTGTTTGTTTAAGTGCCCAAAATACTGAGTTAATCCAGCTTTCCGGTATGGTCATGACCGATGTGGATGGCCAACCGAGGCCTTTGCCATTTGCTGAGATCGGGATACTGAATACCAACCGTGGGACCTATGCGGACTCAAAAGGCTTCTTTTCACTGGCCGTACAGCGTGGAGATTCCATTGTTTTTCAATACATAGGATATAAATCTGCCTTTTTCTTGGTACCAGATTCGCTTAGTTCGGATCGATACACGGTCTTTCAGATTTTAACCAAAGATACCATCTTTTTACCCCAAACGGTCGTCTACCCCTGGCCTAGTAAGGAGTATTTCAGACAAGAATTTTTAGCAATGGATGTATCGGATAAATTATCTGAAATTGCGGCTGCCCACCTGGCCCAGGAACGCATCCGTGGATTGATGAGCAGTACTCCGGCCGATGGGACTGAAACCTCCAGTCTTTATTTGTCACAGCAAGCCCAAAATTATTACTACATGGGCCAATTAAAACCAATGAACATCCTAAGCCCACTTGCATGGATCGAATTTTTTAAAGCCTGGCAACGAGGAGATTTCAAGAGAAAGAAATAAGTCCATCTCCTGAGGCCGTTTTATCTTTACCCCTGATCTATTCATTTATGGCAAAAGAAGAATTGTTGTGGGGAATTGACATGGGCGGCACCAAAATAGAAGCGGTCATTGTCCGAAAAAATCCTTTTGAGATCTTGGTCAGGGAGCGCATCGCCACCGAACAAGAAGGAGGATATTCCCATGTTTTGAGTCGGTTTCAAGAATTGATTCAAATATTGCAGAAGCAATCCGGATTGCGTGCCCAAAGAATTGGCATTGGAACTCCGGGAATTATCGATTCCAGCACACAACTCATTAAAAACAGCAATACACAATGCATCATCGGCAAGTCTATGCAAGCCGATCTTGAAAAATTGTTGGGGATCGAAGTGAAAATGGCCAATGATGCCAACTGTTTTGCCATGGCGGAAGCAACGATCGGAGTAGTCCCCGATCATTTAAAAAATCCTGAAGTAGTATTTGGAGTTATTCTGGGAACAGGTGTTGGAGGAGGACTGGTGGTCAATGGGCAGGTGGTCAATGGCTTGCACGGGATTGCAGGAGAATGGGGTCACAATCATTTGGTGGAAGATGGTTTGCCTTGTTATTGCGGTCACAGAGGGTGTGTAGAAACCGTCCTTTCGGGTCCAGCCACCGAAAAATATTATGAATCCATTTCAGCACAGAAAAAATCCATGCGAGAAATAAATCAGTTGTTGACGGATGGAGATTCTTTTGCGGTACAAACGATGGATCGATACCTGAGTTATTTTGGAAAAGCAGTGGCGGTGTTGATCAATATTTTAGACCCTGAAGCAATTGTGTTTGGAGGAGGTTTGGGAAATTTGGAGCTGATTTACCAGAAAGGACCCGGCGAAGTTTTAAAGCATCTTTTTAACAAAGAATTGAATACCTTATTTCTTCGACCAAAACTGGGAGACAGCGCCGGTGTGATTGGTGCAGCTTTGTTGTAATTTTTTTTTTCTCAAAAATTATTTACAAAAATAAATAAATATTTTAGTGCTCCCTTAAATCCAATTTTCGATTGAACATCACCAATCGCACTCCGGGAGTTTTTCTAAGTAAGATCAACATTTCATAGGGAGTGATTTTCTGATCGTCGTATGTAAATAACCAAAAATTCATGTAGATAGAAATTCTATCTTTTACTTTTAGTCCGTACTTGTCAAATCGTTTTACCAAATATTCCTGAGTAAGGCTGGAATCCATGTCCACCTGGATTTCGTTGTAAATGTGGTTGGGGCTATTCAGTTCGTGTTTTTTCATCACTTCGGTCCATTTAAGAGATTCTACCAATTCCGCCAATCTGGTTTGGATGGATTCCAAATCATTGGGTAAAGAGGTATTGGACTTGATGGTTTGTATGCTGTCCCGGGAATGAAAATACCGCAACTCTGTCGATGGCAGATCCGGAATATTCTTGAAGTAAGATGGTTTGTAAGTATTCCATGGAAGAGATCTTAAATCTTTCTTCAATTTTTCCAATTCTGTTTTGTCCAATTGCCCAAAATGAACTCCTGTTTTTTCAATGTGTTCGATTCCTTCCAGAATGGTCAATCCATCCTGGTAAACACTGATTTTATAGACCTTGCATTTTCCAAAACAAGGAGTTTTTTTAAAACTGATCATTGGTTGAAGGGGATCCTTTGAATTCTGGTCATCAAGGGTTTTTTTATTGGTTGAACAGGAGCTGATCAAAAATGCAGTCAAAAGTAAAAAGCAGAATTGGTAAGTTTTCATGGAGCAGTAGAATTATTTAATGGTAAAAGACTTTAAAAGTTTGATGGTTGAGATCGGATTTAAATTGGATGAAATAGATGCCCGGACTTAACTGAATCGGTCTTTTAGGGAAAGCCGCTCTGCTTGCCTGATTGTACTGATTGCAAATTCGAATTTTCCCTTCAATATCTATTAAACATACTTCAGCAGACCATGTACTTTCATCGGTAGTACCGACGATCCATTGACCGTGGTAGTTTCCTGAATGAGAAACCATCCATTTTGCAGAATCAGCAATTGCTGGAAGACATTCTCCAAGTTCACTGCGATAGAGTGCAATATTTTCATTTATTTTTTGAACCTGATCTACTGTAAAAAGATGCATACAATCATCTTGTACCAGGCTCATAAAATTCATAAACATACTTGGTTCACCACAAGAAATGGACGGATGTGTTGGACATCCAAAATAATTTTTGGATTGGGGGGGAGTATCTGCTATGCCGTCGTCCTGACTACAATCATCGGGTTGGGAATTGACACTTAAATGTAAAAGCCCAAAGTAATGTCCTAATTCATGCACCAGGGTGTATCCCAAATGATAGGGATGACTCGATGGTTGAACACCCACAAGTCTCGGATCTAAAATAATACCATCCGTGCTCAAACTTGCATTCCATGGAAAGATGGCTTCTGCTCTTGGGCAATTTTCTCTTGCTCCAATAAACACATTGAGGTAGCGTTTAGGGTCCCAGATTTGACTGCCTCCTAAATTGGCAGCCATGATCATTTTTTGGTTGCCCATGGTTCGGCATCCGATGTCTTCGACTGTCGTTTTTACCCTGAGGATTCCATTGGTTGCTAGTCCCAATGGATCTTTTTTAGCCAGACAAAACCGAATATTTGGTTTTGCGGCAACGGATCTAAATATTTCAGGAATCTGGTTGTTAAAACTGGGCTTATATTCATTGAAAATATAATTAAGAACATCCATCTGGGAATAGATTTGGACATTGGGTATATTTTCAGTGACATCTGCATAGACAATGTGAAATACGACTTGAATTTCGTGAATTGTTCTAGGATTTAATTGCTCTTGTGTAGAAGAGATTGAAGTATCATTTGAGTCAAGGACGGCGCATCTTTGTCCGAATATTACAAATACATAGCATGAACAAAATATAAATGAAATTAAAACCCGTGCAATGTGCATTTTATTTTAGACTAAGACTGATTCTAATGTTTTCCTTATCTCCGGTCGGTTGTAAACCAAAGCTAAAGTTATCAGACTTAACGCCATAAATGTTCATTAGTTTACCCATCGCCTTGGCCCTGCCAAACATCAGTTCGATTTGATCGTTTCTGGATTTCGAAGCATCCTGAACAGCAGTCAGTTCTACTGATTTAAATACATTTCCCTGCAGATTTTGTGCGATTTTGATGACCAGCTCAGACCCATTCTGGGTCAGGGTAATCAAATCACTTGTAAACAAGATGGATTGAGGCCATTGAAAACTGATCACACCTGTCAGAGAATCCATTTGGATATTTTCTATTCCCTCGATTTTATTCAGTTTGTCTATGACTGATTTTCCCTTTGTCAAGTTCCTGGGAATGGCTGCTGGTTTGTCGGGATTCGGCAGCTTTGTGGAAGCTAGTTTTTTTTCAGATTCAAGAAGTTTTATATATTTTTCCTGATCCTGGATTTGCTGTTCTTTCTGAACCAAACTTAGATTCATTGAATCTAATTTTCTATTCAATTTTTGAACAGTAACTTGTTCTGAGTGCTGAAAATTCTGTTGCGCCTTTTGCATCGAATCCACTTTGGCGTTCAATTTCTGAACAAGTGCTTGGTCTGATATTTGGATATTTGTTTGTGATTTGATCAGGGAGTCTATTTGGATCTTATGTTGTGACTGCAGGGCAAGTAGTTTTTGGTTTTCCTCCTCCAGCATTTTTATTTTTTTCTGATCCGATTTATTGGAAGTCTGGTCTTTCTTGATACGATCACTTTCCTTCCTATAATTTTGAATTTCCAAATTTTTATTTTCCAATTCAGTTTCAACTTCCTTCATCCTGTTTTCCATCGAAGACAATGCAATTTTCAACTGACCTATAGAATCCGCCTTCAAATTTTCCTCTACGCGCTTGCTTTGATCTTCGGCATGGGACAACAAATCTCTATTGACTTTGTCGGTTGAATCCAATTTATTTTTCAAAAAAGCAATCTGGAAAGATTTTTCTTCCAGTGATTTTTGTTGTTTAAAAATCAAACTGTCTTTTGAGGCGGCTGATTTTTTCAGCTTTTTGTTTTCTTCCGGATCTATTTTATTGGAGTTGGAGTTTTGATTTTTGGACTTGTGCAATGCGTAGTACTCATTCTGCAGACTATCAAAAGCCGTTCGCTGTTTGTAGAGGGCAGAAAACAGATCAGACAACCTTTTGTCTTGATCATGGTATTTATCCTCCTGCACCTGGTGCTTCTTGTTGAGTTCGGTCAGCTCTTTGATTTTACCTTCCAAGTTAATTTGGGATTGTCGCAGGGAATCTTCCAATATTTTTATTCTTGCGGTGGGTTCCGGGGAATTTGAAGATGGAGAGACAACATCCGTGTTTTCCTGAGTTCTGTAACGGATGTAAAATTCAGTAAGGGTTTTTTCAGTCTTCAACAGATTCCTTGCACTCATTTCCAATTCTTTGGCAAGCGAGTCGCGCTGATTTCTTATTTGCTCCAGTTGTGAAAGTTGTAATTGGGATTCCTGGTTTCTGACCAGTTCCTTTTTGTATTTGGAGGCGGACACACAGGCGCTAAATTGAATCAATAATATTAAACCGGCGAGGCTTTTAAAATGTTGAAGTCCGATCATCCATAAGTTTTTACCAAACAGTCAGTTATCGCAAATTTGATGCCAATCCGAGAAATCCCTCTTTCCAGAAAAGGAATAGACCTATCCAAGGTATTTGATTGCATTTGTAAAGGAGCCATTCCGGATACCGTCTACGACATTGTCCTTACAGATAATATACAGTCTATCAGGGATGTATGGATGCAGGATCCACCCGAGAGCAAGCTCATGGGACTAGAATTTTTAAGTGTAATGGATAGCCATGCCCCCAAAGACACCCGAACGGTATATGGCTTGGTCAGTAAGGAAGGCTTGGTTTTGGCAAGATTTTGCCTCCAGATTCTAGAATTTGATGCTGAGGAAAGGCTTAAACTACAGGATCATTCAGGGCACATCCATTCCTATCTGGATCAGGTCGCACTGGCTTCCCGTCAGTTTTTGGCGAGGTATGTCAAAATGAGGGTCATCGTCATGGGGTCTATGCTGGCAGCGGGCCCATTCGGTATTTGCTTTCACCCTTCCGTCCAGAAACTGGAGAAGGAGAAATTAATTTCCCATTTGACCAAATTCTTTTTTGAATCAAAACAGATCGACGCCAGTCTGTTTATTCTGAAAGACTTACCGGCAGCGCAGCGATTGGCTGGAATATGTTTGCACAAATATCCTTCGTATTACGAATTTACGGTTCAGCCCAATATGCTGATGGTATTGGATCCGGACTGGAAAAATTTGGATGATTACAAATCGGCACTCCATAGTAAATATCGCATCAAAGTCAATAAGGTATTGCGGACAGGGTCTGTATTAAAATTTCACACCTTGAGTGAAGAAGAAATTCACCATCTCAGAGCAGACGTTTATGCTTTGTATCAGGAGGTAGCGGTGGCAGCTGGATTTAACATGGTAGAACTGGATGAAGGATATTTTTGTGCCCTTAAAAATCAGCTTAAGCAAAATTTTGATCTTGTTTTGGTCCGGAGAGAAGACAAGATAGTAGCTTTTTATACTGTGATCATGGATGGATCCGTAATGCATGCCCATTTTTTGGGATATTCGAGAGAAGAAAACAAAGCACATGAGATTTACCACAATATCTTGCTGAGATTGGTGGAGGAGGGAATTCGCAGATCTGCCAAAGAAATAAACTTCGCCCGCACGGCGCTTGAGATAAAATCATCGGTGGGAGCCGTCCCGGAAGAATTGTATTCCTACATTGCGCATAAGTCAAAGTGGGTCAACAAGCTCTTACCTCATATTCTGGAATTTCTCAAACCCAGGACGGAGTGGACGCCGCGGAGTCCGTTTAAGTGAAAGAAACTAAGTACATCAAAAGATGAAATGGGATACCGGAAATCTAAATTATTATTTAATTCAATATTAAAGTCAGGTTTGAGTAGGATTTAACTATTTATCTCATTTTTGTCTATTCCAGCTTGTTTTAATATAGCCATAAAAGTACCTTTTTTAAGATCTCTATTTGAATGAATAGGCACTATTACGGTTTTATTGTTATTAGGATTAAAAAAGAGATGGTGAGATCCATTAGTGCGCTTAAAGATATACCCGCTGGACTCTAAGATTTTAATAAGTTGCTTTGGGCTAAGGTTCATGCATGATGAAGACTTATGGAGTATTCCAGCGTATCGCTGTCATCTGGAATTTTTTCACCCCTTTCATCCAACTCTTCAATGTAAAGTGCAATGGCTTCTTTAGCCATAGCTAAGGCTTCGTCGAGGTCTTCGCCATAAGTAATGCAGCCTGGGAGAACGGGAACTGTTACGGTATAACCGCCTTCATCTTCTTTGTGTAAATGAATCTTATAGGTGTACATAAAATATGGAATATATTGACAATTATAATTTGAACCTTGCTGATTATAGATTCAAATCTAACAGAAAATTATAACAAAATTAATAAAATATCCCATTATTTAGAATGAAATCAATAATAAATTTTGACCAAGGCATATATATGAAGTCCACTAAAAAATAATATGTAAATCTCTTATAACTTTACAAATCGTTTTATAAATTGACCTTTTGTAGTATTCAAGTGTAAAAAATAGATGCCTTGTTTCAAAGTCTGAATAGAAAGTGAATGTTTAATGGAATCTGGTTTGGCTCCTGCGAAGAAATGTAGTCTGCCTTCTGAATCATAAACCCCGATCGATAAAATTTCAAATTCACTGTCAATCTTAATTAGATCTGAGGCAGGATTTGGAAAAATTTTGATCTGATGAGTCTCGGTTTCTTCCACTGTAAAACTTGGAGCAATAAACTCCAGAGCCCCTATAGACGGAGGACTCGGGAAAGTCCTTCCAAAATAATCGCTCAAATTGCTTGCGGTGGGCAGACCTTTTCTATACGCCGGTGAATTTTGTTGGATTCCATAATTGACGCCATTAAAAGGTACAAATGCTGGATTCATTCTTGTAATCCCGTTGGTTTCTGTCACGGGCAAAGTCGGCCTGTAGTTGGCGTTGGTCTCGTGATACCAGAGATTGTTGGCGTACACAAAGCTTCCAGGTAAGGTATTGGGTCCGATGTTGACATCTGTGGAAAGGCTGCTGTTGACCACCACCAGATTGTTGATAAAAAAATTGTAAGCGCAACTTTGATAAAAACTGGTATCCGGGCTTTCCTGCAAAATCCTCATGATCCATCTCTCAGGTCTAATGATGGTGTTATTGATGACGGTCACATTTCTGCATCCTACATAAGCAATAGGGGTAACCGAACCTTCAAAAATATTGGCACTCACCAGCAGATTTCTGGCTTCATAATTTGCGTTTAAGGGTCTGAAAAAGGCTGCTCCCGTGCTTCCCCCCAAATTGATGCTACGCTGACCTCCATTCCTGAAATAATTCCTGCTGATGTGGATTTCTGAAGTGGCGCCCTTGGCCTGGATCGAATTGGAACCCTGGTTGGTAAACTGGCATTCTCTGATTTCACCAGCGTGGCAGCCCACCATGTCGATTCCGGATCCTCCGGTTGCTCCATTTGTAAAAGAACAGTTGATGATTTGAAAGGAATCCAGACCGGAAAGTTTGAGCATATCGTTGTTGCCTGTGGCAGCCATGTCTCTGAAGACGATGTTTTGTAGGATCAGTTTCTTAGTAGGAGTTTGATAGCTTCCTCCATCATCGATGTTCATTCCATTGCCGGTTTGGCCGGTAATGGTCATGTCCTGGATCGAGACATATTGGGCATCTGTAAAGTGCATGGATTGTGAACCTCCCGAGAACACTACTGTATTCCGATCGATGCCTTTGAGGGTGATCCATGCATTGGGAGTTCCTTTTAAATTTTCAATAAAAAAAGAACCCCGATAGTTTCCGGGATAGATTAAAATGGTGTCACCGGGTAAGGCATTTCTTGCGGCTTGGGCAGGATCAGGGTATGCTCTACCTTGGCCAACTTCCAAAATTCTTTGACCATACAAGCTGGAGCTCCAGTTTGTAAAACCATCGGTGAATAGCAACAAACAACTGAAGAGGAGTACTTTGTTCATTCTCATAAAAGCAGTGGTTTACATTCTAAAATAAGGTCTTGACTCATTCCAAAATCCCCAGGGAATCATCAACAGGATTAAAAACAAGGCGATGCTGAAATACACAAATCCGATTCTGAATTTTTGGGCGTCGCTGCTTTGTTTTTTGGCTTTAGAGGCTCCTATCTGAGCAATGATGATGGCCAATACCATTCCAAAAATATGTTCAACAGACCAAAACCTCAGGCTGCTCTCTTTCATAGATCCACCGAAGTCCTTCAAAATATCCTGCATGATCGGAGAAACTCCCCAATACAGGAGCAATCCAATCAGCAACTGACTGTGGAGCAAGATCATAAGATAAGTATTTAATTTGCCATCTTGGGCCGTATAAACTTTCCCGGATTTCCAGCCATTGTAGTTCTGGTAAATCACAATGATGGCAAGACCAAGAACAAACCATCTTAGCCAGGAGTGCAGATTGAGTAAAATTTCGTACATGGTTATTTTGTTTAGTTGTTTGAAATAATTGATTGAAAGTAAGGGCGAAACTAAATAAAATTGGGTAATAAACCCTCAAATATTCCGGACCATTCAAACGGAGGAGTTTTTTTTAAGAAAAAATTAGCAATGATCTGTAAAGCAGGTATTTATTTTGCGTGTTAGATGAAAAAATGAAGCTATGATGAAAAATATGTTTTTGCTCTCGTTTACTTTTCTCACGATCTGCCTGAAAGCACAGGATCCGGTCTTTAAAGTAGAATTGAGTCATGACAGCTTGCTTCTGGGTAATTATGTGGAATTGAAATACACCTTGGAGAATATTCAGGGTAAGTTTACTCCCCCCGATTTTCCTGGAATGAAGTTGATAGCAGGACCCAACCATGCTTCTTCGTATTCTTTTATCAATGGAGAAGTAAAACAGACCTCCAGTTATGTGTATTTTCTGATGCCGGAAGCAGAAGGAAACTATATCATTGGAGAAGCCACTGTTCAATCAGGCCAACAAATATTTACCACCCCTGAAATAAACCTTGTGGTAATGCCAAATCCTGATCGGCTGATCCAGAATCCAAATTCAGATCTAAAAAATGCGGATCCCGGTGTAATCATCAAACCGAAAAACAATTCGGCCGGCAAGAAAAAAACATATAGGATTTGATGCGATTCTTTTTATTTCAAGTTTGTTTTTATACCGCAATCTTTTCTGAAGCTATTTCACAAAGTAATTTTCGTGCAATTTCGGAAACCAAACAGGCTTTGTCAGGCAGCAGCTTTAGGGTAGAGTTCAGGTTGGAGAATGAAGAAGGCAAACAATTTGCACCACCGGATTTTGGAGGCTTGCAGATTGTGTCCGGGCCCAGCAGATCCATGCAAACCAGCGTGATCAACGGTCGCACCAGTTTTTCAGTGGGTTATGTGTATATTTTAGCCGGTACAAAACCCGGAAAGTACCGGATAGGGCCTGCCACCATTTTAGTGGGATCCAAAATGAAACGGACCGATCCAATGGAAATTGAAATTGTTGCCCAACAAAGCAAGGCCGGTCAATTTAGAGATTTCTTTATCAGGGCTGAAATATCCAGCAGGCAGGCTTATGTAGGTCAACAATTACTATTGAAATACAGGATATACACCAGGGTAAACGTAACCAACATCGATGTGGTATCCTCCCCCAAATTGGAGGCATTCTACAGAGAGCACATCGCAACAGGAGACGGTCAACCCCATAGGGTGATTGAAAATGGAGTTGAATACTTCACGAAGGTATTGGGCATTCAGGCTCTTTATCCAATGAAACCGGGTAAAATTAAAATTGAACCTTCCGCCTTCAGGGTAATTTTAGGGGACGAAGACAGTTGGGGTTTTGGCTTACACTCAATGTTTAGTCAGAGAGCAGAAGTGGTGCAAACCAATGATTGCATCATTGATGTGAAAGACTTTCCCAAACCCATGCCGGATGGCTTTAATGGAGCAACGGGTTTTTTCACCAGTCAGTTGGAACAACCAGCCAGAGATTTTACCATGAGCGATGCCATTCAGTTTCACATGACCATTACAGGCACAGGTCATTTTGCATCCATCAAACATCGATTAAATATTCCGGACAGTTTATTTCAAATAGCGGAGGGAAAAGCTACGCAGCCAGTTCGGATTGCAGACGATTCTTTGATTGTCCAGCAGGTAAAATCCACCTACCTCCTGACTCCCAAACAACCCGGTTTTTTCCAATTGTACCCTGAGTTTGTTTATCTGGACCCATCCACCGGACAATATGTGACCAAAAGAGATACCATTCGCCTGAATGTTTCACAAGGGTCGCTGATCCAAACGGGTGAACCGGATAGCCCTCCTCTTTTGACCGATTTTTCTTTGAGCAAATCTGAAACTGAGTTAATCAAAAATCCAATGTTTTGGCCTTTGGTTTTGTTTCCCTGGATTTTGATGGGAATTTTATGGGCCTCACCAAAGATTAAATCAAAGTGGATCAAAGGAGAAAAAGATTTTAATAAACCCAATCGAACAGACAATGCCAATCCACAGGAAAAAGCTGAATTGTATTTAATTCAATTATTACAATCCAATTATCCTGAAGTCAGAAACCTCCGGGGATTGAATGCGATTAAAATCCAACTTCAGAATTCCAAGGTTCTTCTTCCGGAGCATTTGCAACTGATCCGGAAATTTGAATTGCTGAAATACCAACCCATGGTCACCGACGATCAGTGGAATCAATTTATGAGAGAATTTTAAGCGTGGAATTTCTTACCAACCGTCCGTCCACCAGTAAACCCTTGGCTGGCGTGGAAAATGCTTGTGTATTGCGAAAAAGAATTGTGTTGCTAAAAGTCTGGTGAGAGTAGAGCGATAAATCAAGCTGTAAAAAAGGATGGAAAGTTGGGCAATCTAATTAAATCAGTTTTGTATTTTTTGATTTCAATTTTTTTTCAAGCTCAAGGTAATCTATAAAATAAAGCACCCTTAAAGAAATACTATTGGTTTGGGGAGAATCCAGGGTCTCTGACAAATTTCTCAGATAGTTTTGCCTGGT
Source organism: Saprospiraceae bacterium (assembly GCA_016715965.1). Taxonomy (NCBI): domain Bacteria; kingdom Pseudomonadati; phylum Bacteroidota; class Saprospiria; order Saprospirales; family Saprospiraceae; species Saprospiraceae bacterium. Next base: position 1,983,787 of record JADJXG010000001.1, on the reverse strand, counting down.
GTCCGGCATATTGGACAATATTTGATTTTTCCAGACAAATATCAGATCGCTTCCAGGAGCAAATCGGTAGTTGAACTGAAGATCCACCGTAAAAGCATTGTAATTGTTGTCATTCAAAGAAATTCTGTCTTCAGCGTTGTATAAATCTGTTTTTTCTAAGATCCCGTTTGGACGAAGTATTCCAATGGATTGATATTGGACCTGATCCCAATAGTGTCTAATTCTAAAGGTGATTCCCATTTTGTGATTGAAAATATACCTTCCGGAGACAGACTGATCGATGATCCAGCGATTGCGATCGCCAATGTATGTATTGCGAGGATCTATGGGCCGGCCATCCGGTATGGGTGACAAATATCCTTGTTCCAGTAAATTTCGCTTTAAAAGCAAGTTCCAAAACAGAGAAATCCGGTCATTGAAACGAAATCTTGGTTTCCAATCCAGGGTGTAAAAATTTCTTCCCGGAGCATCAAAATATCGATAACTGACAAACACATCTAAGGCAAGGGGTTTTCTGTAATCTGAAGAAAAATTTGCGCCAAAGGTGTAATTGACAGGCCAATGCAAGTAAAGGCTAAAGTCCTTTGTTCTGGGTTCGAAAAAATCTCTTGTGGGGATGGGTTCAAGTCGAACATTAATACCATAGGCGTCCCTGCTTTTCCACAATAAGAAATGCGTTAAATTAATGGCAAAATCTGCAAACACATCCGGTTTAAAATGCCTCAAATACAAAACATTTGCTTTAAAATTATAAAATTGAATGTTCTGTTTTTTTGGCTTGTACTCTGCATAAGCTCCATTGAGATTGTAAGTGTGTTCGTTGGCGGCTGCGAGGAAGGCTAGATCATTTGGATTAAACCGATCTGTTTCGATCAGCTGGTGTACATTCCAGGTCCATTTTCCTCCGAATTTTCCCAATCTTAGCTGGCTACTATATCCTTTGTCATTTTCTTTGCCAGTGTATCTTTGACTCATTACCGCTTTTCCCAGGATGGAATATCTTTGGTCCTTGGTTTTTATTTCACCTGTCAGCGCTGTTACATTGGCGTCTGTAAAATGACCATTTCTGGTCACATTGGTATTGAGGAATCTGACATAAGAGTTGTTAAATAGATTCTGATCGGCCACAAACACATTGTAATTGGACAATGGACTCGTCAGAAACGAAGATTCCGCTCCGGACGAATCGCGTATCACGGCATGAGTGCTTCCCACCACCGCATTAAAAAATCCAAGTCCTGTCCCGGCTGAAGTTCTGCCACTTAGTTTGGTCGCATTGTACAACTGACTGGTCTCCGGATTGGACAAGAGTTGTCCTTTCAATTCTAAAGCGCGGGCATTGGCGTCAAAATATCCCTGTGGTCTTCCTCCTACTCTCCTCGAATAAAACAGACCATCTCTGTTGAAGAGTTCGGTTCCTTCGGTAAAAAACTGCCTGTTCTCTTCAAAAAAAACTTCGAATGGAGATAGATTGAGCACCTGTCGATCTGAAATGACCTGACCAAAATCGGGTACCAGCGCCATGTCCAAAGTAAAAGCCTGATTGATGCCATATTTTAAATCCGCACCTGCGCTAAATGAAGGAGAAAAATTATTGGGCTTGGCGGGATCAAATCCCTGATTCAGATATCCGGTCACAAAGGGCATCAGAGACAATCTTACGGGTGCTGCGAGATCCATCAACGAATCCACCCTTCCACTCTGCTGGACCCAACCGTTGACCAAGGGATCTATTTTACTCCAATAGGAAGTTTCTCTCCATCTTCTGATTTCCCTTGCAAACTGAACGTTCCACTGCTGGATGTTTTGATTTGGAAATCTGAGAGAGGAAAATGGGATTCTCATTTCAACGACCCAACCATCTTCTACGATCAGTACCTCACTGTCCCAAACTGCATTCCAGTTGAGGTCTTCTACGTGATTGGACACGATGGACTCGTATTGTACGCCGGCAGCATTGACGGCAAAAATAAATCCATTGAGACCACTTTGATAGGCGTCAATAAACACTTTAAAGAGATCTGAATTGCTGACCTGATCTCTTATACACAATTCTTTCAGTATTTTTTGTGGATCCGGATCATAGAGATGCGCTCCGATATAAATGGCCTGATCATCGTACAAAAACTTCACCCTGGTATCATGGGTGGCTTTGATCCCTGGCACAGGTTCGGTTTGAATGAAATTATCCGCAGCAGGCGCCAGGTTCCAGACAAATTCATCCAACCGTCCATCCATCTTAAGGGGAGTATAAATCCTCATTGCGGTGATGGACTTGACGGGCTCTGTAGTTGCCAAAATCCATGCTGGTAAGAGCAGAATGAAAAAAATTAAAAAAATCCGTTGCATGATTTGCGCAATGAAGATAAAGTTGCAAAACTAAGAAATGCCCTCGTCACTTCCTTCCATGGGCTGCCATAAGGACCTACTTTAATAAAACATTAAATAAAATCAGTTGAAAATCGCTAATAAATTAAGATTCCAGATAGAAATCCACAGCTTACTGAATTGATTTGGTACCAATAAATTCCCGGCGTTAGCTCATCCTCCACTAGAAAGGATCCTTCGTCTGAGATTAGTTTTTCCAGGACCAATTGCCCCAAAGTGGAAAAAAGCCGCAATCTGGTCGATGTGCTTTCTTCCAGATTCCAGTGCAGTCGTGTATTGCTCTGCCAAATCCGGCAGCCAGTCTCTGGAATGTTTGAATTCTGATTGATGGTGGACCTGCAACCGATGCGATTTGTGGCAATCACCAGATTGTCAAAATACCTCTCTTGCTGTACCGGAGAACCGGCATTCCAATAGTTTTCAAAAAATACAGCATTTATACCATAATTGTTTGGATCCATGTTCCAGTTGCCATGCCAGTTGATGTTGTAAGTGCCGGCCTGCAGCGTATCATTGATCCAAAACTCAAGGATTCCATCCGAGTTGTTTGGTGTATTGAGTTTAATATGCGCTTCGACACAATGCCATTGGGATACTCTTTCATCTGAGAACATGGGAATGTTTCCGTGTTTAAAACCCAACCAGCGCAGATTTGGAAAATCGTTGTAACGAGTGCTTACCAATCTCCCCTGGGTATTAATGCCACTGGCCGGATCCATTCCCAAAAACGCATCCTCTGGTCCACCAGACCAGATGTGTGCCATTGCACCGGTGGCCCAATTGGCATTGGCCAAGGTCAATGCGCGGGTCAATTTAGCCGGTCCGCCTCCTTGCCAATTGGATTGATGTCTTACATCCATTCTCCAATAAATTTCCTTAAAAGTACTGTCGGGCATGGATGCATTTCTTCCAATGTAGGCATGCGGAGTTCTGCCAAAAGATTTTGAAAGACCTCCGGCGCCCACTTCTCCTTTTTGCCAAAGCACCCTCATACCATTGGAAGCATCTCTGCCCACCCCTGACATCGGAACAAAATCACCATTGTTGTTATTGACTTCAAAGTATCTGTCTGCAATCGCTTGCATTGATTCAAAGTCATCACAAAAAATCAAACCCGGTTGGTTCAGATTTTTGCAAAAGTCCGTTTGAGCAGCAGGGACATTAAAAAACAAGAGTACAGAGTAAATGACAAAATTCCATCTCAACATAATGGGCCTTTTAAGCCACTAAGATAAATCTTTTTAACGATTACTGGGAGATAAACGCAGGTTAAGAAACTTGTCAGAAATGATAAAAAATGAAGCGGAATCAAAAGCCAATTTGTAAAAGGGGACGGAACTTCAAATCGCTGAATTGGCTGTCAAATCGGATCGGTCATTTTTAGGATTTAATATTTTTCGAATTCATGTTTTGATGTATCTGTTCTATTCTATCATTCAGGGCGTTCTTGCAAGCTCTCCATTCGTCCGCAGTAATGGAAAATACCACGGTGTCTCTGAATGATTCATCAGGCAATATTTGGTGATTTCTCAGCACTCCGTCCTGCTTAGCTCCGAGTCTTAAAATGGCATTTCTGGATGGAAAGTTATACCAATTTGTCCTGAATTCTACTGCAATGGCTTTCAGCACTTCAAATGCATGTGTAAGCAATAACAACTTGCACTCAGAGTTTACATGAGTTCTTTGATAGGTTTTAGAATACCAGGTATATCCTATTTCCAATCTTCGGTGTTCGGGAGTGGCATTGGTGTATCGGGTGCAACCCACTGTTTTATTTGAAATTTTATCGACCACCACAAATGCCAGGCCTTTGTCCAGATGATAATCCTCCAAGGCTTTTCTAATATAAAGATCAATATTTGAAGAATTTGGAACGGAAGTGTACCACAATTTTGATAAATTTCCGTCCGATTCAGCTTCTAACAAATCATCTTTGTGATTTTGATGAAGGGGAATTAGTTTTACCCGGTTTGTTTCAAGCGTTTGTTCTGTAATCCATTTCATGGCGATTGATTTTCATAAGTCGCTAAAGTATACCTTCCATTTAATTTTAGATGGTTATTTTTAATACCTTCCGGTAACTGTTCTTTGGCCCGGATATTTTTCCTGGATGTAGCAATCAATTTTCTTTTACCGCACCAATAAAAAAGAAGAACATCGTATCCTGCATACTGGAATTCGTCGTTCAAGGAATGTTGCTACTGATCCAAAATTATTTGATTCAAACAAATAATCTATCCATGTATGGAACAAATTCATCAAACTCAAGATTTCTTTTTAAGATTCTCAAATACATGGCCCAACAGTAATTAGAAATTTTGTAATGTTCATTGAGTTCTTTCCATCCTGTATGATAAAATTGAACCTCCGTTAAATTGTTATTACTAAAAAGCCGGAATCCCACTTTGCTTCCTTCCCATTCAGGATCTGAGATTTGCATGGTCAACTCAAATTCTTCAAAAGGGAGATATTTAGAAACAATGGCAGTCCAATGGTATGCAGGCTCAAAATGAAGCTTAAAAATTTCTCCGGGAGCCGTTTTTCCAGAGCTAGCCTTTGCCCACCATTTGTCCAATCCTTCAGGCGTGGAAACCAATCCAAACACCCTGTCAAGCGGTGCGTTTACAGGAAAATTGTGGAAAATGTCGGCCATCGTTTTAAAGTTTGGTTCAAATATGGATTGTATATAATTAAAGTCATGCTCGTCATGTTTATTTCAGATCCATTAGATGAATATGGAGCAGCATTTTTTAAGCCTATTGTGCAAGAGCAATTTATTTATTGTTGTTCAAAAATAACACTATTTTTTCAATCAGCTCATGGTGAAGAGGAAGTTCAGGATTGTTATAGGTTGCCATATTTTCAGTCGCAAGGGTGGAGCATTTTCTGAGTACATGGTTCATGCCATCAATTATACTTAAACTGGTAAATTCTGATTGTTTGCTCATCTCTGTTGCACCTTCCACCGTTATTTGTATGTCGTTGCTGCCTTGGATGATTAAAATGGGGATGTCCAGCTTTTTAATTTCCTCTCTTGGGTCATATTTTAAACATGTCATAAAGTAATTCTGAACAGACGGCCCCATCAAACTTTGCAGATAGGGAGGAACACTATCCACTTTTACCCCGATCTTTAAACGATCGAGAATTGGAAATGCAGCCTCTTGGACAAAACCTGGTTGGTTGGATAATTGTCTTTTTAGCGTCGTATAGAGATCCTCTGAAATACCGGCTAGCGAGATAAATTTTTGAACAGGGTTGTTTTGAATTGCCAGCATACCTACCAATGCACCCTGGCTATGACCCAATACAGTGATATGAGAGTACTCTTTTTTTAAATAAGTAATCCAATTAGAAGCATCCAGCACATAGTCTTCAAAACGCAGGGTCTCATAGGAGAAGGAATCGGATAAACTTTCGCCAACACCTCTTTTGTCGTATCTCAAACTCGCGTATCCAAGATCCGCCAATTCTAGAGCAAGCTTTTTCAGGGCATTATTGATGTACAAGGGTTTTGTATTGCCGTCTCGATCCGTCTTTCCGGATCCTGATAGGATCAATATTGCTTTTTCTGTTTTGTGTTTCGGGTGCTCTATGGTTCCGGACAATTTGATCCCATTGGAAAAAATGGATACATTGTTCTGTGCCGGCAGAGAGATTGAGTAAAATACAATTGATGCGAATAAAAGCAGAGTTTTCTTTGTTTTCTCCATGATTGAAATCGGTTTAAGGTTTAATACCAATAAGTGTGATTTTGTTTATCCTTATCGTAATATTGACCTTGGAATGTTCAGAATAATTCAAATATATGGCTCTGTCATTTGTAGGACGATTCCTTCTTGCTTGACATTCGCTCAGTTCTCCGGTCGAATACCAGTGGCTCATTCGTGAAGAATTTACAGCCAGGCAGAAACCGCTATTATATTTTGGAGTTTGTTAAAAAGGTAAAATACCGCTATTGATTTTCCATCGAAATAAATTGCCCGGCTTCAGACAAAAACGCTGTTGTGATGTTCAGCTCTTACTGCGGTATCTCCTCTACCAGTACTATATTTCCTGCCTTGTCATAGTAAGTACAAGTCATTCTGTCCATACAAATGGCCCACTTTTCTATGCCTGTTGTTGAACACATTTTAATGAATGTTAAGAAGTCTGTTTTGCCTTGTTGGTGTGCAATTAACTCTGCCTTAAATTCTTTCACTTTTGCAGTGTCTGCGATTACCAAGGGGGCGTACTTTGCCGGAACTTCTGCGGTGTGGTCATTGGCACCGTGATAGTCGATATGGCCATCATTTACATAGGCTTCGTAATGAGTGACACCCAATGCCTTTATTTCTTTGATGTAAGCAGGGAAATCTGCACCTGATTTTACCTTGCTGTGAGCTGCTTTGATCTGTTCTACCGTAAAGCTTGGCTTTTGAACTGAGGCATCCGGAATATTTTCTACCCAAACTTTTTTTCCTGATTTGTTCATATACGTGCAAGTCATCGAACTTAAACAAACCACCCATTTTTCAATGCCGTTGTGGGCACACTTACGGCTTATTACAAAATAGTCGGACTTTCCTTGCTGATGATTAGCAATGTCCATTTTAAGCGCTTCCAAATCTAGTTTGTCGGAAATTGCCATTGGATCATAGTTTGCGCTTATCAATAATTCGTATCCATTTTCTCCGTGAAAAATACTGCTACCATCTTCGATTTTGGTTTCAAAATAAGTTACTCCAAGATTTTTGAGGTTCATCACCAAAACAGGAAAGTCAGCCCCTGTTTTCACTGGCATCATTTTTTCTTTGATTTGCTCTACTGTAAACATTTTTTCTTTGCTTTTAATTGTGAAACGATTTGTTGAATTACATGCGTCCATTATGCCTATGCTGGTCATAAGGATGGTTGCTTTAAGAATTGATTTTTTCATTGCAAATGCATTATAATTACGGTGCAAAGATGCAATGGCTAAAATCCCTGTCATTGTAAAAAATCGTTTTTCTACAAGAAGCGTTTGAAATTTTCGGGTGTTTCTCCCGTGAATTGTTTGAAGTCTTTGATGAAGTGAGCTTGGTCAAAGAAATTGTTTTCGTAACAAATTTCCGTTAGGGTTTTTGTTTTGCCTATGTTGTCAAGGACTGAATTGAAACGAACGATAGAAGAAAATTTCTTCGCGGTTGTTCCTACCACTTTTCTAAATCGCTTTTCAAAAGGGCTTTGACTGATCAATAGTTTTTCGTTGAGCTCTTTTATGCGGATGGTTCCTTTGGAATGATAAATGAGTTTCACCGCCTCCACGATCAATTGATCTGTTTTAAGGTCTTTAAGTTGAGTAAGCAGAAACTGCTCAACTACTTTTATTCGTTGTTTGTCAGTGGAAGCAATTGCCAATTTTTCCTCTACTTCGTTCACTTTGCTTTTTTCAAAGATGTTATCTAAGGATATGCTCAGATTAAAGAGTTCATTGGCAGGATGTGATGCAAAATGTGTAAAACCGGTTTCAGTAAAGAAAACCAAAACAGTTCCGATATCCGCTGAATTTTTAAAGATCTTATAAGCATCAGAAATACCAGTTACACCTGCCGTTGTCAGCTTAGTCTCTGCCTTATTTCTTATTGTGGAGAGCTGTCCCTTATACTGAAACCCAATCACAAGTCCGGAAGACGGAAAAACTTTGTATTCGTTTTCCAATTCGTTCTCCGACACCACATAGTATTTTATATAGTCCTTCAATTTGTCTTTCGGAAAATACTTATCAAATTTCATGGTAATAAGTTGGAGTGGAGGGGTATAAAAATATGCCAACAAAGTCTGGGTAAGTTAATTCATTGGAACGTTCAGAAACATCGATGAACTTTACAAGTTGAACAGCCAGAGACATATTGTTGCCCGTCCGGCAATGGCATGCATCTATTAATATATTCCTGGCAAGTGTTGGAGGCTTACAATGCATCTGTTTGCAATAAATCAGGGCTAAGGTACTAAAGCCATTGAAGATTCCATATAGACAGGGAAAAATTTTTCTCAACAGCTCGGATTTTTGGGAAGTCAAGAAACTAGGCCAGATATATATTTAAAGAAGTAGGAAGATTGGTATAGAATTCCAATATGCTTGACTGACCTTAAGTCTTGTTATTAAGCTTAATCTTATAAACCCTCTTTAGATAGCTGGGCTCAAAGCACATTGGCTCTATTGAAAAAATCTTGGTATCATAAATTAAAGATACTTCTTCAAGTGCATGACAGGATAATGCATCTTGCATTGGTTGATAGGAAAAAATATGAAACACCACCCAGGTAGCCATTCGATTCCGATATTAAATCATCCGGAAAGACCTATTTTATTGCAATCCTTTGAGGGCTTTTCAAGTACTTCAGGTATTGAATTCACTGGTTTCGGTGCAGGTAATTTATCCGGCTAAAGGCGGGACTGTCCAGCTGCACAAAGATGATAAAAAGTATCATGATCAACAAAGCACGAAACCCGCTCTTCTGCAAAACCACTGTCTGAGGTTCGTTGTTTTCTGTTATGGAGTATATCGGTCGTCATTTGGTTAATTTATATCCCAAATAACTTCCCAGAAATTTTGCTGCATTGGCAAGAGCAAATATTAAAATAAAATCAGACCAATTTACACCTGCTGCCGTTATTAGGATAAGGTCCAACAGAACATAAATGAGTGGATACAGAATTACCAATCTGAACACATTCGGGTATTCTTTTTTCTTCCAATATCGCGTCACAAGAAAGAACAGGATAAACCCGAATATTCCTGAAATATAGGGCGCAGAAATGTTAGCGTGCGCTTCATAGACAGCTTGTTCTTGTCCGGGGTTTATGAGATATGAATACACCGCCACTTCAAGGAATGAAATGGCAACCAGGCATATCATCGTCAGTATGGACAGTCCAACTAACTTTAAAATGGTATATTTTTTCATTGGATGGCAATTAATTCTTTGATTATTTTACCCTGCAGGAACATTCGTGATGCTCACTTATGTATTTAATTGATTCCAAGCAAAGTTCTTTTAATGCGGATAAATTTATGTCAGAAAGTTTTTTCACATAAATACAAGCTTTGCTCATTTTAAATTTTCCGAGATCCGCTAAAACGGCATTACTCCTTTCGGTATTGCTATAAACATAAAACGTAAGTGCTGCCTTTCTCGGTGAAAAGCCAAGAACTGGCGCGTCTCCTTCGTGTCCGCTTGCATACTTGTAATGATAGGTACCAAACCCGATAATCGACGAGCCCCACATTTTGGGTTCAGAGTCAGACCATTCTCTCATTAACTCAATCAGTTGAAAACTGTCCGATTTCTTCTGTTCGCTGTCAACGTAGGAGTTCACAAAATCCACTACGTCTTGTCCTGTGTAAGTTGTCTTTGTTTTTGCCATATTTTTAGATCAAAACAGTCGTCTGTCGTGATTGAGTGGCCGTCTTTTCAAATGACCGGTAACGGTTTGAGATTGAAGCTGAGGACTATTTCACCTTGACCTGTAGCAAAGATACAAATACCAATGGATCCGATAACAGCTTAATTTTGTCAAAATTGAAGTACCCAGAAGGACCTTGCTTTCATCTGATGGTAGAATCAGGCATTGTTAATTAAGTTTGTGCGTCAGCCCGATAAAAAATCCATTGCTGTCGTGTGAAGGATTTCGTTCTGCACCTTTGGCATTTCCGTTTGAAATATGCAAGTGTCTGACACCAAACATGATTGAAGTATTTATATTGATACTTATGTCAGAACCCATTCCATATTTTGTGATACCGTTTAATTGCAGTCCAAGTCTCTTGTCTTGATCTGTTGGTTTTGGAAATTCAGTGAATGTATATATGAAACCTCCGCCTGATTCAAAGTACAATCTCCATTTTTGATGATTCATGAGATAAAATCTTGCAAAGGGTCTGATTGCGAAACCTGTCGTTTTATTGAAGTCGTCTCTTGGAAACAATAGGTCAAATTCAATTCCAATGGACATAAACTTTCTTAGTTGATAATTAACACCCGTGTTGTTTGATGGCATAAAGGTCAGCGGATATTTATAAGCCCAGGAAAGTCCTGTTTCGTTGTAAATTGAAAGTCTGCGCTTTAATGTTGAGTCCTTTTTTGTCAAAAGCAAACAAGTGCCCACTGCAACCGAAGGGACTATGAAACCCATGGAAGTGTGCAATTTCAATGGCTCAAATCCAAGTGGATTGTTGTACCAATGGTCACCATAATAAAACTGAGCATTGGTCTTTGTGATCAGTGTCAAAAAAACATGGAAGATCAATAAAAATTGTCTGATCATTGCGCTTGTCAGCTATTTTTAGATGGTCGGTCTCTGCTTGACGCTAAGGAATTGGAGGGCTGTGTGATTAGGAGGAATTTGGAACTAGGAATTTATCCCGTTAAAGGCGGGTCTATCAATTTGCACAAAAGTTTGATAGGAGCACAAAGCTCCAAGTTTGCACAGCTGGTCCCGCTTTGGCGCATACGCGTCAACTTAGAGGGCCAGTTTATTAAAATAGTTTATACGGTCATTTCGTTTTTCATATTTGCAATTTTCCACTAATTTTTTGATGTTTATTATTGGATTGGAAAGCAGATCAATGATTTCTTTTTTGAAATAGTCTATAAATTTAAATAGACTAATTTGGTTCACATTTCCAAGATTATTATTATACAATATTGCCACTTGGTACATTCTATGTTGTATTACGATATTTATTAAAGAAAGTACTATAATTGAATCTACTCTATCCTTTGATAACTTATTATATGTTGGTATTACTTTCTGCAAATTATTGTAACTCTTCCAGCTTTTAAATATAGTTTCTATTCTCCATCTTAATGAATATAGAATGAAAGCTTGGTCAATTGAAATATCGTTACTTTCTGTATTTGTGATTAAAATTGAAAAGTTTAAATATTTATAGTAATCATCACTATGATTTATTTTATTATTTCGATCCTTGCTGGCTTTTCGTTTTCTTTCACTAGCTATAATGGGATGTACTCTATTTATTAATAATCGCACTCTAACTTTATCATCTTTTCCAAGGAATATCCATTTTTCAATTTTGGATTTTCCCTTCATTAGTTTAAAAATATCAATCCGCTTGCCTGTTTTTTCATCAAGCATAACAACTCCATATTTTACTTTACTTATAATGGAAACACCTTTATTTATTAACTTTTTGAAACATAATAGATTAAAATATCCCATGTCTCTTATTACAAGATCATTGTGTTTTGCAATAGAAAGTATGTCATTTGTACATGATTGGTCATTGACTCTAAATGATGTTATTTTAAAGTATTTAAATAAGTTATTTTTTAGTTCGTAAATTGTCTGAATTTTTAACTGAGATGTTAATGCCCCTTTAACTATTGTGCCTGGATAACACCAGCTCAAGCTTGCTGGTAATTTGAATGTTGTACTATCCTGTATATATACATTTCTAAATTTCGAAAGTGTTCCTTTTATAATTTTACTGTCTTGTTTCGCTTTTGAAATAATATTAATCATTAGCTGATGAAGTACTCTTAAACAGTATTCTACAAATGCTTGGTTTACTTTTTTATGCAATGCTTGTTTTGATACCAAACTCCCACTAAGCAAATTTATATGGTAAGCCCAATTTGAAAAGCTGATATTTCCTTGAGCAATCATTTGGATAAATCCAATAACCAGGTATTTAGGATTCAACTTTTTACTTTTTCGACAATAAAAGCCAGTCGCCTTTGCCAATTTTAAAAATGGTATCTTTTTAAAAATTTTGGAAGGAGTTTCACAATTTTTATGTTTCTTTGACTTGGAGCTTGCGGAACACATAATTTAGCAGTTTTATGGTAAATTCCAAGAGCTCCTATTTTTTAGGACCTTGCAAATATATAAAAATTTTATATTATATTGTAATACAAGTAATTACAATATTTTTTCGAATAATTATTATTAATTAAGTTGACGCGTATGCGCTTTGGCGGGATCACCGCCAATAGAGGCAACACGCTGTTACCAGTTCGCCCTTCTTTTCTCCGTATGTTTGTCTTTCAGAGTTGCGGTTGGACAGACACAATCTTTGCCAGGTTTTGGCTCTAGCGATTGCTTGCGGGGCATGGTTATGTGTGTGGCTGTGAAGGCATGGCATATTATCTGATTTTATTTTTCATTAATTCTGTCAAGCTGGTTGTAAACGGAAATGCAGATGCTCTTCCGGACGAGTAATTTGAAAGCTTTCTAAAGTCCCAGCTTACATATTTAAATTCGGTGTCTGTTACAGGTTCAATTTGTATCACCAGATAATTGTCCTGAGAGGGGGTAGGATAGCCTTTTCTGATTAAGTCGTCTTTTGAAAATACTTTAGGACCTCTGCTTACAATCTTCCATAAGTTACCGGAGTCAGTGTCTCCTGAAGTATGAAGCAATAAGTATTTTGAACTAACTGTTTCTTTGTCGAGTACAAGAGAACCTGTACCTGAACCCATTCTGAAATTGTAAAGTCCGGTTCGTTGAATCCAGTCGTATTGTTCCCTTGAGTTGCAATAACCCACCAGAACGAAAGTGTCATCAGGGATTAAGTCTCTATTGGTGTTATAGGGTTCTGGCAAAGGTTCCTTGACCACATTGTCAGATTCAGGTGGATTTTTATAAATGTCAAATGTTCTGAAAGCAATTTTCTCCCGTTGTGAAGAACGGTTTATGAAGTGTTCAATTATTTCAAGAATAAATGCTTTGAGTTCTCCAATCCCGCTATCGGTTTTTGATGGTTTTACCGGAAATGCACCAAGTCCCGGGATGATTTCGTGAAATCCTTTTTGGTTGATGGATTTATCACCGGGATATAAAACATAAGCGCCACCTGTTCTTCTAATGGCATCTTTATACGCATGCATCTTAAGCAGGTCGGCATTTTTGTAAATACCTTTTCTGTTCTCCGCTTTTTCTTCGTCAAGGGCGTTTTCTGTAATATGTTCCAGAAAATCGGTCAGGTTGGCTATTTTGTATTTCGCATCAAAATGAACATGAACAATCAGTTCCTGTTGTTCCGCTTCCGTTTCTGAAATTCCATAAGGCCAGAATGAAAGTGTATAGTCAGGGCGCAAGGTGGTTGTCCAGCTACCTGAAACAGGATAATTTTTCTTTCCACTAAAGGAACGGTTGTAATTAAAACGAATATTCAGTTTTCTGGTACCTGAGTTATAAATACCCTCTAACGCTGTCTCTTTTCCTTGCTTAAGTTGTAAATGCAGTCCGTCATCAGTTGGCTGGATTAATTTCTCGATGTCTTCAGCCTTAATTTCAAATAATTCCTGAAACAAATCAAGTAATTTGAAAAAGAGCCAGTATTCATATAAGGTAGCAATGTCTTTTTTGCCACCGCTGTAAATGTCGTCTCCGCCCTTCCAGATGAGTTTTGCAGCAAGGTCAAACATGAGCCATACACGAAGCACCTCCCTGTAACCTTCTTTTCGTTGCAACACCGGACTGTTAAGCTTTAATGTTGTTGGTCTCGAAATGTCTTTAAAAACGGTATGGTGCAGCTGACTTTCCAGTTCACGAATCAGTATTTCCGATTCGTTCTCCATTTTCTTATGGCCAAAATCTTTAGCCTTGTTGTTTATATCCATGCAAAACTTCAGGAAGTTTTCAAGCGCATGTTTTATAAAACGGTTTTCTGGCGTATCAACCGAATCTGTTTTTCTGACGGTTGTGATTCTTTCGGACAATGTGTCAATTCCGAAGTTTCTCAAATAATGCGTTTGCGGTAATTTGGTTCGCTTACTGCCTTTAAGTATTTCCTTAATATTGGTATTCGAAAATCTTTTGGCATTTCGAATATCTTTTTCTTCTATGGTTTCCGTCCATTTGGTTACCGGTGCTGTTACAATCCTGTGTATCGCTTCGGCAAATTCGTCAGTTCCGATTACTGACTTAATGAATGCAAATTTCTGATATAGTGACTGGCTGTCTTTGGTGTAATCAATTTCAAAATGTTGAGTTACTGGTGAGTTTGCCTGCAATAAAAGGTCTGTGCATTTTTCTGTAATCAGTTCCAGCATATCACGGTAATCGTTACGATAATCTGCTTTTATTGATTGCACCTCGATGCTTACCTTACCAATGGGTGCTGATTCGCCATCTTTAAATACCGGAATTTCAAGCGTCCCCACATAAATATTGGGTGCTATTCTTCCTACATGAGGAACTCTTTTGTGTGGCTGGACAATATTATCAAACGGATCTGCCAGATAATATTCACGGTTGCTTAATTCATAATCATAAAAACACCCTTCTTTCAGCTGATACTTGGCTTCACCATACTCTTCTGCATCTTCCTTTACAAACAGCGTGTTAACAGATCTCTCAGTAATAGTTAGCGAGAGACTACTTTCTATATGGCTTAAATCCAGTGTTATTTCAGATAGTTCTTTCACTGTTGGCTTATTCTTCTATAATTTTCTTTAGTTCAGCCTTGCTGGGCAATACCAATTTATATTTACTCGCAAAAATCTGTTGGTTGTTTTCAGGCAAGGTAATTTCTACCATGGAATCTTTTTTGTCTTTACACAGAATAATACCAATAGTGTTGTTTTCATCATCAAGTTTTACAAAGCGATCGTAATAGTTAACATACATCTGCATCTGACCAAGATCCTGATGTTTTAGTTTTCCTATCTTTAAGTCAATTAATACAAAACACTTTAAAATTCTGTTATAAAATACTAGGTCAATTCTATAGTGTTCCTCATCAAAAGTGAATCTAACCTGCCTGCCTGCAAACGTAAATCCATTGCCAAGTTCTAACAGAAAATGTTCCAGTTTGCTGATAATTTGTTCTTCCAGTTCAGTCTCTGAATAAGATGACAATTCGGGCAATCCAAGAAATTCAAGCACATAGGGGTCTTTTATTGCATCTATGGGTTGCTCAATAATCAGCCCTTTTTTCGACAATTCCTTTACTTTGTTATTATCCCTGCTTAAAGTCAGGCGAGTATAGAGTTCAGAATCCAGCTGGCGTTGCAGTTCACGAACGCTCCAGTTGTTCTTTGAACATTCTATTTCATAGAATTTTCGCTCATTAACATTATTTATTCTCATCAGAATAAGGTAATGAGACCAGCTTAGGCCGAAAACCGCAGGCAATGTTTCCAATTTTTCGCTATCTGATTCAGATATTGTTTGCAGGATTTTCAAACTTCTTTTCCGAGACACTGTTTCGGGAATTTGATTTTGCGAAATCCGAGACACTGTTTCGGATTTTCCATAAACAAGATAAAAGCGCCTCATATTCTCCAGGTTATCGACCGAATAACCTTTGCCAAACTCCTGATTTAGTGCAGCAGACAAGCCTTTTAAAAGTTCTTTGCCATAAACTGCTCTTTCTTTGCCATTTTGTTCTTCTTCCACAATCATACGGCCTATTTCATAGTAGGTGTAAACCATTGTGTGATTTACCGCACGCACTACATTGTTTCTTGCCGACAGTAGTAAATCTACAATCTGTTTGTAAAACTTTTTATTTAATGAAGAAGTTGTCATTTTAGAAATATTATGCTTCAGCAAAACTTGCAAATCCGTTATCAATAGCTCCTTTATACATACGGGCTATTTTTTCCAATGATAAGCGGTAAAGAACTTCAGGGCTATTCTCAAAATCAAAATCATCTTTACCGAAAACATCTGTAATCACTTTAATCTTGTCGGTAACACAAAAAGCCCCCAACTTTTCCAGAACCGGACTCAATTTTCTGCGTGAACCGTGCAGCTTGGGTAACAGTTTCTGCATAATGGCAATGTCAATCTTTTGATTGGTGGTAAGCGTATTATCCAAAACAGTAAGCTGATGAATCAATCGTAAAATTTCAGTAGCACTGCGGTAGCCAAATTCTGCTCCGGTCTTTTTCAACTCGCTAAAGAACTGAACCAAAGCAGTATTGATTTCATCAATATCTGTCGTAGTAAAATCTTTGCTGACAGCCATTTCCAGAAAACTTTTTGCCATTCCGGCACCTTTTCCGCTAAGTGCATCCATGTTAATGTCCTTGATGTTTCTCAGAAAGTTTGCCATTTCAACCTGCGTAACCCTGAACTCAATTGTGTTGGCTCTGTCGAGTACCTTGGGGCTGAACATATTGGTGGTTTCATCAATGTTTACGGTACCAATTATAAACAGATTGGAAGCGACTTTTAACCTGGCAGGCACTCCGTTTTCTATATTTCCGGTATATAGCGGAATTTCCTCATTCGATTCCATCACACTCAGGAAGTCTGCAAAATACCGTTCAACATGGCTCAGGTTCATTTCGTCCAGTATCAGAAAATGCGGCAGGTCGGGCTGCAGGTTGGCCTGAATAATTAAATCCAGCACACCGCTGTCGGGTTTCACATATTCTTCAGGCTTCAGGGCGTTGGGATAGCCAAGCAGCGGTTCGCGGTTGGTCCAGTCGGCACCCACAGGAATGATTCGGTACTGACTTTCATCCTGACAAATCCACTGCACAAAGGCCTGTGCCAGTTTGGTTTTACCTGAACCGGAAAGACCTGTAAGGATGACAAAGGGTTTGGTGAGGAGGGAGGCGGTGAATCTTGTGAATAAAATATCAGAATAGGACAATCCAGAGTTTTTAATTGAATTTTTTAGATTATTAAAATTGAATTCGGCATTTTTGTTTATATTAACGTCTAATAAATCAGAGCTAATTACATGAGGTAAATTGTTATTGGAAATGCTTTTATAAACGTTGTTTATTAGTGTAAGTAGTTTGAGTGGGCAAGGGGTTAAATAGGCTCCTTGTCTCAATTCTAATTTATTATTATAAAAAACCTCCGATTCATTATTAATCTCATCCAATAATATTTTGTTTTTGGGATTAAGTATTAAATCTCTAGATAATTCAGGAAGTAATTTCTCGAAATTTTCTAGTTGAATTAGATAAGCTGGTCCATCCCATTCAGTTCCTGGAATTCCGATTGATTCAATGACATTTGTTCTTGCAATTGATACAGCTACTATTTTCAAGTTGTCTATTAAATGAATAATGACATCTCCAGATTTAACAACTCTCATATTTTTGTAAATATCAGCGCCTCTCTTGTCTTTTTGAGGAGACCATAAAGCTTTTCCAAGAGCACGGTCACCTTCCAATCTATCTTGCCTTCCATTTACAAGGGTTTTTTCAATCCAATATTTCATAATTCATTAATAAGGTTCTTAATAGAAAATTCTAGTTTACAAAAATCACTGTGTGATATTTGCTAAGCGTTAAATCCGGATTTCCGGGCAGACTTTTATTGTGAAGCCTGTATCTAATGTAGTTTGCATGCAGGTATTTTCGCACCAGCTTTTCAGGTTTGGTGTTGGTTCCCTTTATCCGGCTCATATTGTAGCTTCGGGTAGCTTTGTCGTGTACATCTGTCATTGGCTACCTTTCAATTATTTTAAATTCATAATCGAGAAAAATGGAAAACCGAACAAGGTAGTCCACCGTAATGCTGAATTTGCCATTTTCAATTTTTGAAATGGTGGAGCGGTTGATGTCCATCATTTCCGCCAACTGTTCCTGGCTGTATCCTCTTTATTCACGCACCTGCCTGATTTTATCACCCAGTTTCAGGCGATAATCTTTAATCTGAGATTCTGTTGCGTTTAAATCTGTAGGCATGAAATTGTAATTAGTTTACAAACAAGGTTCCGGTATGTTCTTTTCCGTCTTTGTCTAGAATAGTCAGCCAAACATTTGTCTCCACAGCTTTAACCCCTTTTGTAAGGTCGAGTATAATTTTCTGTTCGCTCACTTTTACAACTTTTCCTGTCGCTTGTGAATAGTCGGCTTTGCTAATTGTTACTTCGTGACCTACAAGGTCAGAAGTGCCAACTTCTACAAATTCAAGGTCGTCAAGTAAAACTATGTTGATAGGAGGAAATGAAAGTCCTGTGTTAAGAGCCTTAATGTCTGCTCTTGGTCTTTCAACGTCTTCTTTGATTTCTAAAACTACGTAAAGTTGGTCTGGATTTTCGTCTGGTAGCGGTGAGTGAAACTTTGCTACTTGTCCTGGTTTATTTGGTCTCATTTGTCTGTGTGCAGAATTTATAGCGTTGCCCCCGTTGTTTAATTTGTTAAAGTGTCAAAGGTAAAAATATCAGTTTAAAATGGTGCAATATATTGAACATATTTTTCAACAATTTATCAATGTCAAGGTTGTTGCTATCGTCCGATGCGTTGGCAAAAAATGGCTTCCCGAAAAATCGGGACAGGCTTTTTGGTTTTGCGAAGGGTCGGCTTCCCGCTGGAGCGTGACAAGTCGTGCAGATGGGGCAAAAGCCAATCCCGCCACGTCGGGACAAGTTGTGCCAATTGTGCGATTGGCAAAAAATTAAAAAACAAAAAATGTGGGTCGGCAAAAAATAAATCTTCATTGCGTTGGCTGACGATTCGGGCATTCGGTTTGTTATTTATATTGTCCCTTTTGTTTGGTTCCATTTTCTGTCCGTGAATTGTTGTGCTGTCGTCTTTTAGGGTTTCCGCTAACGGAGCACGTGCAGGCGAGGGCAGGGGGCAAGTTGAACAAAAAATGCGAACACCGTCACTTTATACCAAAGGTAAGTAATAGTTTGAAAAAGAGGATATTGCCCTGCTCTTGCTTGCACGTTGTCAGCAGTGATTTTTCATTTTCCGTTAGTCAACCTGTTTTCAGAGTTTAATTGAAAGTTCAAGGTGTCCACCAAGTCCAAGTTCTACAATTTTTTGAAGTGTTGAAATACGAACTTCCTTGATGTTGTTTTCAATTTTTGAAATGTAACCTTTATTGGTTCCACATTTTTCTGCAAGTTCTTCTTGAGTCATTCCTCTCTCAAGTCGAGCTTGTTGAATCAGAAAACCAAGTTTAAAGGCTTCAAAACCTTTTTCAAATTTGTCACGTTTAGCGGTTCCTTTCTTGCCATATTGTTCTTCAACAAATTGGTCAAGTGTTTTTAAATTATTTTTGTTGTTCATATTCCTTTTAAATTTTTAAAGCTTTTTCAATTTCTAATTTTGGTGTCTTCTGTGTTTTCTTTTGAAAACCGTTCGCTAAAACAATAAGTTTGCCTTCGTCAAAAAAGCAGAAAATGCGAAAAATGTCACTTCCTTGCTTTACTTTGATTTCGTATAGTGCATCTGTCCCGATCATATGTACGAAATAGTCGGTCGGGATATTCTGTTGAGTTTCAATAATTCTAAATGTCCATAATATTTTGTCCTTTACTTTCTGTTTCTGTTTTTCAAAGAAGTCAGTAAAGTAGTTTTTATACAATGTAACTGTCCTTAGTTTTATTTCACCCATACGGCGCAAAGTTACAAAATGTTGTCCGAATGGACAACATTTTTTTTGATTTTTTATGTTTTGGAATTTTGTTTAGGCAGTCTTTCAAAAATCACTGCCAACGGGGCAATGGTTTTGGGCCTTTACAGTGTATTAAAGCCATTGTTCGGGGATAGTGCTGAAGGCATCTATCTCCTATGAAACAAAGTCAGTGCTCCGTTCGGGGGAATACCGAAGGCATTTCCTCGAACGTCCAAGGCTATGTGATGGATGCAGCGATAGCGAATCTATCATCATAGCCTTTGTTATGTAGGGTGATTTATTCATTTAACTGATTTTCAATATCCATTTTTTGATGTAATATTCTGTCGATGTATATGGTTTTTCCTTTGACTTTGTAGATGATCATATGTGATTTCACATTAATTCGACGATGTCCTTTTTTTATTTCATCGATTGGTTTCCCTGTATCTGAGTTTTCACAAATTTTATCAATTGCCGCAAATATCTCATTGTAATATTTGTTAGCTTGTTCTATAGACCACTTTTCAAGCGTATGTTCCCAAATATTATCTAAATCTTCTAACGCTAAAGTACTTATTTCAAAGTTAAGCTTCATTTAGTGTAACTTCTATTAAGTTTTTCTAAATGTTTTACTGGGTCAAAATTTTTCACATAACCACTTTTTTCTCCTGCTTCGATTGCATCCCGTAGGATCTTTATTTTTTGTTCCCTTTCATCGACAAGTCTCAGTCCTTCTCTAATGACTTCACTTGCAGAAGAATATCTTCCGGATTCGATACTTTTTTCGATAATTTGTTCAAAATATTCTCCTAAGGTTACTGATGTGTTTTTTGACATTTCTACATATTTTTGCAAAGATACCAATATTTGGTATAGTTGTAAAGTGTTCATCCTAATATTTTATCATCCTACATAACGGAGCACTGGCTTTGGGCCGTTACAATGGCTTAAAGCCATTGTTCGGGGATTTGCCGAAGGCATCTATCTCCGATGGCACAAAGTCAGCGCCCCCGTTCGGGGGAATGCCGAAGGCATTTCCTCGAACGTGCTGGTACTTGCGACGTGACGCGCTTCTACGGAAGCCAATAGTAAATCTTGATTTCATTTTTAGCTAAGAGTGAAACAGGTATCATTCAGCGGCATGATCGCAAGTTCAATGTTAGTGGATGGCTTTCATTTTACGAGTTGTTTTTTCATAGCATCTTGAACAAATTGATTAAGGCTAATGCCTTCTTTGGTTGCTTTGATGTAAGCTAGTTCATGAAGTTTAGGGTCAATTCTAACATTAAAAGATCCTTTAAATGATTTGTTTACATTTTTTCCTGTTTCTTCACACAAGGCTTTATAATCCAATACTGCTTCTTTAAATGACTTTTTTAATTCTTTTACTGAAGATCCTTCGAATGTTACTAAATCATTTACTCCTTCAAGTTTTCCAAAGAATGTTTCGTCCGCAGAAGAGAAGTGGACTGATCCAATAAAATCTTCAAATACCAATCTATCTATCATAATAGTTTATTTTGTTCAAGATGAGTTCGAATGAGCTTGGTTTGATATTCTTTTAATTCGTTTCCAGGGTGTGGTTTGTGCAATCTAATCAATAACCTTTTAGAGTCATTATAAAAAGCAACCCGAGAACCACTTGTTTTACCTATTTTGATTTCTTTATAACCAAATTTTGATAAAATATAGACCAATTCAGCATAAGTAATTGTTCCTGAACCACTTATTAAACGATCTACTATTTTTTGAAATTTACTCACACTGCAAATATACTACAACTAACATTTGCAACTGAAATTTAGTTCCACTTTTATTTAAGCTATCCACATAACTTATGTGCTAATGCAGTGGAGGGAATAGGAGCGCTAAAAAATGAAGCATAGCGGAATGTTTACCGCGTTCTACCCGTCACTGTCAACTGTGACAAAACCCTTGGTTGAAAACTAAAGATACAAATTTACACCAAATACCGCCATTGCATAAGCATTTTGGTAGCAGCTGGTGGCTTCGTAAGCCGTCCATATTTTTGTAAGTTTAATTCTGTTATTATCTGTCCACTTCCGCATATCCCGTGCTTGCAGTTGTGTGGTCAAAAGATAAACTGTGCTCTATTTTTCACAATTGTAAAAATTACCCCTCCAAAGTCAAAGTTTTGGTTACCGACATCCTCGGTAAGAACTAAGGTCAATTTTTTAATTTTTGGTTCATTTAGCTGATTGCTTATAATATAAGATATTGTCGGTTCATTTGGCTTAATAAATTTGTTTTTCTTTTTTCTGTATCCGACTAGCTCCAAAACAGGAATGAGGTCTCTCAGCTCTTTTTGTGAAATTGCCAACTCAATAGAAACTATTTTTTCAAACAGTTTATTTTTGCTTATCGAACTTGATAAAAATTGCTTGACGCTAACTTCTACAGAATCACCGAGTCCCCATTTCCGAAAACTCTCAACTGAGTAAGAACTCAACATTGGTATTAGGTGATTGTCCAGCTTATTACTAAGACGGTCATGGTGATTATACACGATTTCGGTTAATGTAAAATCTGACCCCACAAAATCATAAGAGACAATAGAGTCTTTGGCAACCATACGCCACTGTTGTTCCAATAGTTTTCCTTGTCCGGGTCTTCGTGTCTGGAAAATCAGGTAAGCTGTGCCTCGTTGTGTAGCAAAGTACCCTCTGCTAGGGTTGAAGTGGATAAAATTATTTTGACCATTTATGTAATAACTAAGTACCAACGGAGAAAGCAACATCGTATCATAGATACAAGACGCTAATTTGTTCTTAATAAAATCGTTTGCGACTAGTTTTTCAAAAGAAGCCGAATCCAAGACAATTTCTACGTGGCTAAAGTCGGACTTGATATTTTGACCTAAACTTACAGAACATGTTAACAACATGGCAAGGATAAAGACATACTTCAATTCTATAAGGTGCTGCATAAGTACTATTTTAATGGCGTTCCACTGCACAGTTAGTCAGTTGAAGTTTATTGTTTGGTCCCAAACTGATAATTGTCTATCCAAGAGTTCTGTTGATAAAATTGAAAGAAGTTTTGTTATGTAAAAATTTCATTGTCGTTATTGTCCTGAGCCGCTTACCTCTAACATCTATACTTTCGAAATTTCGTAGGTATTGCAAATATAATAATGGTATTAGCCATCTTTTTCATCGATTGGGCTTTTTATTTCAAATTTAAACTTATCTGCAATATGGGTATAAATTTCAGTGGTCTTTGAAGATGCATGTCCAGGGTATTGCTGGACGATTCTTGGATCAACGCCCATTAAGAATCATACAAGTAGCTTTGCCATTCGCGGGCTATATTCCACTGGTCTGAGCCAATGCAATGCACCCGACAATTGATGCCCTGCCTTCCACAGGGGCAGATGAATAAAAGAATCCGGATTTCTCAAAATTTTAAATGGCTTCGCCTCCGTCAGTTTTTGGATACTTCTCTGTATTCGACTGACTGTGAGCTTGATACAATCTTTGAAGCGAATCAAGATGCATCGGCCTGTGCTGCTCCCTTTTGTCTGGGCAAAGTTAGAATTTTTCCATGGATGAGAAGCCCTTCCGGGGATTGAATTAATTTTGCCCTCATTGGACCATGTCCATCCATCGTCTGTACAAGCCCATGCTTCTCAAACTCATTCAATCCGGCCAGCAGATCTCCGATGCGGAATTCAATAAAATCTATCCGCCCGCGATCCGCAAATTGGCCCTGACCCATTTCTCTCCCCTCGAGGTGAGCAAACAGGCTGTCGAATGGCTTTCCCATCCCGGGGTCTCGAAAATATTGGACATCGGCGCGGGCGCCGGCAAGTTCTGTACCATTGGGGCCGTTTGCTCCGATGCTTATTATTACGGGGTCGAACAAAGACTGGATCTTTGCAGCATCGCCAGAGGCGTTTGCGAGCGTTTTAAAATCTCCAGGGTGGAGATGATTCATGCGAATGTCCTGGACATTTCTTTCAGGGATTTCGAGGCATTTTATTTTTTCAATTCTTTCCACGAAAATCTATCGGTCGAAGAGAGAATCGATGACAGCCTCCTGCTTCACCGCGACTTGTACAATCGGTATTCTGAGCATGTCAGGGAGCAACTGGATGGAATGCCCCAGGGTACCAGACTGGTCACTTATTTTAGTCATCTGAAAGAGATTCCGGCCAGCTACCAACTGCAATGCAGCGAATTTGACCGCAAACTAAAACTCTGGATCAAAGCCGATGCCTGATTATTTGATCTGGTATAAATTTAAAAACAAATTGTAGAATGCCGGTTTCCCATTCATTCTTTCCAAACCGCTCAAAGTCTCAACTGCCCAACAGTTTTTCTCCCGGTGCTCAGTCAGTTTTTTGGGCTCACGCTGATGAAAACTGCAAGGCTAAAAACTAAATACTTACTCCCTTCCTTTAAAACTTCTTCGCCCGATACGGATACCGGATTGCATACATTTTCTCGATTTCAGCCTTCAACAAAACCCTGAGATTTTCGATGTTTTCCATGGACTTTGCCGAAATAAATTCCATTTGAACCTTGTATTTGTTTTGAAGACTGTCCTTTAGATCTGCTTCGATCTGATTTTTGGTGGCCTGATCCACATAATCGTCGAAAGTGATTTCTCTCCATCGGTCCATCTTATTGAAAATCATGATGAGCTTTTTTTCCTTCAGGCCCATGTCCTCCAAAGTTTTTTGAACCGTCTGAATCTGATCCTTAAAAGCCGGATGGGCTACATCAATCACATGCAAGAGTATATCACTTTCCCGTACCTCGTCCAGGGTGGACTTAAAACTTTCGATCAAATGATGAGGAAGTTTTCGGATAAATCCAACGGTGTCCGACATTAAAAAAGGCATGGCATCCCAGACGACTTTGCGCACGGTCGTATCCAGGGTGGCAAACAATTTATTCTCAGCAAAGACATCCGATTTACTCACCAGATTCATGAGCGTGGATTTACCCACATTGGTATAACCTACCAGAGAAACCCTGATCATCTCGTCTCTGTTTTTCCTCTGGGTTACGTTTTGAAGATCGATTTTTTCCAGTTTTTTCTTGAGAATGGCAATCTTTTCCTTGACGATCCTGCGGTCTGTTTCGATTTCCTGTTCGCCCGGCCCCCGCATCCCGATGCCCCCGCGCTGTCTTTCAAGGTGGGTCCACATCCCTCTCAGCTTTGGGTAAATGTACTGGAGTTGGGCCAGTTCTACCTGGGTGCGCGCCTGTGCGGTTTGTGCCCTGCTCGCAAAAATATCCAGGATCAAAAAGCTGCGGTCGATGATTTTTACTTTCAGAATTTCTTCCAGAATATTTTGTTGCTTGCCACTCAGATCATCGTCAAAAATGACCATGTCCGCCGGAAACAAATCAATGTAAGCCGCTATTTCCTCCACCTTTCCTTTGCCGATGTAGGTACGGCTGTCGGGTCCGTTTAGTTTTTGGATGTACCGCTTGATCACCAGGGCACCGGCCGTGAGGGCGAGAAACTCCAATTCATCCAGATGCTCCTGCACCAATGCCTCCGATTGACCCGGCAAGATCAGACCCACTAAAATGGCCTTTTCGGGTTCTTGAGAATTGGGCCGGGAAACCTGTCTGGTATTCCAGCTAGAATTCAAAATTAATTACATTAAATATTAATCAAATATATAAAATATTTTATATCAATATTTTATATTCCTACTTCAGATTGCTCAAACCGCCAAGGTTTACCGCATTTTTGAATCCCTTCTTTTTTAAGAACTCAGCGGCGTCTCCGGCTCTACGTCCAGCAGCGCAATAGAGATAATAGGTCTTGTTCTTATCAAAATTGACACTGGCTTTTTCAAAATCGCCATTGCTCCAATCGTAATGTTTTGCAAGTTGGTGATGACCTGCATTCCATTCTTCGATGCTGCGCACGTCAATCAGAATTCCCGGTTTTTTATCCATCAATTCTTTGACATTCACCGTTTTGGATTGAGCGAAACTGGATTGGATAAAACCAAAGCTAGTAAAAGAGAGAACCAAAAGAAAGATTGGATGGATTTTCATTGCAGTCTATTGTTTATGATAAAAAAAAGTGGGTGTTGGCAGGCTCGAACTGCCGACCTCCGCCCTGTCAAGGCGGCGCTCTGAACCAACTGAGCTAAACACCCAATGAGGCGCAAAGATAAAAACATTGGGTTTGCCGGCTGTTCGTTTTTTAGAAATCTTTTGGAATGTGCTATCTGCGCTTGAAAACCTGCCACAGTAATAAGACAAGAAGAAGGATGACCAACGAAACAAACATCCACCAGTTATTGTCCTGATCAACAGCCGCTGGAGCCGTATTGCCAATCAGGATCATGCCTGCCCAGTTTTCAGGATATACTCCTTTACCGGCATTCAGAAAATCTCTTTTGCTGGTGGCCAATGCCACATCCTTGGGCATTTTTTCTTTGAGAAAATACTTGTAAAAGGCCGGAACGATCTGTGCAGCTCCGCTGGTCTGAATTTTCCAAAGCGTGGTGATAAATGATTTTACTCCGGCGTAGGCAAATCCTCTGGCCAGACTGATGTTTCCCTCTCCTTCCATGTGCTCGCCCAGGGCGGTCTCACAAGCGGTCAGGGTAATGAGCTCCTGATTCAATTTGTGGTGATAGAGCTCCTCCAAATAGAAAAACTGAGTGGTATCGGGTGTGGTAGAATTTTGACGAAAGGCAATAAAACTCTGATCCGGATCCTGAGAAACAAAACCATGCGCGCAGAGATGGAGATAATTGTATTTCTGGATGGCTTTTAAAAATTCCTCTTTGCTCGATTCAGGATTCAACTTTGCATCGGACACCTGTGACTGAATGCTCTTAACTTCTGCTTCCTGATTTACCATAAAAGGAAGTGTGGTGGACTCCTTTTGAAATACAGGAGCAAACAAAGCGAGTTGATTGGAAAGATTTGAATTTACCGAACGCAGCTTCATCTCCTGGAGCAGACTGGCAGAAAAGCAGTAGCTAATGGATTTGTTCTGTATCAGATAATTCTGACTTTTGGCTTGCAGGACCAGATCATTACCCGGTTCGTCCACTTTACACAACAAGGCATCAAACGAAAGATCATTGAGTCTGCCATCAGGTATTATGATTAGTCGCTCGGGTAAGGTGTACTGAGCCATGGTTTTTCCCAATAGGTTTCGATAAAGTGTGTTGGAGGCTTCGATAAATTTTTTCGATTTGAGTGGATCTACACTTCCCTGTTCATTTTCCGGATTGATGTTGTCATAGAACTGATCGATTAAAGAGTAGAGTTCGTCCTTATGAATTGGAATGGTATCCAAAGCAAATAAATCTTTGGTCAATACGAATACATTGAGTCGCTCCTCCTGCACAAAATACTGTAGCATGGCTTGATTGCTGTCCAATAAACTTTGCTGGATGGCACTAATGCTGATGTCGGGGCCCTTGAATTTAAGTGCAAAATAGTCCGGAGCTTGTTTTTTTAGTTTTGACAAGAAAGCTATTTTCTTTTGTTCGACAACATGTTTCACTGAATCTGATCCATTAACGGCTTTTAATTCAAGTTGATTTAGTTCTTCCTGATTTCTTTGCAATTCTTTAGACAACAACTCAGAAGCATTCTTCAATCGTGAAGCTTCCAACAAAGAGAAAGCTTTTCCCTGTTCGGCAATTTTAAAAGCTTGCTCCAGATAAAAAGAATCTTTGGATAAATAATAAAGCTGTTTGATATCCTCAAATGCATCCGGCAACCATTCCTGGGATTGTTTTGCCAACAACATCTTGGCCTCGTCGTTGATTAAGTTTGCACGCAAATCATTGATCAATGCAAACAAGGTATCATAGGCAGCATTGGCGTAAGGCAAGAGGGCAAGACTGTCCTGAGCCAATCGGAGTCGGAGTCTTCCAATAGAACCAAGTAATACAAGACTTGATTTATAGTCGATTCTGAATACACCAATATTCGGCAGTTCT
The DNA here is from genome assembly GCA_016715965.1 of Saprospiraceae bacterium. Classification (NCBI taxonomy): domain Bacteria; kingdom Pseudomonadati; phylum Bacteroidota; class Saprospiria; order Saprospirales; family Saprospiraceae; species Saprospiraceae bacterium. Next base: position 1,956,131 of record JADJXG010000001.1, on the reverse strand, counting down.
CCTGGTTTAAGATTGGGACCGAATAACAAAAGTGCTTGAAAATAAGCCATGCTTGCAGAATCAAGCTTGTTGGCCTTGTACAAATTTGCTCCCAATCCTAAATACATTGGAATGTTATTAAAATGTGTTGGGTCAGAAAGTTTTTCCAAGACCTGAATACCAGCTCTGCCCGCCTCAATCCCTTTATCAAATTCTAAAGTTTTAAAATAAACATAAGTCAAATTCCTTTTTATAATCGCAACCCTTGCATAATCTTGCAATTCATAAAATTTACTTTCAGCTTGTCTAAAATTGGTGATTGCCAATCGATAATACTTTTCTTTTGCATGGGCATCAAGCTGTAAATTGGCCAAAGCAATCAATAAAAACCCTCTCAAATTCTCTAATCTCCCAATGTATTCTTGATATATTGATACCTGACCATAATTTACAAGTTTAGCATCAATTTGATCTATAACAACCATCAAATGCTTTATGTAATCTTCCTGAAGTTCAATATTTAAAAAATTTTCAACCAATGAAACCAAAACTCCAAATGCTTCATTGATTTGTTTGGGATCCTCCCCTCGGGTTGAATCCATTTGCACTAAAATCTTACTAATCATTGAACTCGCCAAATTATAGGCTTGATCGAATTCATTCAACTGGTTCAAAGTTTGCAATTTTAAGATTAAGGCTAAATTACTTAAATAGAACCCTGCCTCAGCTGAATACAATTGAATAGAGTCAAAGTAAGCAATTGCTTCGCTGTAATAAGACTCGTGGAAATAACAACTCCCAATGTTGTAATATGCTCTTAATACATCATACTGATTGGAGGATTGATAAAAATGTCTTCTAAGCTTAACAGCTGCAAAAAAACAGGTTCTTGCATTTTTCAAATTTAGATCCATTATTTCCCTTCCCTTATTATGAAACTTATCAGCAAGAAATAAAAAATTTGAATCTTTTTGAAATCCGTCAAAATTTCCATCTAAAATGAGCCCCGCGCGAACAATCCAATTACTATCAGTAACATTCACATTATTTTCCAATTCAAGATTGAATTTAGCAACATTTATCATATTGCTCTTGTCAATACTATTTTTAATTTGATAGCAATTACTGAGCTGAAATAATAGAACACTTTGAAAAGCAAGAATTGAAAATCTTTTCAAATAATCCATCCTTTTAAGAATTATCTTAGGTCACAAAGGCATTTTTGAAGCGAACTTCTATCAATTTTAATTAGATCTCCACCGATTTTATCACAATAAAAATTGGTACCACAAATAGATTTTAACCTTTGTTTGACGTCTGCCGGACTTAAACCCTGACTAATCAGTATACTTGCCATCCTACTTACCAATGGAGCCGCATAAGACGTGCCTGACATATATTTTAAAGTTCTTGTTGAACCACTGATCAAGTCAGCATTTTCAGGTATGGCAGGTGCAATAATTCTCTCACCTGTTACATAAAAATCAACCATCCTACCTACTCCTGATGTATCAAAATTTGAAAACTCTGCAAGCCCATCTTCTTTTTTATTCAATGCTCCAACTGAAATCAAATTATTGACACTATCGGAATTGGCCAAACACGCTGGGAAAAACAAATAATCTCCCATCACACAACTATCATTTCCTGCACCTGCAACGAAAAGTATATCCGGATTGCTTCTAAAAATTCCACGAAATTGTTCTTTTAGTTTATCAATAATCAATATTACCTTACTGTCAGAATGGGTATTTCCATACGAAAGACCCCAGCTCATGTTAATTATTTGCGATTGCTGATCAATTGCATACTGCAGTCCACAAAGGGCATCAAATAATGTGCCTGCTCCTGAAGCTGTCCCGAATATAGCAACGTTGTTTATTTTCATATCAATAGTAAGTCCAAAATTTGGAACGGACCTTCCTGCTAAAACCGCATTCACTGCAGTACCATGCCCCATCTTATCGTCTGGTTCACTTCCAAATGAACTAGACGATAAAACCATATTTATACCATATTGATTGGTTGAGCTTTTACAACATGGAATTCCATTATTAAAATAATTCCAATTGCCTTCTGGACGTTGGCGCAGGTAGCTTAAAAATTGATTTGGATCCAATTCAACACCTGAGTCCAAAATTGCTATTTTTACACCATCAGGTCCTCTACATTCTATCATTTTACCAGTTAACGATTCTGGAAGTTCTAAATCTGAAATTGCAATGGTATCTTCATTCAAATAAAAATTCGGAACACCAACAGATCGAACAGTTCCTGTACCCGCAACAGGAGGTGGGGGTACTACATCAATTGGATCAACAGAAATATCAGAACTTTCCCACAATTCAAAATTTTCTCCACACGGACAAGTTTTTATTTTTACATAGCCATGTTTTTTCAACACAGGAAGAATGCTATCATAAACCAAATCTTTATCACTCTTATCAATAATCAATTGGTTGCAAACATATTTTAAAGAGATTTTTCTTTCGCTGGAATTTGCTGGATCTAATTTAAAATTTCTTACTGAAAATGAGATTTCTTTTGGAGAAGGACAGATATTTTGATTGGCCGCAATTGTACTTGGTCGAACGCAAGGATCGTCTACAGGTTCCTTACAACAGCTTGAACAAATGTCGCAACATCCAGAAACCCCAATAAGGATTAATAAAAGAAAAAACAACAAATTTGTAAATCTTGTAGTAGCCATAATTAATGTTTTTAAAGGTTTTGTTTGATTGTGTAAAAATAGCAGAATAATTAAGCCAAACAACAAAAATAATTTTTCTCTCTGGCCAATTCCGGTCTTATACCAGAATGACCCATCCATCAAAAGTGTTTTTCAAAAATATATAAGTTGGTGATTGTCGTAATATTAAAAAACTACACGTAGGTACATATTGAGATTACCCTGCCACATCAGCATTATTGAGCCAGTCCGGAGTTGATTTTAAACTATCTTTGCAAGACCAAAATCAGACTAAAGTCGTATGAAAATTCTCCTTCTGGGATCCGGTGCCCGTGAACACGCCATGGCTTATAAACTTTCCCAAAGCCCTCTGACCACAGAACTGCACATTGCACCCGGTAATCCCGGAATGACTAAACTTGGGATGCTACACCCCATGGACATTGGACATCATCAGGACATTCTCGATTTGTGCAGAGCCCATTCCATGGATATGGTCATCTGTGGTCCCGAAGCACCTCTGGCTGAAGGACTCATGGATTTTCTGGAAATCCATCATCCGAAGCTTATACTCATCGGACCAAAAAAACAAGGAGCTCAGCTGGAAGCAAGCAAAGCATTCGCCAAACAATTTATGCTCAGGCACAACATTCCTACCGCCCGATACCGATCTTTCAATCATCATCAGATAGAAGAAGCCATCGAATACGGAAAATCCCTGGGCCTTCCACTGGTCATCAAAGCGGATGGACTGGCTGCTGGAAAAGGTGTAGTGATCACCCAAAGTCAAGCCGAATCAGAAGAGGAAATCCGCTCCATGCTCGGCGGAAAATTTGGCGATGCTTCTACTCAAATTGTACTGGAAGAATTTTTAAGTGGAATAGAATTTTCGGTATTCGTTCTTACCAATGGAAATCAATATGCATTGCTTCCCACCGCCAAAGATTACAAACGAGTGGGTGAAGCGGACACCGGACCCAATACAGGGGGAATGGGTTCCATCTCTCCGGTAGCTTTTGCCGATGAAGTCATGATGGAAAAAGTGAAAAACAAAATTATCCTGCCTACCATACAAGGTCTGCAAAAAGACGGTCTGGCGTATCAGGGATTTATTTTCTTTGGTCTGATCAAGGTAAATAATGAGCCTTATGTCATCGAATACAATTGCCGTCTGGGAGATCCTGAAACAGAATCCATCCTCCTGAGACTTGATTCTGACCTTGTAGAACTTTGTCTGCTTTGTCATCAGGGAAAACTGGAAAACACCAGGCTCAAAATTTCTGATCAACACGCAGCAACCGTCTTCCTGGTGAGCGGCGGATACCCCGGAGAATTCGAAAAAGGGAAACACATTGGCCATATGCCCGCATTGAAATCAAACGAACATATATTCTTTGCAGCTGTCGCTCAAAAAGACCATGCTCTCATTACTTCCGGTGGACGTGTGCTCGCAGTCAGTTGCCTGGCAGAGGACAGAGTTTCTGCCGTTCAGAAAGCAATGGATCTGGCAAATCAAATTTCATTTGAAGGCAAATATTACCGCAAAGACATCGGTTTTGATTTATCATGAAAAGCTATACCATTCATGAACTTAGCGAAATCCTTCACGCCAAGCAGCGATGCAGTGGTCCGGACTCATTGGTTCTTTCAAAAGTAGAAACAGATTCGAGGTATGTGACCTTACCGGAGAAAACTGTATTCTTTGCATTGGATGGAATTCATACAGCCGGACATCTCTACATTCCTGAACTGGTCCAAAAAGGCGTCGCAGCTTTTGTGACCCATCATCCAATAGAACCCATGGATCATGTATGGATTTTGCAGGTGGACGACAGCCTGGCTGCACTTCAAACATTGGCTGCTCATCACCGCAAAAATTTCAATCTACCTGTCATCGGAATCACAGGGAGCAATGGCAAAACCATCACCAAGGAATGGCTGAGCCAATTATTGGGTCAGCAATACAATGTTTGCAGAAATCCAAAGAGCTACAACAGTCAGCTGGGTGTGGCCTTGTCTGTCATGGATTTGGATTCCTCTCATTCAATTGCGATTTTTGAAGCAGGAATTTCTCAGCCGGGTGAGATGCAAACTCTGTCTGAAATCATCGCGGCGGATTTTGGTATTTTTACCAACATCGGAGACGCCCATGACAACGGCTTTCTACACCGCCATCAAAAAATTCTGGAGAAAAAAAGGCTGTTTGCGCGCTGCAAGAATTATTTGTATTGTGGAGATTATCCGGATTTACACGAAGTACTGCAAGAAGATCCAGCCGCCATCAGTTGGGGTGCCGGGGTTCACAACCAGCTTCAAATCCATCTCCATCAAAAGAGTGAATCGGATTTTCCGTCCTTGAAATTCAATTGGAACTCACAAGATTTTCATTTTGAACTTCCTTTCAAAGACCAGGCCTCCATCGAAAATCTGACACATTGCATCATCGCTGCGCTGTATTTTGGTCTGACAGAAAATGAAATTCAGCAGACCGTCCAGAAGCTGCATGGACTGCGACTCCGACTCGAACAAAAAGAAGGACTCCACGAATGTGTTTTAATCAATGACAGTTATTCACTGGACTTAAAATCACTTTCTCTGGCCTTGCGATTTCTCGATCAGCAAAACGATAATTTGTCGCGCAGTCTGGTGCTTTCTGATTTTGCCAGAAGAGATCACGACACTGCATTGCTCACTGAACTCTCCGGATTGATCCATCAATTTAAAATTCGCAGGGTCGTCGCCATTGGAGAACAAATAGCGGGAATAAGATCCTACCTGAATCCAAACATCGCGTTTCACCATTTCAACAGCACAGAGCATTTGATTCAACAAGCCGATGGCATTGGATTTCACAGAGAATGTATTTTGATTAAAGGTGCCAGACAATTTGCCCTTGAAAAGTTTTTTCAGTCCTTCTCTCTATCCAGACATGATACCATTCTCGAAGTGGACCTGGCCTCTATTCTCCACAATGTATCTGTTTACAAATCCCGTCTCAAACCAAGTACCAGAATCATGGCAGTGGTCAAGGCATCTGCTTATGGTTCGGGACAATATGAAATCGCCAAATTTCTTGAACACAAAGGAGTGGATTATCTTGCTGTAGCCTATCCCGACGAGGGGATTTTGCTCAGACAAAAAGGAATCCGCAGCAGAATCATGGTGATGAATACAGCCCATGCTGATTTTGGCGAACTAATGGAATTCCAACTCGAACCAGAGATCTTTTCAGCTACTCAGATTCAAAGAATTCTGGACTCGGTAGGCGGTAATCCCATCGAAATTCATCTCAAAATCGAAAGCGGGATGAATCGACTCGGACTTGCTCCAGAGGATGTAAGCACTGTGTCAAATTTGATCCTATCAAACCCGCACATCAAAATCGCATCCGTATTCAGTCATTTGTCTGCAAGCGATCAAGAGGAGTTTGATCCATTTACAAAACGTCAGTTTGAAGTATTTAAAAAAGCCTTTGACCAGATTTGCGATACCATAGCTTATCGACCGATTGCACACCTCTTAAACAGTGGAGGAATCAGCAGACACCCGGAACTCCAATTGGACATGGTCAGATTGGGCATTGGTTTATACGGTATCGACCATGACCCTTACATTTCCCATGTATTGGAAAGAGTTCACAGCCTCAAAACCAGAATCAGCCAAATCAAAACGGTGGAAAAAGAACAAACCATCAGCTACAATCGATCTGGCAAGGTCCATCGTGCTTCGCGTATTGCGGTCCTGAGTATGGGGTACGCTGATGGCTTACCGCGCATCGCCGGTGAAAGAAAATTTAAGGTGTTGGTCCATGGATCAAGGCAACCGTTGATCGGGGTGGTCTGCATGGACATGTGCATGGTGGATGTCACGGACATTCCTGAAGCCATCGAAGGAGATGAGGTAGAGATCTTTGGGAAAAACAACGACATCAGCCAACTTGCCGAATTGTGTGATACCATACCTTATGAAATTCTATGCGGTATTTCACATCGCGTGCGAAGGGTATTTGTACAATGAATGGGAAACCATGCTGAAAAAAAAATGACCATCATTTAGCAAGCAAGGGGCGTATATTATAACGATTTGTCAATAGAATCCCAATTTGATCACAATTTGCTTGTATTCCTATGTCAATTGCTTTAAAAACTGATTGTTTCTTTTAACTTTGGAGATTATTCAACAAAACAAAATCATATCAAATGAAACCACAAAATCTTATTCTGAACTTGGCAGGAGCAATCCTGGTTTTATTATCTTCCTGTGCAAAACCTGCAGAAACTCCGGCAGCGGCAAGCATTGACATGGATGCATTGAAAACTGAAATTCAGGCCATGGAAGATGGATTTGCTGCAGGAGAAAAAGCAAAAGACGCGGAGGCAGTTGCTGCCTATTACAGTGAAGATGCCGTTAGTTATCACAAAGGCAATGACCCAATTGTGGGTAGAAGCGCCATCAAAGAAAGAATTGCCAGCAGAATGGCGGCTGATTCATCCGGCAATCAAAATGTTTATAAGATCGTGGATTTATTTGCGGATGGAGATTTGGCGGTAGAGATCGGTTCTTGGACAGAAGTAGCTCCTGATAGCACAGAAAAAGACAAAGGATACTATTTATCTGTTTTCAAGAAGAAAGATGGAAAATATCAATGCATTCGCGATATGAGCATCTCTACGACACCGGAAAAAAAGTAATTGCAATTTGATTTTTTCAGAAGAAACAAGGCACTGATTCTTCTAAAAAAGGAGCCAAATTAAATTGGCTCCTTTTTTTTATCTGCCTTCAAATTTATTGAACCCAGAATTGTCATTAGAATTCTATTACGAGCCAAAATAGCTTTAAATGCAAGCCTCTTCTCGAAATTCGTGCTCAATGAAATATAACTTCACCTCCGCGCGAATTTCTTTCGAGGAGTCTTGCCTTTGTTGCTCTTTTGGCTCTCATTACAAAATCTAATGACAATTCTGGGTTAAACCCAAATGAATGCAATCGCTCATAATGAACTCCATCCGGGAGCTGCAAATTTCATTTTGGTTGAAAACTTTGGATTAAAAAGGAAAAGTCTGGACTAATCCTGGGATTGCCCTCTGAAAAAACATTGCCATTTAAAGCCTAAATCTTAAGCCAGGGTAACTTCCTTGTCCAGATATACATCCTGGATGGCATTCAACAATTTGATTCCTTCTGAATAAGGTTTTTGAAAAGCTTTCCGGCCGGAAATAAGTCCCATACCACCGGCCCTTTTGTTGATCACCGCGGTGGTAACAGCTTCCTGAAAATCCGATTCTCCCTTGGATTCGCCACCAGAATTAATCAAGCCCGATCGCCCCATATAGCAATTGGTTACCTGATATCGGCAAAGATCAATCGGATGATCTGAACTAAGTTCTGAGTACATTTTAGGGTTCAATTTTCCATAAGACGAACCGCCCATGTTCAAAGCTTCATAACCATTGTTGAGGGTGGGTAACTTTTGCTTGATGATATCTGCCTGTATGGTCACCCCCAGATGATTGGCTTGTCCTGTCAAATCAGCAGCGTTGTGATAATCCTTTCCATCTTTTTTAAAGGATGGATTTCTGAGATAACACCATAGCACGGTGGCAAGACCCAACTCATGGGCATACTCAAATGCTTCCGACACTTCGACGATTTGTCGCCCACTTTCATCCGAACCAAAATAAATGGTGGCGCCCACCGCTACTGCTCCCATGTTCCAGGCATCTTTGATTCCACCAAACATGATTTGATCAAATTTATTGGGATAGGTCAACAATTCATTGTGATTGATTTTGACAATGAATGGTATTCGATGGGCATATTTTCTGGATACAGCTCCAAGGACACCAAAGGTGGACGCAACTGCATTACAACCTCCTTCAATGGCCAATTTGACAATATTTTCCGGATCAAAATAAATGGGATTGGGTGAAAAGGAAGCTCCGGCACTGTGTTCGATGCCTTGATCCACAGGCAAAATAGAGACATATCCTGTCTCAGACAATCTGCCGTGAGAAAAAATCTGTTGAAGGCTGGAAAGCACCCGGTTGTTGCGATTGGACATGGTCCAAATGCGCTCTACGCTTTCAGGTCCGGGTAAATGCAAATGGCTTTTGTCAATCGTTTTACATTGATGTTCCAGGTAAAAGGCAGCCTGACTTCCCAGTAGATGAGCTGTTTGTCCCATTCTCGATTATTTTTTTTCTTCCAATACAACGACTCCGTCCGCCATAAATTTCATTTCTTCCTGCGGCTGGGTGATGGCATCGATTTCTGCTTGTGATTTGCCCTCGTCTTCAGCATAGTGTTTTAATTCATCCACGCCGGTAACTTCTTTGAATGCTTTTCCCTTTACAACAACTTTTGTTCCTTCAAACTCCAGTGGAACAAAAAAACCATAATCCTTAAATTTCACAAAAAAACCAGTGCTATCCTGCGGGTTTTCGCTAAGGACCATCCAACATCCCTTCACTTTACACACGCTGGTGACATAGCCGCTGACGGTGCAAAAAACGGAATCCTGGGTCTTCAGATTTCCCAAAGCATCAGTCACTCCAATGGCTCCATCTGTTGAAATGGAATCACCATAGACCGCTAAATGACTTGCCATGGCAGCAGGTGCAGATTCATTGGGTGCTTGATTTTTACAAGCTGCAAAAAAGAGTGCTATTAATAATATACTTAAGTTTTTCATAAATTGTAAATCTTGCACAAATATAATCCCCGATACCAAATAATAAAGTGGGCTTGTTCTCTGTTAGGATTTCTGTAACAAAAATAAAGGCCGATTGTCCAAATTAAACCCATATTACAATTTTTTGTTATATATTTATCCTTTTAATACAGTATTTATGAATAAGCTAGCCCAACAAGCATCCCTTCCTGTCCCAAAACCAAAAGGTTTTCAATGGGTGCTATGTCTCTCTGCATTCTGGTTTATCACGCATCAAAATATTCAGGCTCAATCCTGCATTCGCGGTAATTGTTTGAATGGATTTGGCAGCTACCTTTTTGCGAGCAAAGCCAGATACACCGGAGAGTTTCAATCCGGAAAAATGCATGGCAAAGGAGTCTTTTATTATTCGAATGGATCTAAATATCTCGGCAACTGGTATCATGGAAAAAGACATGGTGAGGGTAAAATGGTTTTTAAAAACGGAAACCAATACACCGGAGGATTTATAGCGGATAAAATGCAAGGCACGGGTACCATGGAATTTGCAGACGGCCATCGCTACACTGGTGAATGGATGGACGATTCGCCCAATGGCAAAGGCAGTCTCTATCAGAAATCAGGGGAGAGATATGAAGGCCAGTTTCTCAAAGGGGTTTTTGAAGGCAAGGGAAGGTACTTTTATTCAGACGGTTCGCATTACAACGGTGACTGGAAAAATGGGAAAAGACATGGATATGGTGAATACACCGACGCCAAAGGCAAAATACTATCGGGTGATTGGGTGGAGGACAAACCCATAAGGGTGTTGGATGAATCGGAACCCATTGCGGACATGAAATTGCTGAGCGCGGATTCTTCCAAGGTTCAATTGACTCAGTCAGAGAATGCTTTACCCAATTGCAACAAGACTTTTTGTAAATCCGGGAAAGGAATTTTGGATTATGCAGATGGTTCAAAATACGTAGGAGAGTTTTCGAATGGCGAGGCCAAAGGACAAGGAATATGCTATTATGCCAATGGAGACCGGTACGAAGGCGACTGGGAAAATCATGCACCACACGGAGAGGGAACCATGTATTTTAAATCCGGCTTGGTTTATGGAGCGATCTGGAAAAACGGCGAAGCCATCAAACAACTTCATCATAAAAAAGAATTTGTCCTGGATGAAACCGTACAAATAGACCAGAATGATGAAGTCAAAATTTGGGCAGTGATCGTTGGCGTGAGCCGTTATGAACACATGCCGACCTTGAAATATTCTGACGACGATGCCTACCGGATGTACGCTTTTTATAAAAGTCCGGAAGGGGGCGCTCTGCCAGAATCTCAAATCCGCATTCTGGTGGATGAAGACGCATCCCGATTGAATATATTGAAGGCCATGAACGAACTCTATCTTAAAGCCGATGACAATGACATGGTTGTTCTCTATTTTTCCGGTCATGGCCTGGAAGGTACTTTTCTCCCCATTGACTACGATGGTTATCAAAATGCCATAACCCATGATGAAGTGATAAACTTGTTTTCCAAATCAAAAGCCAGGCACAAAATATGTTATGCCGATGCCTGCCATTCCGGAAGTCTCTTGGCTGCCAAAGGACCTTATGCCTCTTCTTTGATGTTTTTCTATGAAGAGTTGGACAAGAGTTCGGGAGGGAGTGCTTTTGTCATGTCTTCCAAAGCAAGGGAGTTTTCTCTGGAAGACGGAGGGCTTCGTCAAGGAATTTTTTCACACTATCTGATCCGGGGTCTCAAAGGAGAGGCTGATCTGGACACCAACAAGACCATCACCATCCGGGAGTTGTTTGATTTCGTCTATGGAAGGGTCAGAGAATACACCGGACTGGCGCAGACACCAATGATTGCAGGAGATTACGACGAAAAAATGCCGGTTGGTTTTATTCGCTAGTGCCCATCCAAAGATAAATTTTGATAAAATTTTCTCTAAATTGCATTCAGGCATAGGATTTGCATGCATCTCAGTCGATGAAGGCCATCATTCCAGTAGCAGGTGCGGGCACCAAACTTCGCCCATTTACCTATACTCAACCCAAACCCTTGATACCGGTGGCGGGCAAACCCATTATTGCATTTATTCTGGACCAGATGATCGAGTCCGGAATGAAAGAATTCATTTTTGTCATTGGATACCTGGGAGATAAGATCAAAGACTATCTGGAAGAAGCATACCCAAATATCCAAAAAGAATACGTCCACCAAAACGACCGACAAGGATTGGGGCAGGCTATTTTAAGTTGTTCTGGATTAATCGGCGAAGGTCAGGATGTTTTAATTCAACTGGGAGATACCATCCTGGACATTGATCTTCAGGTACTCATGAATTCCAAACATCACACACTGGCAGTCCGCAAAGTAAGTGATCCAAGATCTTTTGGAGTGGTCGAGTTGGATGAAGAGGGACAAATTAAAAAATTGGTGGAGAAACCCCAAATCCCAAAATCCAATCTGGCCCTGGTAGGACTGTATTTTATAAAAAATTTCTCCAGTCTGAAATCCGCGCTCGAACACAACATAAAAAACAACCTGCGAACCAGAGGTGAATTTCACCTGACGGACGGCTTGATGCAAATGATTCTGCAAGGTGAAAAAATGGGGGTGATGGAAGTAAAAAACTGGTTTGATTGTGGGAAGAAAGAGCAACTCTTAAAAACCAATGCAACACTATTGGCAAGAAGAGAAGATTTGCGAAAGGCCATGCCCTGTGAAAGCTGCATCATTATCCCACCCGTAATCATTGGGCGGGATTGCGAAATAAAACACAGCATCCTAGGACCCAATGTCACCATTGGTGAAGGGGCTAAAATAGATTATTCCATTCTCAGCAATTCTATTATTGGCAATTATACCATTTTGCAATCTGTTGTACTCGATCAATCCATTATTGGAAATGACGCCATGATTAAAGGCAGTGCTCTGAGCTATAACATCGGAGACAATACAGAAATCGATCTTGGAGGATTGAGGGAGGAGACATAATTCTTTAAGTTTTACGGATTAAATTTAGGTCATTGGATTTAAACAATCATTGGATGAGGGATCATTTTTAGTTTTGTATTTATCTTTGATGGTTGGGATTTGTTGGATGGCTGTTGAGATTTTGCAAAAGTTGTAACTTGCATTAAACTTCGGAAATGATAGTGTGAAATAAACTCAAAATGCTTGATTCAATTTCTGATTTCTACATTCAATAAAATTAAAAATACGATATGAAAAAATGGATGATCTTCGGAATCGTAGTTTTATTCGGGATAAAATCATTTGGTCAAAATGAAAATCCGAAGTACGATTCAACATTGGCGTTTGCACTGGGCGCAGATCAACTGGGAATGAGACTATATGTGATGGCCATTCTTAAAACGGGGGACAATACAAGCACCGATAAAAATTACAGGGACAGCTGTTTTACAGGACATTTGAAAAACATTCAAAGACTTGCAGCTGAAAAAAAATTAGTGGTCGCCGGTCCTTTTGTAAAAAACAATGCTCAGCTGCGGGGCATCTTTATATTGAATGCCACCAATTTAGAAGAGGCGAAACAACTCATTGAATCAGATCCCGCCATCAACGAAGGATTTCTTTCACCAGAGCTTTATCTATGGTATGGATCTGCTGCTTTGCCTGAGTATATGGAGGCTGCTGAAAAAATTTGGCGGGTGAAACCCTAATTTCGATTTCCTACGATCCTTCCTTTTGCAAAATTTGGTCGTAGTCTATCCCCTGCCTTTTAAGGATGTCTTTAATTTTCCAGGCAAAAAACAAAAGATAGGCAAAGCAAAATACAGTAAGCCAGTAGGATTGATGGATGCCAACTGAAGAAATATCTGCAAGTTTTCCCTGCACCGGAGGAATGATCGCTCCACCCAGAATCATCATGATTAGAAAAGCAGATCCCTGAGTCTCATATTTGCCCAATCCGGCCAACGAAAGTGAAAAAATACAAGGCCACATTACGCTGCAAAACAAACCTCCACTTAAAAATGCATAAATCGAAACGATGCCTGTCGTCATTAAGCCAAGACACATTGCCAGCATACTCAAGCCGCTAAATAACATTAGGGTAAATACAGGTCGATTCTTGCTCAGCATAAAAGAAAATATCAAAATCAACACACAAATTGCATAATAATACAATGCGGACATTTCTTTTCCGGCTATGATATTTAAGATCAAAACAAGCCCATACGCCACCATGGGAACAATCCAAACCAATCTACCTTTCCAACTTTCTGACAGATTAAAAACAGGTATCGCTCCGGTCCATCTCCCAATCATCAGACTTCCCCAATACATCGAAATATAGGGAGCAATATCTGCTGCCTGCAATCCTCCATAAGCGTCCTGCTTGAGCAGTTCGCCAAGATTGCTTTGGATCGTTACTTCCACTCCGACGTACACAAAAATGGCAATCATGCCAAGTATCAGTTGAGGATGTTTTAAAGCTCCCCAACCCTTTTCATTTTTCCAAGAAGCATATTTGGCCAAAAGCAAACCCAGAATAAGCACCAATAAGGCACCACACAACCAATACATTCGTTTGTACTCGAGATCTGCGAGTGCTTTTTCATCCAAAATTGTCAAATCGATCCTGTAGGAATCAAAAACAGGATAAAAACAAACCACCAGGCCCAGGGTGATTGCCATCATCAACCAGACCGCTTTATTGGATTTATCAGCCAGTTGATCGGTTTTTCCGAGAGGCACTTTCTTGGAGAAATAAAACAGCATTGCTGCCATTAAAAACAACATTCCGACTCCGACATAAAGCCAGATCACTTTACCAAGCTTCAGACTTGTAAGCATATCATCGCTGTAACTGGTGGTCCCAAACAATACCAGAGCAACAACGATGGGTCCAATGGTCGTGCCAAATGAATTGATGCCTCCTCCTAAATTTATTCGATTGGAACCAGTGGCAGGATCTCCCAACAAAATTGCAAAAGGATTGGCGGCAGTTTGTTGTAAGGAAAAGCCCAATGCCAAAATAAAAAAAGCAAACAGGAATAAATTAAATCCAGACCCAGACCGGACGGCCAGGATCATTGCAATTGCACCGATTAGTGAGATCAGTAATCCGATCACAATGCTCTTCTTATATCCCCATTCAGCCACAATGTCTTTGAGTCGGACGCTGCCCGCGATAAAAAGTCCAAGTGCACCCATATAATAAGCTCCGTAAAATGCGAAATCTACCAACTGACTTTGAAACTGATCCAGCTGAAAATAATTTTTACAAAAGGGAATGAACACACCATTGCCAGCAGCAATAAACCCCCAGAAAAAAAACACAGTGATCAAAGTACTCAGTGCTCCATAGTTGGTTTTAGTTGTATTCATTGGCAACATCGTTTTGAAAGTGGAAAGTTAAATGAATTCAATCCATTTGGTCTAAAAAATTCATATTCCCGCTGTGACAACAGACATTTTGTCTTCATGTAGATATTTCCCGGCCAATTGCATCAACTCGTCCTGTTCGATGCTCCTTATTTTTTTGACCAACCGGTCAAATGCCTCCATTGTTTTAAATTCCATCATGAGTATTTTTAGCAATTGAATGGACTGAAAAGAACCATCGGTCATTCGAAGCAAATGCCCGTTCAGGTAATTTTTAACCATTTGCAATTCATCTTCGGGAACTGGTTCTGTCCGCAATTTCTGTAATTCCAACCTTATTAAATCAATGGTCTTCTGTTTTTCATCGGCGTTGATCTCGGCACTGATGTAAAAACAACCTCCGTGCAATTGGATATCCAGGGTGGAATGAATATCATAGGTGAGGCCATGCTCCTCGCGAATATTGCGCATCAGCCTTGACCCAAAATAATCTCCCAACAAACTATTCAGAATATACATACCATCATAATCCTGACAGGATTTTGCAAAGAGCCCACAACCCATTTTCAAACTGGTCTGACTACAGTGTGGGATGGGAAAGTGTTTTTGAACCGGCATGCCATATCGAAAAACTTTTACAGGAATAGCAGGTGCTGATTTGACAGGAAGCGAAGATAATTTTGCAGCCCAAAAAGGCTTTTCCATTTCTTGCCCAACATAAAATATGGACAACAAATCCTGGGCATAATTCATCCGATGATATTCAACCAGATGATCTCTGCCAACTGCGTCGATCAGTTCCGGAGATGAGTTATAAGCATAAAATGAATCTGCACCATACAAATGTGCAGTCATTTCTCGGTACGACACATAATCAGGCTCAGCAAGTTGATGTCCCAATTGTGATTTCATAAATATTTTGCTCTGTGCCAGTTTATCGGATGGGAAGCTAGGAAAGGCAAGAAGGGCAATGCAAAAGTCAAATAATTTTTCAAAATGCTTTTGAAGACAACTCACTGAAAAAACCGTAAAATCAAGATCTGCGATCAAACTGTAATTGCAGCCATGAAAATCAAAATAATCAACAATTTCCTTTTGCGTAAAATCTCTGCTTCCTTCCTGAATTTGCGCTGCAGTCATTCTTGCGGTCAGGGGATAAAGTTCTGATCGTCTGCCATTCTCAAACACCAGTTCAAAATAGCAAAGATTTGGACTTTGAGGGGATAGAGAAAAGACTCTTGCTCCTGACTCAAGATAGGTCTCATGGTGCACCGGAAATTTAAGATCCCAATTTAGCGCAGGGATTTTTACAATCGGATTGGAGGATTCGGTATCGTTTGTTTTCAAAAATCGGTTTTTCAATTCAAAAGACAAAATTGCAGAGAATTAAGCATTTCGGTGATACTATTCATTTATTGAATTCTTTAGAACGTCTGTTTTGTGCAATAAAATGATGAAATACAATACAATTTATTTAATTTTAATTATTTACACATTTTAAAAATAATTAATATTATATAATTTTTGACCGAATCATACCAGCGATTTCCCAGAATTGCTCAGCTGTTCATTTTTTTATCGCTTAGATGTAAAAATGTGCCTCCGGAAGCTTAATTTTGCGGTTCTCAAATAAGAAAAGACCAAAATCATGAAATTCACTGCCTCTACATCCACCCTTTTAAAGCCACTGCAAACCGCATCCGTTGCTTTGACTGCCAACCCCGTCATGCAGGTATTGGAAGATTTTCTCTTTGTTTTGGAAGGAAACAAACTTTCAATCGCAGCCTCCAATCTGGAAGTGACCATTTCTACGGAAGTGCAGGTAAATGGCAGTGAAAATGGAAAAATTGCCATTCCGGGTAAAACACTTCTCGAAACATTAAAATCCTTACCCGAACAACCGCTCCATTTTGTCATCGACACAGACACCAGAGGAATTGAGTTGACTTCATCTTCTGGTAAATACAAACTGGTAGGAGAAAAAGCAGAAGATTTTCCTGAAATTGAGAAACCTGCAGAGGAAGATCAGATTGTCATGGAATCTATTCATATCCAAAGAGGCATTGATAAAACGGTATTTGCCGCAAGCAATGATGAAATGCGGCAGGCCATGCGTGGAATCAATTTGACCATTGATTTTAACCATGTCACCTTCGCTGCCACCGATGCCCACAAACTGGTCCGGTACAGTTTTCTGGATGTCAGATCTGACGTTGCTTCCAGTTTGCTGTTTACAAAAAAATCGATGCTCGCCCTCAAATCCATTCTGCCCAAAGAGGGTCAGGTTACGATTTATTTTAGCAAGGCCAAGGCATTTTTTGCTTTTGACAATATTATTTTTTCTACCCGATTGATTGAAGCAAAGTTTCCAGATTACAACGCGGTTATTCCCACCAATAATCCCAATATCATGCAGGTCAATCGCGAAGAACTGATTACAGTGTTGCGCAGGTTGATGATTTTTGCCAACAAATCGACCAGTCAGGTAGTATTCAATGTTCAACAAAGTAGCTTAACCATCAATGCACAAGATCTTGACTTTAACAACGAAGCGACCGAACAGATGGAATGCAGCTATCAGGGTGAGCCCATCAATTTAGGATTGAATGCAAGATTTGTCTTGGAAATGCTGACAGTGATTGAATCAGAAATGGTCAGATTCGAAATCAGTTCTTCCAACAAACCATCCTTGCTATTGCCTACCGAACAAGCGGCAGGTGAAGATTTACTCATGTTGGTAGTAACCAATTACTAATGAGAATTGGCCTTTTCTTCGGATCTTTTAACCCGATTCACACAGGTCATTTGATTATTGCACAACATCTGCTGAATATTACAAACCTTGAAAAAATATGGCTGGTGGTCAGCCCTCACAATCCATTCAAAGAAAAAAGTAGTCTGGCAAGAGACCATGACCGATTTTATCTGGCGCAGATTGCGGTTGAAGACAATCCACAAATATCCGTCTCCAACATCGAATTTTCATTGCCGCAGCCTTCTTATACCATTGACACCCTTACCCATCTCAAAGAAAAGTATCCAAGTCATCAATTTTCTTTGATCATGGGTGCCGATAATTTGGTGAGTTTGCCAAAATGGAAAAACTATTCCTTGATTCTTGAAAAACACCAAATCTATGTATATCAAAGATCGGGTTCATCGATTATTGATTCCACTTTGAGAGACCATCCTTCTATCACAATAACCGATGCTCCATTGCTGGATTTGTCATCCACCCTGATCCGATCGCTTTTAAAAGCAGGAAAATCTGTCCGTTACATGGTACCGGAAAAGGTTTTTGAAGAACTTCAACTGACTCAACTTTACAGGTAGTAGTCTACGATCAATGCTTTTGTTTGGGTGATTTTCAAAGAACGCTTAATTTGCCACCAGAAACCCTTAAAAGATTTATATTTGCAAAATAATCTAAAAATATGAAAATTAAAATCTTGTATTCATTCCTCCTTGTATGTTTGGCATTTTTCTCTTTGCGTTCACAAAACATCCTCGTGCTCAACGAAGGCGCTTTGGATTTTAGCACAGGCCAGATGATACAAGCCGTCAGTTTTGGTTCTTATTCCTTAACCGATAAGCAATATACTAAATTGTACGATATAGAAGGTTCCCGTTTCGCATCCGATTTACATTTGGACGGAGATAGCTACTGGATTGCCGCAGACGAAAAAATTCTCCGATATCAATTAAAAACCCATGCCCTTCTATCTGAATTAAAAGTAAAAGGGGTCCGCAAAATCTTTACCACAGATCAATATTTGATTGTTTCCCGTGGTGAGTACCTGGTTCAGCTGAATTCTTATGTACAGATCTATGATAAATCAAATTTGGAATTAAAATACGAACTGCCGGCTTCCGAATTTTCATTTACCACCGAAAACATTTTGGTGCACGATCAAAAAGCCTACATCATCGCAAACAACGGCTTTGACTTTGGAAATGAAGTAGGTAAAATTTTGGTCATTGATCTGAATAAACTGGAATTGGAGAAAACCATTGATCTTGGTCCAGAATCAAAAAATCCAGAAAACCTGGTCCACTACAAAAACCATTTATACACATTGAACAATCGGAATTTTACCGATGGAAGTACTATTTCCAAAATATCCATTGATCGGGGTGAAGTGGTCTCCACTACTTTGCTACCCAATATAAGCTCGCTTTGCGGTACTTCCGTTTTGGTTGAATCATCGATTGTTTATCAGGAAAGTGGAAAAAATGAAACCGGAAGATACGATCTGAACAATGACCTGGCCGGATTTTACAAAAACGCAAATGCAAGTTATTACGGATTGAGTTATGATCTCAAATCAGAATTTATACTCGGTGGCGTAACCGATTTTTTTTCCTTTGGAAAAGTGTTCATCATGAACAAAGACCTGGAGATAATTGAAGAATTCAATACAGGAATAAGCCCTGGATATTTTATTGTTGACCAAATTTCCAGCAATCAATCCAATCCAGCAGATGTTGAAAAATCATTGCTTGTTTCCAATATTGCCAACAATCAATTGATCTTGGACTCAACGATTGATCCCATCGGTGTGCATTGTATTTCTTCCAATGGTCAAACTATACCATTAAAGTTAAATCATCAAACCATTGATGCCTCTTCACTTTTACCCGGTATTTACACCTTAATGATTTCAACCAGGGAAAAAATAACAACAGAACGTTTTGTCAAATTTTAAAATACCTGATTTGTTCTTTGATAAAAAAAACAAATCCGCAAATAGATTATATTCTACACGATAAATCCTTATTTGTCCTTGTTCAATCTACCATATTATAAAACTTGCAACAATGATGCACAGGCTTGAAAGAATATATATTGTTGCTGATTTCATTCATGGAAGCAATCTGTCTTAAGTGCTTACTCAATTAAATCTCGGAATTCTATTATTGTCCTTATATTTTGTTCTTCTGTTTGCCAATTTCAAAACGGATAAAGACGGTTTTCAAATAAATAGTCTGGAGGAACTTGGTCATTTTTTGTTTTTTGATCCACTTCTATCTGCCAATGGTAGCAAATCCTGTGCTTCATGTCATGATCCGGTTTTTTCCTATAGCGATGGTTACAAACATTCTGTCGGACTTTATGGAGATCATGTCCGGCGAAACACTCCTTCTCTTTTAAATGTAAGCGAACGGATTGCTTTAAGCTGGGCCAACGATACCTTACGTTCATTGGAATCACAAATGCTTAGACCACTCTTTTCAACACACCCACCTGAGATGGGTGTCACCGGTCATGAAGAAAGCATTCTCTACAACTTGTCACAAAAGAAATATTACCAAAAGGCATTCAAAAAAATATTCCCTCAATCAGATCCGGGCATCCAATTTCCAAATATTATCAAAGCCATTGCTGCCTATCAAAAAAAATTAAATTCCTACAACAGTGCCTATGACCGGTATTTGGAATCAAAAGACACTGCACAATTTGGGTATCGGGAAAAAGCAGGGATGGACTTGTTTTTTAGCGATAGACTTTCATGTGGCAACTGTCACAACGGCAGAAATCTGGATGAGCCTGATCGCGGATTTGAATATGCCAATGTCGGTCTGTATTATTGTGAAGAATGGTATCCCAACTCTGATCAGGGTCTCTTTGAAATAACTTCAGACAGCACAGACATTGGAAGATTCAGAATACCCAGTTTGAGAAATGTCGCCTTAACCGCACCTTATTTTCATGATGGAAGCACAGAAACATTGCACGAAGTCATCGAAATTTATGCGAGAGGGGGCAGAAAAAATGAAAAAGGAAGCTGCGTGGGAGATGGCCGTGACCATCCCAACCTCGATCCCAGAATGAGCGAATTTACTTTAACTTCTGATGAAAAAGCAGGGCTCATTCATTTTCTATTTTCCTTTACGGATACCAGTTATTTAAAAAATCCTTACTTTACCAATCCATTTGAAGACCTACCCAGCCATAAATAAAATGTACCCGCGCTTGATCATTTTTGGATTGTATGGCATTGTGATGAGCATCCAATGCGGTTCGGATAAAAAAATGATTTCAAAAATCCATGACTCCCCTGTTGAAGAAAGAAAGAGACTTATCTCCAAAGTATTGCTCAACAAATATCCCATCTTAAACCTACCGGATATTGACAAAGACCCGGTCAAAAAAATGGTTTCAAACTTGGTGATGGAGTATCCCGGAATGCAGGAATTTTATTTTGAAAAGGAAAGCAATAAACCGATGCTATCAGAAATCTTTTCAATATCCGCATTAAGGGCTTCGGATCCTCTTGGTGGAAATGCAAAATGTGCCGGTAAGAATTGCTGGAGGTTAGAAATTTACCATTATGCAAGCAATGGAATGTTGCTGGCAATCGTTGATGTCGATCAAAAAAAAGTTTTGGATTTTAATTATTTCAAAGGTTTTCAACCCGATCTTCCACCTCATTTGGGCGAATTGGCCATTTGGATTGCTGCCCATGACAGCACAGTCATTCGGGAATATGGGGGATTGTCTCCTTTGGCAGGTGAAGCAAAAATGCCTTCTACCAAAACTGCTCTCAACAACACCAAATGTCAGCGTTCTATGCATCTGTGCGTCGCTCCTACATTTGTAAAAGGCAATAAAGCGCTTTGGTCCATTGTTGATCTGACTGAAATGAAGGTCGCTGGCGTAAAGTGGACCGAAGTGGGGATCACCGGAATGGCCGTAACGGAGCGCCTTCTGCAAAATGAAAAAATGATGAGCGCTTATTGTGAGGTAGAAAACCATGGCGCCATGGACGGCTGGGAATTTGATTATACCTTAACTCGTTCCGATGGACTGAGAATTCGCAACATCCGATATCTGGGAAGACAATTGTTTGATGATGTCAAAATGGTGGATTGGCATGTTTCCTATTCCAACACGGATGGATTTGGATACAGCGATGCGATTGGTTGTCCCGAATACAGTCAGGCTGCTGTCATTGCCATTGAAGCTCCCTTTTTCGAATCCATTCTAGACAATGAGGACACCATTGGATTTGCCTTGGTACAAAAATATTTCAGCGAAGGCTGGCCAACTCCTTGTAGTTATAATTACCAGCAGAATTTTGAATTTTATCGAAATGGTAGTTTTAGACCTGTTGTGGGCTCACTTGGCCGCGGCTGTGGCAATGATGGCACCTATAGGCCGGTCACGAGAATTGCGATTGCCGGAAACAACAACACCTTCCAACAATTCAAACAGAATAATTGGAAAAGCTGGGACAAAGAGCAATGGGATGTGGAAGATGAACTTTCTGAATATTCAGAAGACAAATACTTTGGAAGGATTCTTTACAAAGACAAACCCTGGCTTATCATTGAGGCTGCCAAAGGTCAGTTTAACGATGGTGGTCGTGGAGACCGCGCGTACTACTATATCACAAAACGTCATTTGGATCGGAATGAAGGTGAATCAGATCTTCCTACCATTGGTCCTTGCTGCAATACAGACTTCAGACAAGGTCCTGAAAAATTTATTGAATCTCCTCCGGAAAATATTTTAAATAGCGGTCTTGTCCTGTGGTACGTGCCTCAATTAAAAAACGACAATGCCAAAGGATCTGAATATTGCTGGGCTGAATCGGTTTTGGAAAATGGGATCTATGTAGCCAAAGTTTATCCCTGCTTCTCCGGTTTGAAGTTTCACCTAAACCAATGAAAGAAAATGCATCCTTCATTTTTATGGTTTCATCTTGTTTTCCTTAGCTTTTATCAAACGAGTCATTCCCAGGAATGCAAAGGAATACCTCAATTTATTTCTGCATTGGGATTTGATCCCGGCCGGACTGCCCTAAGTACAACTGAAAGAAAAACAATGGGGGCGGTGCTCATCGAACTGGAGAATGCTAAAAATACAGGATCCGGCAGAACAAAATCTTATCAAGATCCGAGTTGGCGCAGTGGAGGTTATCTTGGAGCCATAGCAACCGACCAGGAAGGGAACGTGTTTGTGATTCCAAAAGCCAATGTCAACATGCTTTCCAATCCTCCGAAAGACCAAAACACCGTCTATCGCATTGATTCCAAAACCGGAAAAATGAATTCCTTTGTAAAAGTTCCGATGACCGTTCTGCCACACGAACGAAATCCCTATGGACTTTTAGGCAGTTTTTATGATTGCGACAACCATGAACTGATCGTCTCCACCGTAGCAGGTTCCGACGACAAATCGGAGAGAGGCGCCATTTATGCCATTCATACAAAAACAAAAAAAATCTCATTGCTCTTAAAAAACACGGATGTCATTGGTCTTGCTATTTTTAAGACAAATGGGCAAAGAAAACTACTGTTTGCCCTTGCGCGCAAATCTGAAGTTTGGAGTCTGAATCTAAATGCAAAAAATCAAGTGACTGGTCAAGCCAAATTTGAATTTTCCATTGCAGGCTTAGGTCCAAGGGGAGATGACAGGATTCGCAAGATGAGAGTTCAACCCAACGGGACCATTGACATGACGGGTACTTCTTTTTTTTACAATTTATCCGCACCGGTCGATGTTCCTGAAACCATTTATAATTTTAGCTACTTTGCCCAAACCGACAAGTGGAAATTAACTGGAATGCGCTAATACTAAGCCTCATCACAAAAGCTAAAAGCAAGTTGTTTTCTAAAAATTGGTAATTTTGCCATTTCTAATTTTCTAAAAGCTATACCATCTTAAAATTTTTTTCACCATACTCCTTTTATGAATTATCTAACCATTGAACACGCCAGCCTTTCCTATGGTGAAAAAACTCTTTTTTCAGACATTGAACTTAAAGTAAATCGAGCAGATAAAATTGCCATAGTTGCCCGAAATGGAAGTGGTAAATCCACTTTATTGCGAATTGCCGCAGGCATAGACAAATTGGGGGGCGACCATGCAAAATACTGGATCAATAAAGACATACAAACCAGCTATCTTGATCAGGATCCTGAATTTCAAGCGGGAGACAGTTTGCTGGATACCATTTTGGAAGGTCATGATGAGTGGATCAAACCACTCAAAGCATTGCACACCGCTCAAAAATCCCACAACGATGCTGAGATACAAAAAGCACTGATGCTTGTGGATGAAGCAAAAGCATGGGAGATAGAAAACTATGTCAATGAGTTGGCAACAAAATTCAAACTTCCAGATTTGGAAACACCGGTTGCCAATCTGAGTGGAGGTCAAAAGAAAAGACTAGCGATTGTCAAAGCGCTTGCCGGAAAACCAGATTTTATTATTCTGGATGAGCCTACCAACCATCTTGATCTTGAAATGATAGAGTGGCTGGAAAATTTTCTTTCTCAAAGCAATCTGACCATTCTCATGGTAACACACGATCGATTTTTTCTCAACAATGTCTGCAATCAGATTCTTGAACTGGATATGGGCATCCTCTATAAATACATGGGTGATTACGAAGATTTTGTCGAGAAAAAAGCCATGCGCATGCAAAATGAAGCGGTCGTAAAAGACAAGTTGCGCAAAATGTTAAAGAGAGAACTTGAATGGGTAAAAAGAATGCCAAAAGCCCGTACCACCAAGTCAAAATCTCGCGTCGATGCCTATCACGACAAGAAAGCAAGCCTTGAGGGGCCTGAGGCACTCGGTGAAATTGAATTTGAAATAGAACACACCAGACTTGGCAGCAAGGTTCTTGAACTTCACAATATTTCAAAATCTTTTGGGTCAAAACCCATTTTGGAAAAATTTTCCTACAAATTCAAACCAAAAGACAGGATAGGTATAGTCGGACCTAATGGAATGGGGAAGACCACTCTGCTGAGACTTTTTACGGGGATGCTACCGGTGGATTCAGGTAAAATTGTCATTGGCGATACGGTCTTGTTTGGTTTCTATGAACAAGATGGTATCCAATTGACCGAAGACAAAAGGGTTATTGACGTAATCAGAAGCATTGCAGATTATATTCCTCTGAAAAAAGGCCTTAAATTAAGTGCCGAAAGTTTGTTGGAAAGATTTTTATTTCCACGACCGCAGCAACAAGTGTATGTATCCCAATTGAGCGGAGGAGAGAAAAGAAGATTGTACCTGTTGACCATCCTTATAAAGAATCCCAATTTTCTGATTCTTGACGAGCCCACCAATGATCTCGACATCACTACCCTCAACGTACTTGAAGACTATCTGATGGATTTTCCGGGAGTACTATTGATTGTTTCCCACGATCGGTTTTTTATGGATAAGATCGTCGATCATCTCTTTGTGCTGGAGGGCAATGGCAGGATTCGGGATTATCCCGGAAACTACTCATCCTATCGGGAAGCGATCTTAACAGAGAAAACCGATATCGTAAAACCTCCGGTTACATCTGTGCAGCCCGTCCAACAAGAGCAACGCAAAATTCAACAAGCCTCAAAAAAAGAAATGCAGCAGTTGGAAAAGGAAATGGATCGACTGAGTCAGGAAAGGGATAAGCTGGTCGAATCCTTCAGTTCTAATTTGCCGGGCAGCGCTGAATTTATCAGTAATAATAAGCGTTTGACAGAAATTCAAACTAGGCTGGACCAAATTGAATCAAGGTGGATGGAACTAGCAGATGGATAAGATATTGATTCTTTTTGGTTTGATTTTCATTTTGACCATTCAAGCAGCAGATGAGCTTTCATATGGATCTTAAAATAAAAAACCATTCAATGCAATTTAAATTTACCACACTTGTTTTTGCTTTTTGTATGGGTCTTGAATTCATCGCATCTCAGACCGTAAAACCTAGCTGGGCTTTTGGGATTGGAGACACAGGACCTGACGCAGGAAATTCACTACACATAGATCCGGATGGAAATCTATTGATCACCGGATTTTTCAGAGGTAATCCTGACTTTGATCCCGGACCCGGTGAGTTTAAGCTGCTGAGCAATGGGTCTGAAGACGTTTTTGTCTGTAAATATGACCCCTCAGGTCATCTGATTTGGGCTAAAAACTTCGGCAGCAGAAGAGAGGACAGGGGGCAGCAAATAACGACAGATACCGATGGCAATATTTACATCAGCGGATATTTTAGGGATGCGGTATCATTTGATGAAGAGAATCCTGATCAAAAATTTTTTCCAAAAGGATTCAGCGATGGTTTTGTTCTCAAATTAGACAAAGATGGAACTTTTGTGTGGGTCAAACAAATCGCGGGCAATTTGGACGATATTCCAAAGTGCATAGCGGTGGATAGGGAAAATGAGATTCTGGTAGCAGGTTACTTTCAGGGTACTACGGATTTTGATCCTTCTGAAGACACCCTTATCTTTCAATCCAAAGGGGTCAACGATGTATTTATTTTAAAACTGAATCAAGATGGTGATTTAAGGTGGGCAAAACATCTTGGAGGAAGATTTGACGATCAGGCCTCTGCAGTTTTGATACATCCCAACAATGAAATCACCGTCACCGGAAATTTTTTGGATAGTTTGGATATTGATCCTGGGGTGGGAACCTATTGGCTTACATCAAAAGCTTCAGGAGATGTTTTTATCCTCCGGCTCGATTCAGAAGCCAATTTCAAATGGGCCGGACAGTTTCGTTCTGATCGTGTGGTCAACAACATTGGCGCGTACATCGACCGACAAGGATTTATCTACATGACGGGATTTTTTGATGCACAAACAGATTTTAATCCGGGATCCGATTCTCTGATTTTAGATGCTCCCAATACCGTCGGAGATATTTTTGTTGTTAAGTTGGATGAACTTGGAAACCTGCAATGGGCCAGAAAACTGGGAGGCGATGCACATGATGTAGGACTTGGAATTACTACCGATGAATTAGGCAATGTGTACACTACAGGATGCTATCAGATGGAAGCTGATTTTGATCCGGGTCCCGGTGAAGTACTGATGAGATCTGAAGGCAATCACAACAACGATATCTTTGTTTCCAAGCTAAACTCCAACGGTGAATTTGTAGGGTGCAATTCAGTCAACGGTCCAATGAATGACATTGGATTCTCCCTGGCCGCCAACAAGCAAAACCAACTGTTTGTGACCGGCATTTTTACAGCCAAAGTGACTTACAATCAAATTCCGGATACCACGCTCCTACAATCCCATGGTGCAGAAGATTTGCTTTTATTAAGATACGATTTTGACATCAGTCAGACAATAAACGCAAGCCTTAAATCGGATTGGAGTATTTTTCCAACCCTTGTTGACCATACTATTCACATTACCTGCAAGGAATGTCAATCAACGCCAATAGAATATAAAATATTCGATCTAAAGGGAAACTTATTATTAACCAGAAGTATCTCTGAGAAAACTGAACTGGTTGCAATTCCTGTACTTCATCTCCCCAGTTCCTTCTACATTTTACAGCTAAGGGATGAGTCGGAAACCATAGGAAGTTTCTTCTATAAAAGATAATATACTGGAATGATAAATGGCCTTGATTAGGATGAATTGTTGTATATTCGCGGTAAATTCTAAATATCATGAAAGCAAATCTCCCCTTACTTTCAGGTAACCTGAGAAAATACAAATGGATATTGGTTTCATTTATTATTGGTTTAATTAATACATACTTTTGTTATTCTCAAGACTGCACATCGGATACGATCCCTCCAACCCCTGTACTTTACACTGAGCTGCTGCTTGATATGGATTTTGACAAAGGATTTGGGGTGCTAAGGCCGCAGGATTTTGACAAGGGTAGTTATGATAATTGTGACAGCTCTGTCCAAATTTATTTCTATAGTAAGAATTACGAATATCAGGAGATTCACTTAGCCAAAAATGCCCTGGGTTATCCTCAGTCCGTTTGGCTTGAATTGGTGGACCAAACAGGTAATTCCTCAAAAGCAATGGCAAGGTACATGATCAGACATGGTGCCTGTGACTCATTGGTAAGTAAACCTCAATTTAGTTGTAAAACTGATCATATCATACCAATATTTAATCAGGTTCAATTGACACCAGAGACTCTTATCAACTTCGGGAGTTATGATTTTTGTTCGTTTGTCAAATTCTCTTTTGACGAACAAGGTAGTATTGACAAAATTACACGAAAAAATTCTGATATCGGAAAAACTGAAATGTTTACGATCTATGGTATGAATCAAAGTGGACAAACCTCATTTTGTAACATTAATATTCAATTCGTCGAACACAAATCAGGATGTGAAAATGACAGGATAGCTCCTGTGATCAAATGTAGGGATACATTTTTAGTCAATGACACACACCGAGATGTCCACGCCAAAGAATTAATATTATCCGCAGTGGATGATTGTGAAATTTCACATCTTCAATACTACTACTCCGGTCAATTTTCAAATCTATTTGAAATTGTAACCCGAAGCAAAAGTGCCAATGTTCTTGTTCAAGCTTACGATCTGCGAGGCAACTCAAGCTATTGTAAAGTCATTTTAAAAGCAGATCAAAGTTTAAGCATTTGCACAGAAGATAGTATAAAACCATACGGAAGATGCGTAAAACTCAAAAAATTATTTATTGATAAAGAAGATTATCAAATTTCCTCAACTGCTCTGCTCGAAGCATTTGGTGACAATTGTCCGGGACCCTTGGACTTATCTTTCTCCACTAATCCTGTGGACAGCATTTACACCCTGAAAAATGTCGATTACGGAAATCACGTCCAACTTGAAGTTTTAGTCACCGATCAACAAAAAAACACAAGCTCCTGTAAAAGCATCATCCTTCCTGTTGATATGCGCCCTTGCCAAAATGATACTACTCCTCCGGTCATAAAGTGTAAAGAGCATACTGTAATTGAAACAAATGGTGATTGCGGAAATGAAACAGTACATTTGGCAAGTTTTTTAAAAAATTATGGAGACAATTGTTCCAACACCAGGCTATCCTTTGTGGATTCTGAATACTGGGGTTGCTATGGTGATTGGATAGAAATTTTTATGCTGGAAATGCATCTGCCTGGAATGTGGATATATGCAAAAGACGAAAAAGGAAATAATGATTCCTGTTTTGCTTCATTTGAATTTAGACCCTGGACCAATACGTCAATCCCTATAAATATTACTGATGCTACAGATAATGGACGATTATATGAAAGCAAACTTTCTATGGGTGCAATATCTAATGAAAACAGGTATTTAAGAATAGAACCCTTTAGAATAAATGACAGACTCATCAGCATTTCCCATTATCAGGATGAAAAAATCAAAACTTTGGATTTAACTTACAATAAGCTGGGTTTTGAAAGAAACAATGTATCCAGTGAAGACATTCAATTGCTTGGTAATCTCATTGTTGATACAGTACTTAAACACTCTTTATCCAATCTATACTATATGGATATTGATCAGAATGACACCTTGGACATTAGAGATGCATTGCTCATTAAAAAATATATTTTCGGAGACACTAGTCATAATATGGTTTTCTCTAGTATTGAACCAGTTTTCGTTGAAGAAAACGAAAGAGTCATTGGAAAAAAAATAGAATATAAAAATTTCACCGAAAAGGATCCTGTCAGACTTTTTTACAATCAGCATGGCAATTATTACGATTCTTATTCAGGCCAGTTTACTCCTTTCCCTCCAAAGTTCTTGAAAGCAACTGGCCCCCCTGTCACATGGTACTACAAAGACAAACGGCTTACCCGGGGACAGGAGATATGGGTGGATATAAACCTCTATACAAAAAACCAGGTGTTTATGACACAGGGCAGTTTTTCCTTTAAGAAGGATTTTGCCATCATCGACAGTGTTTACACCAAGTCATTTCCTTTGATCTACCAAATGCGAAACAATGGAATTGCCTATTGCTTTGTATTGAATTCACAGCCAAACTTTCATAAGAACCGCGCAAACCTAAGACTCAAGTTAAAAATATTGAACGATGCTTTCTTAAGCGAAATAATAGAATATAATCCTCTGATTTCAAGTTTTGCCGTAGGCTATAACGGAGCGACGTATCCGATAGTCATCCGAAAAACGGGTATCTTGTTAACAGAATACGAAGAGCATGAAACACCCGATTTTAATCATGAAGTTTATGTTATCAAAGAATCATCAACTTCCGGTAGAGCCGTTGTAAAAATAAATCTGAATAGCAATCAGACCATTAATACTCAGATTGTTGATTTATACGGGAGATTGATTGCTCAGAGTAGCCAGTTATTGGATAGAGGTGAATACAAACAGGAATACCCGCTCATTCCAGGAATGTATATGGTCCAAATTTACAATAACAATGGCAGTGTCAGATCCATTCCGATTTACTTTCACTAGAATTTAAAATCCAAATCCATCACAAAAAATTAAACCGGGTTTGTGCAATCAATGCAAAACAAATCGATTAATATCGAATTAAAGGACCTTACTGGCCCTTATATTTTCCATTCACTTTCTTAAACTGGCAAGTTCCCAAAGTATCGCTGACTTCATTCGCCACAACCATGATACTCTCCACCATAGTCACTGAGTCCATAGAAACTAAAGTGTCTATCACCTTAGTATTCTTAATGGTGAAAGCATAAATAGAATCAGGGTTAGAGTAATCAATGCTCAATCCTGACACTTGAATTGTTTTACCGGGATCCTGCTCTGTGCTGCCCACCTTTAATACGGGATCCGTACCGGGAACAATGACGGTAATACTGTCCATGCCTTCAAAAAACAAACTTACGTTTCCGCTGACCAAACTGTCATTCACCAAATAGCCGCAATCCGCACTATAATAGTAGCTTTCAGTCTTCGTCGCACAAGCAGTCATAAATAGAAAAGAAATAAAACAACAAATTGATTTCATTGATTTGATTTTATGTTAAGAAATGTTTGACGGTCTTTTGCTGATTAATGAGGTATTACATTGGAAACCTTGATACAAGATACTAATAAAATTTAAAAAATAATGCGTATTCACATCTGTCCAAAATAATTTTTAGAAATTAAATTTTCCACTTTTTGTCGCTCAAAAAGTGGACAAAAACGCAGCCTTTTCTAAGGCGGCATCTTCCTTGGTTCTATTGGGCTTAATTTGGTTCATTTTGCAAAGTTCTCTGTTTGGACAGATTTTGGGCGCTGTATATTGCCGCTCCATAATATGATTTCACTATGATAGTTTGTTTGATGGGTGCATCATATTAGTTTCAGTTAAAGGAGCGACAATATAAGGCGCTATTTCCAAAATCTGTCCTTCTTGGGCCGCTGACGAAAAGGCTCTTAATATTACTCATTATTCAGATTGAAATATCAGGAATAATGATGGTTTTCATGCATTTCAATGCGGCTTAGGGCTCCGCAGCTCGGGTACCCAACCAGCGAATTTCGCGGTCATGCTAAAAACTGTCTGAGCCCAACCGAGGAGCTACCCACAATGACGGAGTTGGCGAAGCGAGGATTGTGGAGCCCAGTAGGAGAGGTAGAGGCGAGTTTTTTTAGCATAGCGAAAGAGCTGCAGTTGGGTGAGCGAGGTGATCGTAGCGAAGTATCCTGCCACGCAGGATACCATCGTACGACAGTGCGATGGCGAAGTGAACCGCGAAAGCGGATAATTGAAACAACGAACTATCTTTGTTTTATCCCTTGCGCCTTGCCCCCAATTTGTTAGCAGGTCAAAAGAAAGTAACATGCATGTAGTTTGAAAAAAAAATGTTTTTTAAATTACAATAGTTGTTATGGGGTTCAATTTTAAAATATCGTTACAAAATTTGTATACACATGTAAATCAATAGCCATATTTTCAAATTAAACTTATTTTGGACAGGTGTGATGTGTATTATAAAAAGATTAACAAAGTGAAAATATGAACTCCTATATTATAATAACCATAGAAGGCTGAGACCTCCTTTCCATACTGCATAGCCGTCAGGGACTGTTTGGTGAAAATGTCAATGACAGCTTCGTGCCATTTACCAAGCTTACAATAGACAATTGGCCATTTAATCTCTCCATTCTTTTCTCCATATTGTACAGGCCATTGCCAGAATTGAGACCCTTATCTCTATCAAAACCTACCCCGTTGTCGAATATTTCGAAATGTACTACACCATCATGAATATTAAAGTCAACAGTAACCTGAGTGGCGTTTGCGTGTTTTACAATGTTATGAAAAGCTTCTTTTACCACCAGAAAAAAATGACGTCTTCTTTCACCACTTATGCTGATACCCTCTGCTTCAGTAACTGGTCGAACCCAACTTAACTGTATCCCAAATTCATCGCAATTTTGTGAAAGATATCTTCTGGTATAGCTCAGCATGTTATCAAGACTATCTTGAGATCCATTCATTGCCCAAATAATTTCTCCCAGATTATGAATCAAAGTGATGCTTTGCTCCGAAATTCTTTGGATCAGGGATTTCTCTTGGTGGTCCACAGTATCAAGCACCTGGTCAGTCAGATACTTTATGGTTGTTAAGCCAGACCCAAGATCATCGTGCATTTCTGATGCGATCCTGGACCTTTCTTCTTTTAGTAGTAATTCTTTGTTTAAAATATTTTCTTGTTGTTCTAGTTTTAGTTCACTAATCAGCAATTTTTGATTCATTAGTTCTTTGTACTTGCTTTTCGTTTGGAGTGTCATATACAATACCAGAACCAATAGATCTGTAGTAAAAAGATAAAGTAGAAGCCTATCATTACCAAAAGATCTTAGGACAACATTCATTCCATTTAATGCGACAATTATTCCTGCAATAATTGAAAACATGTTTGCAATAACCAATAAAAAAGAGAGGGTGGTCCTTTTAATGTATAAGTATCTGAATAAGGTAATTGAAAACAATACTATGAAAAATAATAAGGTGGAATATAGCAATATGGATAAAATATAATAGTTATCCATCCTTACGATGGAATGGTATATCACAATACTCATAAAGAGCAAACTGATAAGAATATTGATATTAAATAAATATTTTAACAGTTTGGACCGTATTGTGTCCATTAAAAAAAAGACGTATATAAAATAGATATACAGAGAAGAGCTTACAAGAATGAAGTAGTTGGTGTATATGTTGAGCAATGGATAATCTGACCAAATATATTGATATCCAATTCCAGTTTTTGATAGCTGGTAAATAATTAATGTCATAAAGTGCAACACAAATACCAGGTATTTTAAATTCCTTGAATTTAAAATGATAAGACAAGTTATTAATAAAGCCAATAGCCAGATACCAATAATCAGACCTACGAAAACTTGCTTCGATGTGATCAATTTTATGTAGTAGTTTTCAGGAAAGAGGTGTATGGAAGTGGAAACAATTTTTCTATAGGGATTGTAAATTTTAAAAAATATATATTTAACAGATCTATTTAATTGAACTGGAAAGGTGAAATCAGGATCTGGAATCAGCCTTTTGTCATAAGAAAATTGATCCCCTACTTCATTATATTCTTTTACAAATTGTAAGCTGTCATTTAGCAGGAATATTTTTAAAGAATGTAAAGTTCTGTTGTCAAAATGCAAATAATAATTTCCTTCAAGAAAATGGGGAGGTATTTTCAGGATAAACCAATAAGCTTCATTTTTACTCCAGAAGCTTAGTTTGGAATTTGGTAAATCTTCAAATTGATTTTTTTTGAAGGATTCTAATATTTGTTCCTTGGAGGAATATAGGTCTGTCGTCTTAAAAAATACAGAAAGTTTGGTTACTTCGTAAGTCGATTGGAGAGAATTAGTTTTGGAGTAAGTGTTAAAAGGAAAAGTAAAAAAGATGGTAAATGCAATATAAACACTATGTATGTTTAGTATTTGTGGCAATTTATTTTTCGTGTTTTGTTTAAATTCAGATTATATGGGTAAGCAAAAACAATATATTCTAACCAGAATATTTGGAAAATTGGATCGGTGGAAATGTCATATAAGTCTAAATATTTATCTCTTCGGCAGCATCAGGGATATGCACATTATCAAATCCATTGTTTTCCAATAATATTTTAAATGCCTCCTGTGCATCCGGATCTCCATGTACCAAATACGTTTGACTGGCGGTATTTACCTGATTTCCTAAAAAATTCAGCAATTCGTGGCGATCTCCGTGTGCAGAAAAAGAATCCATGATCTCGATGGATGCCCTCACCGGCTTTATTTCACCAAACATCTTTATAAACTCAGCTCCACTCCTTAAAATTCCTCCCGGAGTTTCGGGAGAACAATAACCAACAAACAACAAGGTGTTTCGGTGATTGTCCACGTTGTTAAAAACATGATGTTTGATTCTTCCCGCATTGACCATCCCTGCTGCCGAAATAATAATACAGGGTTCTTTGGATGTATTCAATTTTTTTGAATCATTGACTTCGTGGATATAATATAATCTGTTGAACCCAAACGGATCAGGATCGCTCAATATGTATTGGTGCAACTCAAAATCAAAGCATTCGGGATGCGATCTAAATACTTCTGTGGCGTTGACGGCCAAAGGACTATCCACATACACCGGAATATCTGGCAGATTGCCGGCTTTTTCAATCTGGTCCAGCAAATAAACAATCTCCTGAGTCCTTCCGAGACTAAAAGCAGGGATGATCACCTTACCTTTATTTTCTACACAGGTATTGTGGATGAGTTCCGTAAAGCGACTGATTTCCTGAGGCTTTTCGATGTGGTCTCTGTCACCATAAGTAGATTCACATATAATCACATCCGATGGAATCATTGGATGAGGATCTTTTAAAATAGGTCGGTTCGGTCTTCCGACATCTCCGCTAAATGCAAATCTTAGGTCATCTCCTCCCCTCTTTATTCGCAAATTGACTGTGGCGGATCCCAATATATGACCGGCATCTGTAAAAATAAGATGAACACCAGGCGCAATCTCAATCAGCCGGTCATATCCCATTCCGACAAAATTTTCCATGGCTTTGGCTACATCTTTTGCCGTGTAAAGAGGTTCCCGATGTTTGCCTTTGTAATTTTTGTTTTTTGATTTTTTATCTTCCAACCTTTCGTTGTATCGCTGGGTATCCTTTTCCTGAATGTGGGCAGAATCCATCAACATGATGGATGCCAGATCTCTTGTCGCATGGGTGCAAAAAATATCTCCTTTGAATCCATCCTTTACCAATTTTGGGATTCTTCCGCAATGATCAATGTGAGCATGAGACAATATCATCAAATCGATTTCAGCAGGATTAAAAAACCAATTTGCATTTTGATCATCCGTCCTGGCCACATTGCCCTGAAACAAACCACAATCCAACAAGATGGTAAACCCGTCGTCCAATGTGATCAGGTGACTGCTACCGGTTACTTCTCTGGCTGCTCCACAAAATTTTATCTTCATATCCAATTACAGTTAATTCTACTACTTAATATGACTCCAAAATCAATTCCCAATATCAATTATCCATTGTCAATTATCAATTGTCAATTATCCATTGTCAATTATCCATTGTCAATTATCCATTGTCAATTATCAATTATCCATTATCAATTTCCTCACCCCCTCCCTAATCCTTTCACAAGTCTCCTGCTTTCCCAAAGATTCCAACATGATGTACACATCAGGGCCCATGGGTATTCCTGACAGCATCACTCGGATGGCCGGCAATAGTTCACCCATTTTTAATCCGTGATTCTGCATAAAGTCTTTTAGCAAGCGTTCTATTTCAACTTTTTCAAATACAGCTATGCGATCGAGATCATCTGCCAGGCTTGAAAATGCAGAGGCCCATTCAGGCTTCCACTTCTTTGATTTGAACTCCGGATCTGGCATGGTCGGGCGATCTATCAGAAATTTGCCAGACGAATAAAACTCGGGGAGAAATCCAATTCTATCTTTGTACATGGTAAAAATCTTAGAAGCTTGCTGATCGGTCAAAAAAGATCCCTTCTCCAAAAAAAGATTTTTGATAATCTCTACTGCCCTTGTCCCTTCAAGCGATTGGATATAATGTGCATTAAACCATTTGGCCTTTGCAAAATCAAATCTGGCTCCCGATTTTACAATTTTTTCCAATGAGAAAATTTTGACCAATTGATCCAAGGAGAATAATTCTTCGTCGGTACCTCCATTCCATCCCAATAAAACCAAAAAATTAATCAATGCTTCTGGTAAAAATCCCACTTCTTTAAATCCAGAAAAAATTTCTCCATCTTCTGCCTTCCAGTCCATGGGGAAAACCGGAAATCCAAATTTGGCTCCATCTCTTTTAGAGAGTTTTCCATTCCCTTCCGGCTTAAGAATAAGCGGTAGATGGGCAAATTGTGGCATTTCATGTTCCCAACCAAAAAAACGGTACAGAAGGACATGGTGTGCTGTACTACTTAACCATTCTTCCCCCCTGATGACATGGCTGATTTGCATCAGACGGTCATCAATCACATTGGCCATGTGATAGGTGGGCATTCCATCTGATTTAATCAGAACTTTATCATCCAGTTCCTGGGTAGAGAAAATGACTTCTCCGCGCACACGATCAACAATTTTTACCGACTCCCCTTTAGGCACTTTCAAGCGGACCACCCGGGCAATACCTTGATCCTGCAGTTTTTTAATTTCAGTCTGGGACAAGCTGAGACTGTTTTTCATTTGGTCTCTGGTATTGAAATCGTATTTGGGCATTGGGTTTTCAGGGCTTGTCCACTTAATTCGCATAGATTCCAATTCTTCGGGAGTATCGTATGCATAATAAGCAAATCCCTTTTCGATCAACTGATCTGCATATTCCAAATAGATTTGCTTTCTTTCGGATTGCCGGTAAGGTCCAAATGCTCCACCACTCACAGGTCCCTCATCATCTTTCAAACCCAACCATTCCAATGACTTTAAGATATACTCTTCTGCACCCGGTACATACCTGGCCTGATCTGTATCTTCAATCCGAATGATAAAAGTTCCAGAATTTTGTTTTGCAAATAGATAATTATACAATGCGGTTCGAATACCGCCAATATGCAATGCACCTGTTGGTGATGGGGCAAATCTTACTCTAACCGGGGGCATGTCAGAAAAATATTATTTTGTGATTAATATTTCATTATGTCTGAATTAACAGAATAGCTAAACTCCGGACTTAGCTTTGTGATTCATTCAGAAAAGCGTAAAAATAGATAATCCCGCGACAATTCGAAGAATATGTATTTGAGTTTCACCCCTAAATTTCTTCAAGATATCTTTCCGGATTTGATCTGGAGAATGAATACAGGCTCAAAAGAGCTCTTTCTGACCTTTGACGATGGTCCAATTCCAGTAGTCACGCCCTGGATCCTGGATGTTTTGGCAGAACATGGTGCGAAGGCAAGCTTTTTTTGTGTCGGCCAGAATGTAGAAAAGAATCCTGAAATCTTCGATCGACTGATTGGTGAAGGGCATTCTGTCGGGAGTCACACCCATCATCATTTGTCTGGATGGTCCACCAACAACCTGGACTATATCCTTGATGTAAGAACAGCGGCCCGTTTGTGCCGAAGTAAATTATTCCGTCCTCCATACGGAAGACTGAGACCCTCTCAAGTCCGGTTCCTAAAACATCATTATAAAATTATCATGTGGGATGTACTCTCCGGTGATTTTGATCCCGCAATTACTGCCGAAGATTGCTTCCAAAATATCTTGAAAAATTCCCAGCCAGGTTCAATTGTGGTCTTACACGATAGCCTGAAAACGTTTGAAAAAATGAAGTTTGTATTGCCAGCTGTTCTCAACCATTTTGCAGATTTGGGATACCGATTTTCTGCAATTGACAGCGGATTTCCAACTGCTCATCTGGTGAAGGAAGAATTGATTACTGCCTGATCCTACTATCTTTTATTCATTGTCCATTTTATTGATTCTTCACGATCAACAGATCCTATTTTTTCATAAAGGAGAAATTTAAATATTTTTCTTTACGGGTCTTAGTCAATTCTCCATCGAACTTACCTAAAATCATTTTGCAAAATTTAAAGGTGTATTGCCCTATTGGCTGTGGCATGCAGCGCAGCCTCTTTCATCGCTTCTGAATAAGTGGGATGCGGGTGACAAATTCTGGCCATGTCTTCGGCAGATGCTCCAAACTCCATCAAAGCAACAGCTTCCATGATCAGATCAGCCGCTCTGGCTCCAACAATATGAACACCAAGAATGCGATCTGTCCGCTGATCAGCCAATACTTTGACCAAACCTTCTGAATCCATACTCGCACGGGATCGACCGAGGGCTTTAAAAGGAAATTTACCGACCTTATAAGAAATGCCAAGCTCTTTGAGCTGTTCTTCTGTATAGCCCACTGCTGACATCTCTGGCCAGGTATATACCACTCCAGGTATCAGTTGGTAATTAATATGGGGTTTTTGGCCGGCCAAAATCTCAGCAACAAAAACTCCTTCCTCTTCCGCTTTGTGGGCCAGCATAGCTCCCTTTATGACATCGCCTATGGCAAAAATATGCGCTGTGTTGGTCCTTAATTCAGAATCTACTAAGATTCTACCTTTTTCATCGAGCCTGACACCTGCATTCTTCAATTCCAGGCCATCTGTATATGGTTTTCTTCCTATGCTGACCAGACAGAAATCTTTTATAAGGGTATTTGGATTTTGGCCATCCCTGTCCGTATAATGAATGGTCACCTTCTCATTCGTTGATTCAAGTTTTACGACGGATTTGGACAACATAAAATTGACACCAAGTCCTTTCATTGATTTTTGCAGTTCTTTGGCACAGTCACTGTCCATTCCCGGAAGTATGCGATCCATGTATTCCAGAATATCAACCTGGGTTCCAAGCCGTGCGAAAACAGAGCCCAATTCTAAACCGATCACTCCGGCGCCAATAATCGCCATCGATTTCGGGATTTGGCCTAAAGACAAAGCTTCCGTGGAGCTTATTACTCTTTTCTTGTCGTAATTAAATAGCTCTGGAATATTGGGTTTTGACCCAGTAGCGATCACCGCATATTTAAATTGCAAAACTGAGCTTTGCCCATCTGAGGCTTTAATTTGGAGTGCATTTTGATCTAAAAAGGAAGCGTGCCCTGTCAAAACTGTGATTTTATTTTTTTTCATAAGGTATTCAATCCCCTTGGTATTTTGGATGACTACCTCCTCTTTTCTTTTAAAAAAACCAAGGGCATCCAGGTTTATTTGACCCGTCTGAATCCCATGCGCTCCGGCTTTTTCCTTTAACTGATGATACAGCTCACTGCTATCCAACAATGCTTTGGATGGAATACAACCAACATTCAGACAAGTCCCACCCAGATTAGAATACTTTTCTACCAGACATACTTGCATTCCAAGCTGAGCGGCTCTTATGGCAGCAACATATCCTCCCGGGCCTGAGCCAATGACCACCAATTCTGTATTCGACATATTCACTCTATAAATTATGTTGAAACAACTCTAAAATTCAAATTAGGTTTTAGCGAATCCAATTGGTATGATTATTTTTTGCCATTCATTAAGAGAAACTCAGACCGCTCTTGAAATCTGAAGAACAATCCTGTCAATAGGTATGCTTTCCCAAATTTCATTTAAATTTGTACATAGAGTTCATGATGATGATCTCGTTTTTTTCATTCGGTCGTTTGACGATTGTAATGGATGGATTATTTTTGTAATTCTCTTGTTTTTTTAATCTTAAGTTTGACTTCTTAAATTAAATACCATGAAATCCATTTATTTAAAATTTATCAACATACTTCTTGCTGCCTTACTTGCAGGAACAAGCTTTGGTATCTGGGTGGGTATGAATCCGATGCATTATTCTGCTTCAAGCTATTTAGACCAACAACAAAATTTGGTACAGTCTTTAAATACAATCATGGTTACCCTGGTTGTAGCAGCAACGTTGATCACCGGTTGGAGCGCAATTAAATACAAACAACAAAAGCTTTACTTTGCTTTATTGAGTATTGCTGCTTTGTGTTTTTTCTCATGTCTGCTCATAAGTCGCTTTGGCAACTTACCCATTCAAAATGAAATATTAACTTGGAGTTACGATTCAATGTCAGAAAATTGGACCCAATTGAGAGATTCATGGTGGAATTACCATATTTATAGGACGATTGCAGAACTAATTGCGTTGGTGCTTGTGGTGTGGGTATATCTTGACATGAAAAGAAATCCTGAAATTGAATGACAGCACTGTTTAGAATAAGGGTGCAAATTCCTTGTCACAACAATAAATCCAATATTCATTTTAAATCTCTTCTCTCATAAATTCTTCTGCAATCATACCCACCACTTTTTTGGCAAGAGATAAATTGTCATTGGTAATGACGTAATCAAAATATTTGGAGTACTCTAACTCCTCGGCAGCCCTGTTGAGTCTTTTTACAATGGCTTCTTCAGATTCTGTGCCACGGCCTTCAAGTCTTTTTCTGAGGACCTCAAGAGAAGAAGCTTTTACATAGATGCTGAGAACATTCTTATATCCTCTCTTTTCGACATAATGTGCACCTTTCACATCAATATCAAATAAAGCTACTTTTCCAGATTTCCAAATTCTCTGAATTTCACCCATCAAAGTTCCATAGTATTGCCCTTCATACACTTCCTGATATTCAAACAATTCATCTTTGCGTATCATATCCCTAAAATCATCGTCGGAGACAAAATAATATTCTCTTCCATGCAATTCTCCCATTCTGGGTTTGCGGGTTGTTGCAGAAACGGAAAAACTCAATTGTTCAAAAGTTTGCAATAAATAATTGGCCAAAGTGGTCTTACCACTACCCGAAGGGGCTGTAAGTATGATGATTTTGCCTTGCAAACTCATAAGATATTGGCCAGTTGTTCTTTTATTTTTTCCAATTCATCTTTCATAACAACCACCAATTTCTGAATGGAGGAGTGCTGTGCCTTTGCTCCCAGGGTATTGATTTCACGACCCATTTCCTGACTAATGAAATTTAGCTTCTTGGATTTGCTCACATTTTCAGATTCCATCTCCTTGAGAAAATAATCGCAGTGCTGACGCAACCTTACTTTCTCTTCGGTGATGTCAAGCCGTTCCATGTAATACATTAGCTCCTGTTCAAATCTGTTCTTATCGATATTTTCATTGGAAAATGTTGAGTTCAATGATTTTAAAATTTTGTCCCGCAGAAGCTCGTAACGTTCTTTTTCGAATTGAGTTATTTCATCCAAATGATCGATGATGATTTTAATCCGAAGGAGAAACTCATTTTCAACAATAGCTCCTTCAATGATTCTGAAATCATTCAGTTTTTCAATGGCCTCTTTTATTACAGACAAAACAAAATCATACTCGTCATCTTCAAGTTCATTGGCATTCGGCTCAATGACATTTGGAAATTGTAAAATGGCATTCAAAATATCGGTCTGTGAAAGATCAATTCCCAAATCATGAATCTGGTTGTAAAAAGATTTGAACAGATTCTTGTTCAAAGAATAATCTTCGTCTCCTTTGGAACTGATGACAGATAGAATAAAATCCAGTTTTCCCCGGATCACCGCATCATTCAGCAATTTTCTTAACTCCAGCTCTTTGTGTCGGTAAGCATTGGGTGTCTTGACCCTAAAGTCGTTCATTTTTGAATTGAGACACCTCAATTCCACGGTAATTTCCTTATCCTTGTATTGGGCTTTGACCTGGCCGTAACCAGTCATACTGTAGATCATCTGCCTAAGAGTTTGGGCGAAGGTAAGGAGTTTGAACCAATGCGAAGGTATGCTTGGGTCAATTACACAATGAATCAGAGGCCAGTCAGCTTCCAAAAAGCTCAGAATTGGACTTTCTGGTTCTATTTGTCTGAATTATAAATGCTTAGAACCCATTTTTTTAAAAAAAAACTTGGTTTTTTTTTGCATTCCGATAAATTTTCCGAAATTTGCACACTCTTTTGAATAATTTTTTCATAACTAATTAAATATCAAGCAAATGAGAAAAGCGGATTTAGTATCCATTATCTCCGAGAAATCTGGTGTACCCAAGGTAGATGTACTCGTTTCTCTCGAAATGTTTTTCAAGGAAGTGAAAGCTTCTCTGGCTGGTGGCGAAAATGTTTTTATCAGGGGCTTTGGTTCCTTTGTTGTAAAAAAACGCGCCAAAAAGATTGGAAGACATATAAAAAAGAATGTTGCCATCGAAATTCCGGAGCACTATATACCTTCTTTTAAGCCTGCTAAAATTTTTGTGGATCATGTAAAATTGGGTAAGGAGCCGGAAGGCGTATACGAAGAAGAAGGAGAAGAATAGCATGAGATTGAGTCCATTGACCCTGGCGGCCGGACTTTTGCTGGTCTGTTTGAGCAGCTTCCTTTTTTTGGATATTGTCTCACCAGATCTTAAAAAATCCGCTCAGAGCAAAGCCAAGTCTTTGGATGCAAGTGGAATTGAAAATTTACTCTCAGAAGCTACCGTAAAACTCACTGAGGTTCAGAAAGCTGAACTCAAGCAATTGAACGATAAAGTGCAATCCTCCGAAGAAAAGGCAGAGCCTCTAAAGGCCCTGTCGGGATTTTGGTTTCAGAATGGAAGGGCTGATATCGCAGGAGCTTATGCAATGCAAATAGCAGAAATTGAGAAAAGTGCAGAAGCATGGAGCATTGCAGGGACTACTTTTCTGGAAGGTCTCGACCAACTGGATGGAGAAAGAGAACGCTTGTATTGTCGTCAAAAAGCGACCAGCGCTTTCGAAAATGCCATCTCATTGGCACCCAATGAGCCAAGATACAGATTGCTCTTGGCCCTGGTGGACGTCAAAAGTCCGGGTGAAAATCCAATGGCTGGCATTCAAGCTCTTTTGGCTTTGGAAAAGGAATATCCTGATTATCTGGCCATCCAATATACTCTGACCCGATTGGCCATGCAAACAGGTCAATGGGAAAAAGCCAAAAGTAGATTGCTCAAGTTGTTGAATAAAAAATCAGATGATCCTGAAGCCAATTGTCTCATGTTGGAACTCATTGAATCGGCAAATTGGACGGATGACCCTTCTGAATTTCAAAAACATTGTAAAAAAGAATAAGTCTGAACTGAAGTTCAGGCAGATTTATTTCAATAATAAATTTTAAAAATACAAATTATGCCTTGCGGTAAAAAAAGAAAAAGACATAAAATAGCCACACACAAGCGCAAAAAGAGGCTTAGAAAGAATAGGCACAAAAAGAAAATAAGATAGGTTAACCTTGCGGCACTAAGGTCCTTTTTGAACCTGCTCGGTTGGTGAACGAATACCCCATCAATCTAAAAACAGTGATCACTGAAAGGCAAACCTGAGCCATGACAGACGGTCGTCCTCTTCATATTGGTTTTTACACCTAGCCTTTCCCACAACCGTAGTCATATCTGCGATGATTGTCTGGCAGTTTTAACTTCCATGTTTGGCTACATGTAAATCTTAGCTCCGCATCTCACTAAATTGGTGCAATGGACAAAGAGTTAATCATCTCATCCCATCAGGGGACCGTGGAAATTGCTCTGCTGGAAAACAAAAAACTGGTAGAGCTCCACAAACAAAAATCCAATACCCATTACAACGTGGGTGACATCTTCCTGGGTCAGGTCAGAAAACTGATGCCGGGTCTCAACGCAGCTTTTGTGGACATAGGCCATTCCAAAGAAGCGTTTCTTCATTATACGGACATGGGGCCTGTGCTCAATTCTGTTAAAAAATATACCCACGAAGTCATCCACGGAATACACACCAGCCAGGGTTTGGAAAATTTTGAAATTCAGCCCGAAATTCACAAAAATGGAAAAGTCTCCCAGGTGCTGGAAAAGAAAAATTTGCTGTTGGTTCAAATCCTCAAAGAACCCATTTCTACCAAAGGACATCGTCTGAGTTGTGAGCTAACCATCCCGGGCCGGTATATTGTCCTTACCCCTTTTTCCAATTCCATCGCCATTTCCAAAAAAATTGCAAGCTCTGACGAAAGAGACAGACTCTATAATTTGGTAGAATCAATACGGCCAAAAAATTTTGGCATTGTTGTACGCACTGCTGCAGAAGGCAGAAAAGTAGCAGAACTCCATGAAGAAATGAATTTGTTGCTGGTAAAATGGCGGCATATCCACCAGCAACTTGTCAAGGCCAAACCACCCATCAAACTTTTGAGTGAGGTGGATAAAACTTCCAGTCTGATCAGAGACATTGTAACCAAGAATTTTTCCGGAATTCACGTCAATGATTTTGACCTTTACCTGGCCATTAAAAATTATCTCCAAAGCAATCTCCCGGATAAAGTTAGTATTCTCCATCATTTCAAAGGAACCAAATCAATCTTTGATGCACATGGGGTCAAACGACAGATAAAATCCTCCTTTGGCAATACATCTACTCTTCCCAGTGGAGCTTATGTGGTCATTGACAAAACAGAGGCCATGCACGTGATCGATGTCAATAGCGGACCCAAGGTCCAAAGATTGGATCAGGAAAATGCGGCACTCCAGGTAAACTTAGAGGCCGCAGAAGAAATAGCGCGACAACTTCGACTGAGGGACATCGGCGGCCTGATCGTGATTGATTTCATTGACATGAAAAGCAATGAAAACAAAGCAGAGCTTTACAGGCAGATGAAAGAATTTATGGCCAACGACCGCTCTCAACA
The DNA here is from genome assembly GCA_016715965.1 of Saprospiraceae bacterium. Taxonomy (NCBI): domain Bacteria; kingdom Pseudomonadati; phylum Bacteroidota; class Saprospiria; order Saprospirales; family Saprospiraceae; species Saprospiraceae bacterium. The sequence goes on along the minus strand of JADJXG010000001.1, from coordinate 1,912,027 downwards.
CACCATCCTTCCGCTATCGAAGTTTGGTTTGATGCAAATCACTCGTCAGCGAGAAAAGCAGGAAATGACCATCGATACAACGGAAACCTGCCCTTGCTGTAATGGAAATGGAAAAGTCAATCCGACCATCTTGTTGGTCGATCAGATCGAATCCAAATTGGATTTTATCATGAAGACCCGTCCCGCCAAACAGCCCATTCTGATGGCCCACCCATACGTGGTTGCATACCTGAAGAAAGGTTGGTTTGGATATCCCTGGAAATGGTATTGGAAATACCAGAGAAGGGTTAAAATAAAAGAAGATCAGGACATGGGTCTCATTGAGTTTAGATTTTTCGATGGACCAGAAGACGAAATCAGACTGAACGATTAAATGGTCCTATTTTAGCTCTCATGGATCCAGCTAAAACAAAACCAGAAACAGAGTACAATACTCATTTTCCCGAATCTGTTTTGATCTGTCCTCAACATTGGGGATTGGGGCACATCACAAGGACCATTCCGATCATTCGGTATTTTGAATCCAAAAAAATAAAAATTGTACTTGCTTGCTCTGGTGCAGGTATGGATCTTCTGCGACTCGAATTTCCACACTTACCCTTATATGAATTGGTCGATTATGGCATGAGCTATCCGACGAGCAATATGTACTGGAACATGCTGTTGCAGTTTTCAAAATTGCACAAAGCCATTTTTAAAGAAAAAAAACAAATTGAATCTATTTGCAAAAAGGAAAACATCCAATTGATTGTTTCGGATGCCCGCTTTGGGGCTTCGCAAAAAGACATTTCTTCGGTCATTGTATCCCATCATCTCCACCTTCCGCTCGGGTCTAAACTCTTGGAAATAATGACCGATCGCTGGATGAGATTTTTCTACATGAAGTTTGATCAGTTGTGGATACCCGACTTTGAAAACGATTCCAATTTGTCCGGCGATTTATCCCATTTGTTTCATTCCGATCAACATTTCTTCATTGGTCCAGTCTCCCGTCTTCGTAAAATGGATCTTGACCCAAAATTTGAAATCTGTTTTCTGTTGTCCGGACCCGAACCGCAGAGGACTTACTTCGAGGAATTGCTGATGGCACAATTCTCCGCGCTGCCCGATGGAAATGCACTGTTGATCAGAGGTACCAATCTTCCCAGATCTTTGCATTATCCATCCAATGTGGAAGTAATTGATCTTTGCTCAGGCGAATCGCTCAACCGGTTGTTGTGTGAATCCAGGCTCATCGTATCAAGGTCTGGATATACCACCCTGATGGATCTTGCCGTCATTAAAAAACAAGCATTGCTGGTGCCAACACCCGGACAGCCCGAACAGGAATATTTGGGAAGAGAATTGTGGAGAAAGAAAAAATTTCTTTGTGTCGATCAAAAAAACCTCAACCTGAGTCTTCATCTGAGCGAAGCGCTGCAATATGATGGATTTAGCGACTTTAGCTCACCGGATCCTCTGGAAGATCAACTGGATAATTTATTGGGGAAAATTTTCGGTTCAAAACCTTAAATGCCTTACAGTCTGGGCATTTTCCATCAGTTTTTTCAAAGAGTCTATTCCGATTTTGAGATGCTCCTCCAAAAACTCGGAGGTTACTTTTTTGTCGCTCTCTTCTGTTTTGACGCCATCCGGCATCATGGGCATATCGGACACGAGCAAAAGCGCGCCTGCAGGAATTTTATTTTTAAAAGAAGCGATAAAAATGGTGGCGGTTTCCATGTCAATGGCCATGGCGCGCAACTCGGTGAGGTATTGTTTAAAATCTTCCCGATGTTCCCACACGCGTTTGTTGGTGGTGTAAACAGTACCTGTCCAATAATCCTTTTCGTGCTCGCGAATGGTGGTGCTGATCGCTTTTTGCAATGCAAAAGCCGGTAAAGCAGGAACCTCCGGAGGAAGATAGTCATTGGATGTACCCTCTCCGCGAATCGCCGCAATGGGCAATATCAAATCACCGATGTTGTTCTTACTGGTTTTTAGACCACCACATTTACCCAAAAACAAAATTGCCTTGGGCATAATTGCTGTCAATAGATCAATGACGGTACCAGCATTTGGACTTCCCATTCCAAAATTGATGATGGTAATGTTGTGAGCGGTGGCGTTGGACATGGGTCTGTCTTTGCCTCTGATCTCTACACCATTCCACTTTGCAAACAATTCCACGTACAAACTAAAATTGACAAGGATGATGTACTCTCCAAATTCGTCCAATGGAACGCCCGTGTATCTGGGTAGCCAATTACTAACAATTTCGTCTTTTGTCTGCATGCCTTATTGAAACTTATCTCCTCTCAGGACCCTAAATCGTTGTCTTGCATCCACCGCCAGGGTACTTCCGCTAAACTCCAAGAAAAGCCTCTCATACAATTCCAGGGCTTTCGTCTTATTGTCCAGCTGATGGTCATATATTTTGGCCAATTCATACAGGGAATTGTCGGCCCTGATTTCTTCCTTATGTTTTTCAAGGATGTATTCGTATTTCAGGATCGCTTTGTCCGTCTGCTGAATTCGATTGAAAACCTGAGCCTGTAAGTAATAGATATCATCCACAAGACTGTTTTCGGGATACCATACAATCATGCTGTCTAGAATGGTCAGGGCTGTGTCAAATCTATTTTGGAACAAAGCCAGTTCGGCTGCTGCATAATCGGACAATGCTTCTCCCGTGGAATCCTGGTTGAGATGATCCAAAATAAAAACAGACATGTCGATGGCGTCATTGGATATGAGCCTGGAAGTAGCTCTTTTTAAAATATCAAACTGTTCTTGCGCCCATTCAAAATCACCTGCAAAATAAGAGAGTCTTGCATTTTTATACCGGGCCATTTCTCCAATTTGGTCTTCCATAAAGTCTTTGTCCACCTGGGAATATAAAAGCGTGCTCTCCCAACGCTCTCCGCTGATCAAATAATAATCGGCAAGATCGATTTTGGCTTGGGCTTTGGTCCTCGCATCGACCACCGGATTGGCAACCACTTCGGTCAAAATGGCAATGGCTTTGTCTGTCCTGTTGAGATACCGAGCCTCAAGTTCTGCATATTCCAACAACATTTGTGCAGCCAGTCTGCTGGCACCGTATTCTTCTTTAAAGCTTTGATAGTCTTTCTCGAGTTCGAGGAGATCCTCTGCATTGTAGTTTCTTTTTTCGACGATTAGCTTGCGTCTGTTGATCAGAATCTGGCGATAAGCTTCTAAATAATTTCCTCCGGCTGGACCCAGATTTCTCACATAACTATACCCATCAATCGCAGTTTTGTAATCCCCTTCATTGGCAGCAATATTTGCCATCTGCATGACTCTTCCACCTCCTTCATTCAGGTTTCTGTCCATGGCTTTGGCCTGCCTCATTGCATTGATGAAATCTTTGGTTTGGACAAAAGTCCATTGCAGCATTTCTACATATGGTATGTGATCGGGTTTTGTTTGCAGACGCTCGTACAGCATGCTCTGCAAATCAACCAATTTGATGGGCTCAAGATAGGCCACCAGTACATTTTGCAAGGTCACCACGTGAATGCTCCCGTCGTCCAATCCCTCTACATAATACTTGAGCATGGTATGATGGTCTCCTTTTCTGCGGTACAGGTCCGCTAGGTTGTAGGTAAACGAAAACTGCCCCTTTAAGATTTTTTGCCCTTTCTCGTAGGAAGCAATGGCAAGATCATAATTTGGAATTTCCAAAAAAGCATTGGCCACCTTTTGAATCAGGATCACATCGGCCGGCAGATGATCGATACAATTTTTAAACTGCTTGTCAGCCGCTTTTCCATCTCCCTTTTTTTGTAAAATTTTGCCATAATACAAATACAAAATGGCTTCCTTGGGTTTGCGACCAATCTCCTTTTTTACCAGGGATTCAGCCTCTGCATTTTTACCGGCACCTTCTAGGCTCAATAAAAGATAATTTAAATAAACCTCGCTTTCTGGATTTTTCTGAAATAAACTGCTGTAAAGTTGTGCGGCTTTGTCGTACTCGCCATCCTGAAAATACTGCATCGCCAATCGAGGATCCTGTGCCATCAATAGCATTCCACAAAATGAAAAAACGATCAGTAAAACAAAGGATTTCAATCGCATGGAAGATATAACGAAAAAACAGCTTGATTGGTTTCTTGTCGCAGAGATTATGCCTTGGATATATTCGGTGAAATTTATAAAAATATCATATTAATATATTATATAATTTATATAATCTTATATAATAATGATTTAGATAATTTTTTATCCATAAGTTTCCATTTCATAGTCAGAATGATACCTCATCGGAGCCGGAAGTTTTTTAACTTGAGCGCCAAAACTGAATAGCCTGAATATGCTGTTCGTTTTTTATTGATTGTTTTAAGTTTGACCCAAAATGAAAAAATATCAGCTCAACAGGTTTCCTAAAAGAGTCTTGTTGACTTTTCCAATGTTCCTGAAAACCGAAAACCTGTTTTCAAAGTACGATTGCAGAATTGATCCTCTTGATATGAATGATCATTCCGGAAATAAAAAGAGCCCAAGGCCTGTTAATAAATCAAATCGAATTCCTCAAATCAATGCGTCTCTTTTAATAACAGCTTAGTATGGGCACCAAAATTCTATAGACAAATATTTCTATTGCATAGTTCTTATCAAAAAATATTTATATTCATCCACAGAACCGTATGTTAGCCAATTACTACTTTTCAAAATGCGGCGAAAGAAACGTTCTTCTCAGCATCAGACCCAAATTCGATTGCTTTGAATACCGTCTTACAGTGGATCAGCAAATATGCGATACAAAACTGCGTGCTGGTGTTGGCACTTTTGAATTACAAGGTTTGGACCTAAAAATTCTGGTAGAGGTTGGATTTTTAAAAACAACAGCAACACTCGTTTGCAATGACGAAAAATGGCCCTTGCTGCCATCAAAGCCTTCCCAAATTCCACCTCCACTTTTAAAAAATTCCTTGACTGAAAAACGCAATCCAAGCTTTTCTATCTTCTTGTTTGCACTAAGCCTGATTGGCTCAGGTATAGTTCTTATGCTTGGTTTTCGGAACTCTGATGAATTTTTTCTCGATTTACTTCCCCTCGTACTTTTTCTTCCTGCTGGAAAAATGATTGCATCACAGCTCTTTACTTTGATTGGATTTGACAGAAAAAAAAACAGGGCCTTGTTGGCTTGGATCGTTTCCCTTTTTCTTTCCACTGGTTTGTGGTTTTTTCTGGATACTACCCTTCCTTTCAAGCAGAAGCAGCCCGGCAAATTGTCCGCCCTTTCTTCGGAGATCAAAACAAGCATTAGCAAGGTAGAGAGTCGTTTTGAAAAAAGACGAAAATGGTCCAATGCCAAAGAAACCTTTTTGCACCACTATGAATTTGAAATCAACGCTCAAAAATTTTCTGGAATTTTTAAAAGTCAGCTCAAACAATTTGAAGTTGGAGACAGCATTACCGTCCATTACAATACAGACCAGCCGGAAATCAATCAGCTTGATCCAATTCAATCAAAACAACAATAAAAGTCAAAGTGTATTCCAGGCAAGAACGGAATTCTAAATCCGCATCAGATTCTTGAATCTGGGTCTGTGCGGCGTAACATTGCCCAATCGCTGTTTCTTGTTTTCTTCGTAATCAGTAAAATTACCTTCAAAAAACACCACCTGGCCTTCGTCTTCAAAAGACAAAATATGGGTGGCGAGTCGGTCGATAAACCATCGGTCGTGAGAGATCACCAACACGCAACCTGCAAAATCGTCAATGGCTTCTTCCAGCGAACGCAATGTATTGACATCAATGTCATTGGTTGGTTCATCGAGCAATAAAACGTTGCCACCCTCCTTGAGGGTCATGGCCAAATGCAATCGGTTTCTCTCCCCTCCGGACAAAACACCCACTTTCTTGCTTTGATCCTGACCAGAAAAATTAAACTTACTCAAATAAGCCCTGGCATTGACTTCTGCATTACCCACCTTGATGATATCCAATCCTCCGGAAATAATATCGTAGATGGTTTTATCCGGCAGGAGATCATGATGGCTTTGATCAACATAAGCCAGTTTCACCGTTTCTCCGATGACAATATTTCCGCTGTCCGGTTTTTCCTGACCCATGATCATTCTAAATAGAGTGGACTTTCCTACGCCATTGGGGCCAATAATTCCCACAATGGCATTTTTTGGAATTTTAAAACCAACATTGTCATACAACAATCGGTCACCAAATCCTTTGGATACACCATTGACTTCAATGACGACATCGCCAAGTCTGGGACCCGGTGGTATAAACAAGTCTAGTTTGTTTTCCTTTTCGCGGGTTTCTTCACCTGCCATTTTCTCATACGCATTCAATCTGGCTTTGGATTTGGCCTGACGACCTTTCGGATTCATTCGCACCCATTCCAATTCTTTGTCGAGTGCTTTTTTGCGCTTGCTTTCCTGTTTTTCTTCATTGGCCAATCGGTTGGATTTTTGCTCCAGCCAGGAAGAGTAATTGCCCTGCCATGGAATTCCCTCGCCTCTGTCCAACTCAAGAATCCAACCAGCTACATTGTCCAGAAAATAACGGTCGTGCGTGACTGCAATGACCGTACCTGGAAACTTGCTGAGAAACTGCTCCAACCAAAGCACAGACTCTGCATCCAAATGGTTGGTGGGTTCATCCAGCAATAAGATATCCGGATTGCTGAGCAAAAGTCTGGCCAACGCCACCCTTCTTCGCTCTCCTCCCGAAAGCACTCTCACTTTGGTATCGCCTTCCGGACAACGCAAAGCATCCATCGCCACTTCCAACTTGTTGTCCAATTCCCAGGCACCCAGAATCTCCAGCTTTTCACCGACTTCACCCTGGCGTTCAATCAAGCGGTTCATTTCATCATCCTCCATTGGTTCGGCAAACTTCAGGTTGATCTCATCATATTCCCTGAGCAGATCGACAATCTCCTGAACACCTTCCTGGACAATTTCCTTGACCGTCTTGGACTCATCCAAGCTGGGCTCTTGTTCCAGAAAACCAATCTTGTAGTTGCCATCAAATTCGATTTTTCCCTGATAGTTTTTATCAATACCTGCTATCAGTTTGAGCAAGGTGGACTTACCGGATCCATTCAAACCCAGAACTCCAATTTTTGCTCCATAAAAAAAAGACAACCAAATGTCTTTTAATATCGTGCGGTTGGGAGGAATGATTTTGCTCACACCGCTCATCGAAAATATAATCTTATGGTCTGCCATACATTTTTGAATTAGGGCCGCAAAGGTAGTGAATAGTGATCAGCTTAAAGACATTCAAAGGGCCGCTTTTGAGAGGATTTTTAACTGATTGAATCATCCGTCCAGACCTTGAAAAAATCTCATGGGCAAAAAATGATGCACATTCATTAAACCCAGAATTGTCATTAGATTTTGTAATGAGAGCCAAAAGAGCAACAAAGGCAAGACTCCTCGAAAGAAATTCGCGCATGACTGACTGGTTCCGACATGGTCGGAAAGCGAGTGAACAATTTCACTCGCTAAGGAAGGAACCAAACAATACTTTGTTTGGTCATTTTATATTTCATTGAGCACGAATTTCGAGAAGAGGCTTGCATTTAAAGCTATTTTGGCTCGTAATAGAATTCTAATGACAATTCTGGGTTAAAGTTTGCTCTGTACAATCTCCAGACTGAGAGATTTCAATCCGGGAAGGCTATCCTGTCTTGAGTTTTGCTGCAATTTTAAAGAATACTCTCCCAATGAAGGAAAGCGGATTTTCTCATTCAATACCAGTGCTGCCCTGCAATGATTACCATAACAATCTCCAACAGGAATCCCATTTGTATGCAATAATTCCAACGAGAGAATTTGCTCTGCGTCCGCCTGGTTGGGGATGGAAGTGATCGCTTTGACATATACATTCTGATACTTTAAATCGATCGTGTGTTCCAATTTCAATAGGATGTCATACAGTAGGCTTGTGTCTTTGACATTCCATTTGAATTTTACCTCCTGATCGTAGGTCCATCCAATCGGATCAACGGTTATTTCTTCTTTGTACAAGGCATTTCTGCAAGAATTCGCAAAAACAATGGTCCACAGTAAAATGCTGACAAAAAAAAAGTTTCTACCCATGAAAAAACTCTTTCATGCGCTCAAAAAATCCCTTTTCTTCTGTGCCGGGATGTGGTTGAAAATTGGGCATCTGGCGCATTTTTTCCAACATGGACTTTTCTTCAGAAGTCAAATTTTTAGGAGTCCAGATATTGATGTGAATGAGTTGATCGCCTTTGTCATAACTCTGCACCGATGGGATACCCAAACCTTTCAGACGGAAGATTTTTCCACTTTGGGTGCCCGGTGGAAGTTTGATTTTGACTGGATTGTTGAGGGTGGGAACTTCAGCCTGATAGCCTAGTGCTGCATCGGCGAAATTGACATACAGATCATAATGAATGTTCATGCCATCCCTTGAGAAAGATTCATGGGGTTTTTGCTCGATACTGATCAGCAAATCTCCTGCAGGGCCTCCATTGGATCCCGCATTCCCTTTTCCACGCATCGACAATTGCATATTGTCCTCCACGCCTGCTGGAATTTGGATTTCGATGGTCTCCTCACCCATTTCCACACCGCTTCCACGACATGAAGTGCAATTGTTGGCTATTTGCTGCCCGGATCCATTGCAAGTTGGACAGGTAGTCGTGGTCTGCATCTGACCCAGGAAGGTACTTCGAACCTGGCGGACATAACCGGAGCCATTGCAGGTACCACAGGTTTTGACCGATTTGGCGTCTTTGGCACCGGAGCCACTGCAGATTTTGCAAGCAACCTGCTTCTTTACTTTAATCTTCTTGCTGATGCCGGTGGCAATTTCCTCAAGGGTCAGGGACACCTTGATCCGGATATTGCTTCCCTTCTGGCCTCCGGATGTTCGGCTCGACCTGCCTCTGCCACCAAAAAAGGATTCAAATGGACTTCCACCGCTCTCCCCGAAGATATCTCCAAAGTGCTCAAAAATATCGTCCATGGTCATTCCGCCCTGTCCTCCGAAACCTCCGGACTGAGGGTCAACGCCTGCATGACCATACCTGTCATACCTCGCTTTTTTATCCGGATTGCTCAATACTTCATAGGCTTCAGCTGCTTCTTTAAATTTTTCTTCAGCCGCCTTGTCACCCGGATTTTTGTCTGGGTGGTACTGCATGGCCAACTTTCGATAGGCTTTCTTGATGACCTCATCGTTGGCACTTTTGCTGACACCCAGCACCTCGTAATAATCTCTTTTTGCCATATTTGCACTTCGGGAATTCATCTTCCTCCCTTTTTGTGTGTAATTTTATTTTCCCACAACCACCTTCGCAAAACGAAGGATTTTATCGTGAATTTTATAACCTTTTTCTACGGTGTCGATGATCTTACCCTTCATGGATTCATCCGGAGCAGGAATCTCCGTTATGGCTTCGTGATCATTGGCATCGAATTCTTTGCCATTGCTTTCCATGGCTTCCACACCTTTTGATTTTAAAACCCCCATCAGTTTTTGGTAAACCAATCTGATACCCTCTGGAAAAATCGCCTCATCGCCCTGGTCTTCAGCCAATTTCCTGGCCCTTTCCAAATCGTCCACCACAGGCAAAATTTCAAACAATACCTCCTTTGAAGCCGTGTGGATCAAATCCAGTTTTTCACGGACCGTCCTCCGCTTGTAATTGTCAAATTCGGCATACAACCTCAGAAATTTGTCTTTTTGCTCCGTTAGCTCTGCTTTCATCTTAGAGATTTCATCGTTAGAATTGTTTTCAATGGAAGCTACATCAATGATCAACTGATCAGAATCCTGATCCATCGTCAAATTGTCATCTATTGGCTGATCTTCTGTCACTTTATTGTCTTCTGGCTGCATCATATCTTCTAATTAACAATCTCCATCAAATGCGCAATATACTTGCCATTCTGAGTTTTCAGTCAAAATGTCAGTTTTTTAAAATGTCTTTGGCCAGATAGTCATCCAGCTCTTTAATGTCCGGGTCTGCCAAAATGATTCTGCCGTCAGGACCGATCAGGTACTTCATGGGGATGCTTTTTATACCAAATAAGCGGGCGACATTACCGTTCATGGATTGATCTTCCAAAATATGCTCAGACCAGGCAAGTCCATCCTTCTGAATGGCTGATTTGACAGACTCAGGTTGGTTGTCCAGAGCCACACTCACAAAACGGATACCCTTGGCAGACTTGAAAACCTGATCCTTATAGCGGGCATATAGCAAGGAAAGAATTGGATTTTCAGCCCGGCAGGGAGCACACCAGCTACCCCAAAAATCAATCAGCAGATAATGCCCTGTAAAATCTTTAAGCCGGAGACTGTCACCTTCCATGGACACCGTTGCAAAATCAGGCGCCACTTGTCCAAACACCAGCATTGGCTTAAAATAAAAGTATCGAACCAAAAAAATTAATATGGCAATGGCCGCAAGGGTGATGAAGGAATTTTTCAAAATCTGATGAATATTGTGCTAATAAAATTGAAAAAGTGTCTAAAGGTTGAATGAATGGTGATTTAAAGTTTGAACAATGGACAAAATTCCGAATAGTATGGCGGGTACCGGTATAAGATCTAATGAATAAGTCAATCTAAGAACAAGATACAAACAATAAACTCTGTCAAATACTTGAGCATCTGATACAATTTTTTTTGCTTCCTGTTAAAATCGAATACATTTGTAAATGAATGGAAAAATGTGCAATGGGCTGGAATTATTTATTCCTTGACTTCATGGGAAATCATCAGATCAAAAATCATTTCAGACTGATTGTAGATAAATGTTTTAGCAATGAACTTTAGGCGTATTACAAAAGGTCTAAAAATATTTGTATTGTCTTTGGTTGGCTTTATCTTGATGTACCTTGCCTTGGCTTTTGCCCTTTCGCGAATAGCGGTCAATGAAGATGTAAAACCAGAAGATGATCTCACGATTTATATCTTGTCCAACGGAGTTCACACCGACATTGTAGTGCCAGTTAAAACAGCCGCAATGGACTGGACCCAATGGGTTAAATTCGAACACACCAAAGCAAAGGACACGAGCGTACAATACGTGGCCTTTGGTTGGGGTGACAAAGGTTTTTACCTTGAGACACCCACCTGGGCGGAGCTGAAGTGGAGTGTGGCTTTTAAGGCTGCATTTGCATTGAGCACTTCTGCCATTCACGCCAGCTTTTATCATCACTTGGAAGAAAGTGAAAATTGCAAAAGGATCCGAATCAGCGAGAAGCAATACCTACAACTTGTCCGGTACATTCAAAAAAGCTTCAAAACAGACCAGTCCGGGCAATCCATTCACATTGGCACTGACGCAAATTATAACATGCACGATGCCTTCTACGAAGCAGTAGGTCGCTATCATTTATTCAAGACCTGTAACACCTGGGCCAACAACGCATTAAAATCCTGCGGCCAAAAAGCCAGTCTTTGGACGGCATTTGACAGTGGGATTTTTTATCATTACGGGGAGTGAGCGTTCTAGATTTCTTTATTGTGTTATACTCAAGTAGGCCCAATCATTGCATATCTATGGTAATCGTTTCTATTTTATGAATTCCTTTTTAAAAGACATTTTTTCCTCCTGAGAATTAGTAAAAAGTGATCGCCCGGGATTGCGGCTTTCCCGGTTGTTTGACTCCATTTCTTTTCGTGCAGTTTTTTGCTGACTTTTGCATTTTTGCTTTACCCATTTTCCTTCTCTCGTTCCGCAATCCGGCGGGTTGAAAGTGCAGCCAAAGCAGTATCAATCCATTCTGTCTCACTCATCTGATCTCCTAAATTTTGAGATTTTAAGCTTTCTAATGGTTTGTGTTGTCCTGTTCTTCAATCAGTCCATTCATTGTGAATTTTATGCTGTGTTCAAATCGAAATCGCAACTTTTAATTTTCCGATAAATCAAGCCATCTTCTTTTTAGCCATTATCCGCTCTATGCATCAGAACCGCGAATCAGGGAACCCCCTCACTCTATGAGTAGGAGCATAAATGCAAGCCGGACGAGCATGGGAGATATTATGTCGATATATTCGTCCATCTATGCCGATTAATTATTACCTTTGCCATGGCTTGCCTTTTTTAAGAAAACAGCATGTACGACAGGGCAATACTTCATCTGGATCTGGATTCCTTCTTTGTATCTGTAGAGTGTTTGAAAAACAGCGCTTTGCGGGGAAAACCCCTCATTGTAGGCGGGACGAGCAACCGCGGGGTGGTGGCGGCCTGCAGCTATGAGGCCCGTGCCTTTGGGGTGCACTCCGCCATGCCCATGAAAATGGCCCTGAGGCTCTGTCCCCAGGCCCTGGTACTCAGGGGCGATATGGACAGCTACAGCCATTATTCGGGCCTGGTCACAGAGATCATCGAAAGCGAAGCCCCTGTGTTTGAGAAGGCCTCCATCGATGAGTTTTATCTGGACCTCAGCGGCATGGACCGTTACTTTGGCTGTATGAAGTGGTCTGCTGAACTAAGGCAGAAGATCACCCGCGAGAGTGGACTGCCCATCTCCTTTGGGCTTTCGGTCAACAAACTGGTGTCCAAGATAGGCACCGGAGAAGCCAAGCCCAATGGCACCCGTGAGGTCCCCGCCGGTACGGAAAAGGGGTTTATCGCCCCCCTGTCCACCGCCAAGATCCCCGGTTTGGGCAAGGAGACTTACAAGAAGCTCAGCTTTATGGGGGTGCGCACCATTCAGCTGCTCAGCGAAATACCCATCAAATTGCTGGAGCGACAGTTTGGAGAGAATGGCCGCAGTCTGTGGATGCACGCCAACGCGATCGACAGCCGTCCTGTCATCCCTTACCATGAAGCCAAATCAATCTCCAAAGAGCGCACCTTCGAACAGGATACCCTGGATCTGGGTCGCATCCGCACCATGCTCCTCGACATGACTGAAAAACTCGCTTTCGAGCTTCGCGACAGCGGCAAACTCTGCTCCGTGGTCACCGTCAAAATCCGCTATGCCGACTTCAACACCTTCACCCGTCAACAAAAAATATCTTATACCTCTCTCGATCGGCAACTCTGGCCAATGGTCTGGCAGCTTTTCGAAAAAGTCTACGAGCGCCGTCAACTCATCCGCCTCATCGGCGTCAAATTCAGCGGCCTGATCTATGGCAGCCCCCAGCTGGATCTCTTTGAAGATACCGGCGAACAAATCTCCCTGATGCGACAAATCGACCACATCCGTCATCGCTGGGGTTATGAAGCGCTTAAGCGCGGAGTGATGGTGAAACCGGAGAAGAAGATTTTAACAGGAGAATAGACGAGGAGGTGTTAAATTATTTAAACACAAAACTCATCATTCACCTTCTTCTATTTCACAAAACCAATTCTTCCAATCCTCTTATGATCTGATAAGTGATACAACAAATAAAAACCAGATGGAAGATCTTTCACATTTATTTCAGTCAACTCATCCTCAGCATCAAATGAGATTAACTCCTGTCCTACCATATTGCAGATGATGATTTTTTGAAGGGAATTTCCCGGATGAAATACCTGGAGTCTGTCTTGCACCGGATTGGGAGCAATCCAAACTGCTGCATCTGATTCTGAACCTTGATCGGAAGAAGAAACACAACAAAATTCATAGGGACCTATATCCCAGGCCGTTCCGCCAATTCCATCACCGTCCAAGGGTCTTTGTCTTTGATCAAAGTCAAAATCCACCAGACCCGACAGATCTGCTCCGCGATCGATCGCCAGCAAACTGGTGGGGCTTGGCCGAAAATCAGTTCCGGGATTTACAAAATGCGGATCGCCCTGCTGGCCGTGTATTTCCATATTGGGGTACTGGTTTTTGAAATGACTTAGTGTTTTGAAAGAGGTATTTCCCAAGGTAATAATGTTTTCGCTTCCGACAGGAAAATGGTAAAGATTGTGATCCAATGCGATGCCGTTGAATCCGCTGGCAGAATTAAACAGGAGCAGGGAGTGATTATTGCTCGCTGTCGTTTTGTAAAAAATATTATTTCGCACTTGCAAATTGATTGGGTTTACAGCCTGGCATAAAAATAAAGTGGGAAGGCTGCCACCCGAGTGCAGCAGATTATTGTAAATAAAAATATCTTTTACCGGACCATTGTTTGAGATGTGGATCATGGCAGGAAAAATATTATTTCTTACGATGACATTTTCCGTAAGCTGGGTTTGGTTTCCTGACTCAGAAGCAATCCGCAATCCCTGAGGTGCATTATAGACCCAATTGCCTTCAATAATGGCGTTGCGCAACCCACCAGCTTCATCACCACCCAAATGGATGGTATGGATGCGTGTGTCGTGGATGATATTATTTCTCACGATCAGATGGTTGGTTGTTCTGAGTTTGAGTCCATCATCGGCATTCTTAATTTCGTTGCCCTCAATGGTGATGCTGTCCGTCTGACTGATATACATGCTGTGCACAAATACGCTACCGCTTCCGTTATTGTCCAGGACATTGTTGCGAAAGACGACATTTCTCGCAGAGCAAAAAATACCCTGACCTGTGTTGTTATTGCCGTTATTGCTGAGTACGCAATTTTGCACAATGATGTCGCGGTCGTATAAGATCATGCCGTTGCTGCAATTTTTGACATGCAAACCATCCAGAATGATATGATGAGGTTTGTTGGGATACCAGCCTTCACCTACCCATATTCCAGTAGGACGGTTGTTGGTGGCTCTGGTATTGATTTCGAGATCTTTGATGTGCAGATAGGAACTTGGCTGATCGTCAAATCCCCGGATGGTGAATACATTACCCTGTCCATCAAAATAGAGGATGGGCAAATTGCCCGTTCCGTAAGCTCCAATAAACAAATTAACCTGTGGGTTGCCATGCGCATGATTGGTCACAAATCCGCTGGTGGAGGTCCAGGAATCACCCTTTCTCAACCATACGCTGTCACCGGCTCCCGCAGTATTATTGATCAATTGTTGAAACGCCTGTACGCTGCTTTTAGGGCCGTCGGTCCGGGATGCATTGGGTACTGGCAAACGACCAGACCAGCCATCGTTTCCGAGACTCGATGAAATATAATAGTGGATGCAATCTGCCTTATAAGAGAAAGAGATCCAGAATGCCAGGAACAAGATAGATTTTTTCATGGAGGACAAATTTAATCATTTTTTTTTGAGCCTTACAAAAAGGAACTCTTCTTTACTATATGCCAAGATCCCATAGATCCATTTATTGTTGCTTACTGGTCTTCCAAATTTTGTAAAGATGAATTGATTCTCTCTTCGTCACTGTAATTATCCAAGATCAGTTTTGTTTCATTACCGGGCAATTCCTGTACATTGCGCAGCTTTCTTTCTATGGCCCTTGTTCTGACACCAGCTGAGTCTATGACATTTGATGCCTCGTCCAGTTTTTTCTTGGTTTTTTCAAGGATGGTACCAAATTGTCCAAACTCTGTCTTTACAGCGCCCAATAAATCCCATACCTCACTGCTTCGTTTTTCGATGGCCAATGTTCTAAATCCCATTTGCAAACTATTCAGCAATGCGCTCAAGGTTGTTGGACCGGTGATGGTGATTTTATAATCTTTTTGCAATTGTTCAAAAAGTCCGGGAACCCTCAATACTTCACCAAACAAACTTTCGTAGGGCAAAAACATAATGCCATATTCTGTGGTATTGGGTGGGTCTATGTATTTTTCCTTGATGTCCTTCGCGTTTTTCTTGATTCCGTTGATAAATGCTTTTCGGTATTCATCAATTTTTTCCAGATCCCCTTTTTCGTAAGCATCCACAAGTGCTTCATAATCTTCTTTTGGAAATTTGGAATCAATGGGAAGCCAAAGTGTTTTTTCTAAATTGTTGCCGTGGGGCATTTTTATGGCAAACTCTACCACTGCACCGCTACCCACTTTGGTTTTTACATTCTTTTCGTATTGCTCGTTGGTCAGCAAATCTTCGATGATGTTTTGCAACTGATATTCGCCCAAAACACCTCTTGATTTTACATTGCTCATGACCTTTTTCAAATCCCCCACACTGACCGCCAGGGTTTGCATTTCACCCAATCCTTTGTGGACTGCTTCCAATCGGTCGCTGACTTGTTTAAAAGATTCACCAAGGCGTTTTTCCAAAGTTTCGTTGAGTTTTTCATCCACTGTTTTTCTCATTTCTTCCAACTTCTTCTCGTTGCCTTCCTGCATGGTTTTGACGGAATTCTCGAGTGAATTTTTTAAATCTGCAATCTTCTCACTATTGGCCAAATTCTGGACATTTTGATTTTTTGTAAAATCTGAGAACTGCTCTCTCATTCTCTCCTTGTAATCTTGCAAAGCGTCGTTTAGTTCCTTCTTAAATGCCTCCAAATTATTTTTGAGTTCTGTTCTGCTCTCTTTGTTATTTGTTTCAATGCTTTTCTGAAAGTCCACCAATTTTTCTTCAAAGGTTTTGCGGATGGCTTCTAACTTTTCTTCGTTGGATTTGGTAAGGTTACCAAGTTGGTCTGAAAATGTTTGTGTGAATTTATTCAGCTGATTGCCAATTTCTGTTCTTAAACCTGTTGCTGTTTCTGCACTTTCTTTACGGTTGATGACAAACTCATCTTTTAAATTTTTTTCGGTGTCCTTCAGATTTGTTGTAAGGGTTTGGATAGAAGACTTAAGTTCGGCTAATTCGGTACCAGTTTGCTTTTTACCAGCATTGTAAGAAAGCAGGATATTTATGATGATAAGAATTACCAGAATGGCGAGTATTATGTAAATGAGTTCCATTTTTATTGATCTGTTTTTTTTATTTTATTGGATGGAGGTAGAAAGTTTTCATTGGTGATTACATTCTTTCATATCCAACTTTAGCTAGTCATTGTTTAAATGGCTCTGCCTTTGGTGAAGGAATTGATTGAATAATTCGAAGCAATGATTGATTGTCTGCAACATCTGTTTCCCTTAATTTTCCGTCAGATGCTTTCATTTTCAACCGTCGACATATTGTCGACAGTTCAAGCCCATCTTCGGTTTTAACTCTCTTTTTCATTTTAAACCAATAATCTCTTGGATTTGAACTATCCGTTAATATTTCTACAACATCTATCACTAAAAAAAGCCATGTTTCCGTTTTTCATCCCAGTGAGTTCGAACTTGTTTACTTTCAAATAATTTAATGTTGCTCATGATATAGGTAAAATGATTAATTGAAAATGAAAGGGTTTATAGAGATGCGAAGTTAATGGAACTATGTGATAATTCATATGGATGGATGTAAATATTAATGGGGTTTGTTTCAGTTATTAGAATTCATATCCACAAAATTTAAGGGGTCAAATCTGATATTAATTGTTCCACTCCTTCGGTCGCCAAAAGATTCCAAATTTTCAAATGGGCCATTCTCCTTAGTTCAAAGTTTACTGCAGGGTTTTTATCAATGTAATACACCGGAATCCCTGGATCTGCATAGGACATCAGGCCGGCTGCCGGATAAACTTGAAGAGAGCTCCCTATAATCACCAAAACATCCGCAGCCGCACAGAGCTCTGCTGCTTTTTCCAGCAAGGGTACATTTTCCCCAAACCAAACAATATGCGGTCTCAGCTGAGCTCCCCTTTCACAAACATCTCCGAGAACAAGGTCTCCCGACCAATCATACACCAAATGGGGGTAAAGAGTACTCCTCACCTTTAACAACTCTCCATGCAGGTGCAAAACATGCTGACTTCCTGCGCGCTCATGCAAATCATCTACATTTTGTGTGATAATTTGAACCTCATGACTTGATTCCAGTGTCACCAATCCCTTGTGCGCTGAATTTGGTTCTGCCAGGAGCAGCTGTCTCCTCCTTTGGTTGTAAAAATCAAGCACCAACTCGGGATTTCTGTGCCATCCCTGTGGCGAAGCCACCTCCATGACATCGTGACCTTCCCACAATCCATCCGCATCTCTGAAGGTCTTAATTCCACTTTCAGCACTCATGCCGGCTCCGGTCAATATCACCAATCTGGGTTTCTTCATTTTATGGTTGTTCTTTTTGAAATTGATTCCAAATCTTCTCGCTTAGCTCTGCCTGAATGCAAAGCATTTCGTATCCGTTCTGGATAAAGGCACCCATGGCCTCGGCCTTTTCAAGAAAAATTGATTTGGAGGGGTTGTACACCAGATCATAAACATAACATTGCTGATTCAAACGATGATATGGAATATCCGGAAAGGAATGTGTGGCCGGAAACATGCCAAGGGGCGTGGTATTCACAATCAGCTGAAAATCAGAAGACCAATTTTGTCGGATAAAGGAATAATTGATCCTGGTGGTTCGTGAAACCAAAAGTGCTGGAACAGCGAGTTGTCTCAATGCCCAACAGACTGCTTTGGATGCTCCTCCTGATCCCAATACAAGCGCTTGTGTAGGTTTTCTATCCATTATTTTAGCTTCAAGACTTTCCTTAAATGCAGGTCCATCTGTATTATAGCCCACCCAATGCTGATCCTGACGACAAACGCAATTGACCGCACCAATATCTCTTGCAACAGGGTCCAATTGATCCAACAAGGTAAGAATGGCTTCTTTATAAGGTATGGTCACATTAAATCCCTGCAAATCTGACTGTCTCCATAAAAATTCCTCCAGCAACTCTTCTTTCTCAATCTCAAACAGATGGTAGGATTTGTCCAAATTTTGCTCCTTTGACCATTTACTTTCAAAATATTTCTTTGAAAATGAATGTTTTAGACTTTTTCCAACCAAACCGTATTTCAACATATCAACCAAGGATGAAATACCAACAACAGATTGGCCCGTTTGATAATTAAAATCGTTGGTTTTATCCTTGTACAAATGGATTTTGTCTAAATTGGTATGTTTTTTATTACGAAATCCTTCGTAGTTCAAAAATACGCATTAATTTTGCCCTTGCTTCTCAACCTTTAAGAAAGCTGTGCCTTTATAGTTAAATTTATCAAAAAGCAGATAAAAATTGTAATGGTCGCAGACCTTTAATTGTTCTTGGGAATACACATAGAAAATGAAAAAAGTGATGAATTCGAAAAAAACATGGTTTTTTGTTGTGCCCATTTTGATGGGCCTGTTTTATTTTACCACCCAATGCCGCCCATCTCACCCGCCGGGCTCCAAGGAGCAATTGCTCCTGCAACTAATTTACAAACAAAGTCAGGCTTATCATTACCAGCCACCTGTCATTGATGATTCCTTTAGCGCAAAGGCCTATGAGCAATACCTCAAAAATATGGATTCAGGGAAGAGGTTTTTGACCAAAGAAGATCTCCAAAAATTGGAAAAGTACAAATCACTTATGGATGATCACTTTCGCGAAGGCAATTTAGAGATGTTTGACAAATCCGTCGAATTGCTGCAAAATGCCATCAAGAAAGTTGAGAAGTATTACATTGAAATATTGGATTCGAAATTCAAATTGGATGCTTCAGGAGAAATTGAAATGGATGCCGACAAAAGGGATTGGGCTTCCAACGACCGTGAGTTGAGAGAATTCTGGCAAAAAACCCTGCAATACGATTTTTTGTCCAGGTACTATGATGCGATGTATCCGGAAGAAGGTAAAAAAGAAGAAAGGCCCCAGGATTCTGTTGTGCTTGGGATCAAAAACGACATCAAAGAGAGCATGGCCAATTGGTTTAAAAGGATGAACCAACTGACAAGGGCCGATCGATTTGAGATTTACGTCAATACCCTGATTCATATTTATGATCCTCACACTGATTTTCTAAATCCAAAGGATAAGGAAGATTTTAACATCAATATGTCCGGAAAACTGGAAGGAATTGGTGCCAGACTTCAGACCGAAAAAGAATACACCAAGGTCAGTTCGATCGTGCCGGGTGGTCCTGCCTGGAAACAAAAAGAACTTGAAACCAATGATATCATAATGGGTGTTCAACAAAAGGATAAGGAGATGGTGGACATCAAAGGAATGTTGATTGATGAGGTGGTTAAAATGATACGGGGTAAAAAAGGTACAGAAGTCACACTGAAAGTAAAGAAAAAAGATGGTCTCATCAAAGAGATTACGATTCTTAGAGATGAAGTGATGATGGACGAGGGATTTGCCAGGTCTGCTCTCTTAAAATACGATCAAATAGAAGGGACCGTCGGTTATTTGAATTTGCCGAGATTTTATGCAGATTTTGAAAATCCAAATGGAGCCAGTTGTGCCAGAGATGTTCAAAAGGAAATCAGGAAATTAAAAGCAGAAGGTGTCCAAAGTCTTATTTTTGATCTTCGCAACAACGGAGGCGGCTCTTTGCAGGAAGTCGTGGAAATGGCCGGACTGTTTTTTGAAAAAGGACCTGTCGTCCAGGTAAAGGATAAGGATCGCGTAAGTCCATACCAGGACACCGACCCGGGTGTAGAATTTGAAGGTCCAATGGTGGTTTTGGTCAATGGTTATTCTGCATCCGCTTCTGAGATTCTTGCGGCCTGTTTGCAAGATTATAAAAGAGCAGTCATCATTGGCAATGGCTCCACCTTTGGAAAAGGTACTGTACAGCGATTTATTAATTTGGACAGAATTCCAGGTAATGATGAGTACAAACCTCTGGGTGAAATGAAAATCACCATCCAGAAATATTATCGCGTGAACGGTGGGTCTGTTCAATTGAAGGGAGTCGAGCCAGATATTGTTCTTCCTGAATTGTATTCCTATGTGGAAACTGGCGAAAAGGAATACGACAACTCCATGCCTTACGATGTCATCAAGAGTTTGGATTCTTATCAAAATACCTTTGTCATATCAAATCTTGACGAAATCAAAAAAAAGAGCAAGGAAAGGGTTTTAAAACAAATAGAATTTCAAAAGGCAGACCAGCAAGCAAAACTGTTAAAAGAGCTTAGAGACAAAACGAAATATTTATTGGATTTTGCCCAGTTTAAAAAAGAAATGGAAGTCAGAAAATCCACTTCAAAAATATACGATGATGAGGTCAGAAAACCCATCGAATCTTTAAAAACTGAAAACCTGCAAGCTGATTTGACCTATATTCAATCCGATACATCCCGAACTACCAGGAATGAGGATTTTCTCAATTACATTAAAAAAGACATTTATATTGCAGAGTCTATAAAGGTGCTTTCTGACATCAGGGACCGATAAGAATCAATTCCAAAATCAGTAAATGAGAGGGGTCGTACAAACTCATGATGTACGGCCCTTTTTCGTGATCTGACCCAATTGCGTGTCACCCAATTATGTGAAAGTGGACTTTTTGTCAGATGGGCATAATTGTCCATTTTTTTTATGTAATAAATTGATTTACAATATATTATTAATATTATTGTAAATTCATTGATTGGTTTTCCTGACATTCGAACCGGATGGCACGAAGCTTGTCCTAAGTATTGCAATTATTCACAGATCAAACTGAATTTGATCCTTACAGCAACCAGTACCATGCAAAACAATCTATATTACTTGAGTTCGGAAATTTTAGAAGACGTCGAAATGTTGCCTTTTGTAGCGGTCTCTGAAGAAGAGGAGGCAGGAAAAAATGAAATTTTCGGGGACTTAATGCCTGTTATGCCTCTGAAGAATACCATTTTATTTCCAGGTGTGATTATTCCGATCACAGTGGGCAGGGATAAATCCATCCGAGCCTTGAGTAAATCCAACGAAACAGACAAGTTTATAGCTGTACTTACCCAAAAAGACAGCAAAACGGAAAATCCCGGTTTCAGTGATTTATATTCTACCGGCACTATCGCAAGAATTGTGAAAATGTTAAAAATGCCCGATGGTAGTCAAACGGTCATACTCCAGGGAAGAAAAAGGTTTACGGTCGAAAACGTAGTGAGCGAAAATCCATTTTTAGAAGCAAGGATCGTTCTTCGTTCTTACACAAAGTCCGAGAGAAAACTGGAATACGAGGCAATGATCAAAACGATTCAGGAGCAATCCAAACGCATCATCGAATTGTCCCCGCAAATACCCAATGAAGCACAACTACTCCTGCGCAATATTGACAATGACAGATTTCTTTTAAATTTTATTTCTTCCAATCTCAACATTAGCATAGACCAAAAACAAAGTCTATTAGAGACCGACGATTTATTTGGCAAAGCAGAAAAAATCATGTTACATCTGAGTGATGACCTCAAATTATTGGAGGTCAAAGATCAGATTGAATCGAAAGTAAGGGGTGATCTGGAAAAACAGCAAAGAGATTATTATCTCAATCAACAATTGAAAACCATCCAGGAAGAGCTTGGACATGACCCTCATGAGCAGGACCTTGTTGAGCTAAAAGAAAAAGCTTCTAAAAAGAAATGGAGTAAATCGAATGCAGAGCATTTTGAAAAAGAACTCAATAAATTGCAGAGAATGAATCCCCAGGTGGCAGAATATTCTGTCCAGATGAATTATCTGGAAACCCTGATTGATCTTCCCTGGAATGAATATACCAAAGACCGTTATGACATTGATCACATCCGAAAGGTCCTGGATAAGGATCACTATGGTCTGGAAAAAGTCAAAGAAAGAATCATTGAACACCTTGCTGTCTTAAAACTAAAAGGCGATATGAAGGCCCCCATCCTATGTTTGACAGGACCTCCGGGTGTGGGTAAAACGTCTTTGGGTAAATCCATCGCCAAAGCCCTCAACCGCAAATTTGTCCGAATGTCATTGGGTGGATTGCATGATGAATCTGAAATTCGGGGACATCGCAAAACCTATATCGGTGCCATGCCGGGTCGTATCATTCAAGCCATCCGCAAAGCAGGATCGTCCAATCCTGTTTTTATCCTGGATGAAATAGACAAATTGGGTAAAGATTTTAGGGGTGATCCGTCTTCCGCCCTTCTGGAAGTTTTGGATCCAGAGCAAAATTCTACGTTCCATGACAACTATCTCGAGCAGGAATACGATCTATCCAAGGTCTTGTTTATCGCCACCTCCAACGCTTTGAGCAGTATCCAACCCGCTCTGTTGGATAGAATGGAGATTATCGAAATACAGGGTTATTCTCTGGAGGAAAAATTGGAGATCGCCATAAAACATCAATTGCCAGCCATAGCAGAGGAACATGGTTTAAAACCAAAACAAATAAAGATATCGCGGGAAACCATCAGCCACATCATCGAAGAATACACCCGCGAATCAGGAGTGCGGTCTCTTGGAAGACAATTGGCCTCCATCATGAGGAAAGCGGCTCTGGAGGTTGCCATGCACAAAGCAAAGCAAGTGAGCTTCCAACCTGAAGATCTCAAAAATATTTTGGGCGTCCAAAAATTTAACAATGACCAGTATCAGGAGAATCTTCCTGCCGGTGTTGCCATTGGATTGGCCTGGACCAGGGTCGGAGGTGATATTTTGTACATTGAGACTTCTATTTCAAAAGGCAAAGGAAAAATGATCCTTACCGGAAATCTGGGAGATGTGATGAAGGAATCAGCCAGTACTGCCATTTCTTTTGTCAAAGCTCATTCATCAGAATTAAACATCGAAGATGATTTCTTTGAAAACCATGACATTCACATCCATGTGCCGGAAGGGGCCATACCCAAAGATGGACCTTCTGCGGGTATCACCATGTTATCCGCTGTAACATCTTGTATCATTAAGAAACCTTTGAAATCTCATCTGGCAATGACCGGGGAAATCACCCTTAGGGGAAGGGTTTTGCCGGTAGGAGGCATCAAAGAGAAAGTATTGGCTGCCAAAAGAGCTGGTATCAACACCATCATGCTTTGTATTGAAAACAAGCCAAATGTAGAAGAAATACCTGCTGACCATCTGAAAGGATTGGAATTCGTTTATGTCAAAGACATGCATGAAGTCCTTCATTTTGGACTTGGAATTTCAAAATTCTAGTATAAGGGCTTATTAATCAGGGAGAATTCGTGATTTGATTCAGCCTGGGTTTTTTTGAGAAAAATTCCTTCTGGAGAGTTGTTTTTTTGGGCTTGTTGTTCAGACAAGATTAATTTTGCAGACTTTTTAATCAACATTGCATTTTATGAATCCTTTTGCACGCACAGATAAGTTTGAAACAAGACATATTGGCACCCTCGGTGCTGATCTGGTGAGTATGCTCAGATCAATGGGTTTGAACAGCCCGGATCAGTTAATCCAAGAGACGATCCCGGCTCATATCAGGAGAACGGATCAAATGGATATACCGGAAGCCCTTTCTGAATTTGACTTCCTTCTGGAGCTCAAGAAGTTGGCAAATAAGAATAAATCATTTAAGAGCTACATAGGTCAGGGATATTTTGGAACCGTTACCCCTTCGGTGATCGCAAGAAACGTTTTCCAGAATCCGGGATGGTACACCCAATACACCCCTTATCAGGCTGAAATTGCGCAGGGAAGACTTGAAGCACTGTTGAATTTTCAGACCATGGTATCTGATCTGACCGGACTTCCGATAGCAAATGCGTCTCTTTTGGATGAAGGCACTGCGGCGGCTGAAGCAATGCTGATGTTCTATCACGCCAAAGCTGGAAGAAATAAGGAACAATCACCCAATGTTTTTTATGTTGATACAAATATTTACAAACAGACTTTGTCCGTGCTCCAATCGAGGGCCTGGCCAAACAAGATCAAAATAATAAGTGGTGATGTTCACAAGGACCCAATCCCAGAAAATTGCTTCGGGGTATTGATTCAATATCCCAATAGCCAGGGATCTGTTGAAGATTACAAAGTACTTATTCAAAAATGCAGGGAAAAGTCCTGTCATGTAGCCATGGCAACTGATTTGATGGCACTTTGTCTATTAAAATCCCCGGGTGAATTGGGAGCGGATGTCGCATTGGGCAATAGCCAGAGAATGGGTGTTCCTTTGGGGTTTGGAGGTCCACATGCTGCGTTTTTCGCCACCAGGGAGGATTTTAAAAGAGATCTTCCAGGTAGAATCATTGGCGTTTCCATTGATGAATTTGGTAATCGTGCCCTCAGAATGGCCCTTCAAACCAGAGAGCAACACATTCGGAGAGAAAAGGCTACTTCGAATATATGTACCGCACAGGCTTTGCTTGCCATCATGGCTTCAATGTATGCGGTGTACCATGGACCCGAAGGACTCTACCGCATCAGCAGAAGGATTCATGACATGGCTTGTAGTCTTGCCGATGCTTTGGTGGGTCTTGGTTATGTTCTCCAGTCCGGAAATTTCTTCGACACCATTTGCATTCAGCTAAGTTCAGATCAAATGAAATCTGTCCGCCTAGAAGCTGAGAAAAGATCGATCAATTTTTGGTACACAGATTCTCATGTTCAGATTTCTTTGGATGAATCTACCACCGAAGATGAATTAAAAACAATTTGTTCAGTATTTGCCAAAGTAGCTGGAAAATCTGATCCGCTTTTAATTCCAGCCACCAAAATTGCCCTGCCGGATTCTTTGATCAGAACTTCAGATTATTTGACCCATCCTATTTTCAATACCAAACATACTGAATCAGCCATGATGAGGTATATCAAAAGTTTGGAAAACAAAGATCTTTCACTGGTGCATTCGATGATTTCACTTGGATCATGTACCATGAAACTGAATGCGGCAACGGAATTAATACCTGTCAGTTGGCCTGAGTTTAGCAATGTGCATCCTTTTGTCCCTGCAGACCAGGTAGAGGGGTATCTCACAATGATTCACCAACTGGAAGAATATCTATGCCAGGTTACCGGATTTTCTGCCTGTTCCCTGCAACCAAATTCAGGGGCACAGGGAGAATTTGCAGGTTTGTTGACCATAAAAGCATACCATGAATCGAGAGGAGAACACCATCGGAAGATTGCCCTGATTCCTGCATCAGCCCACGGCACAAATCCTGCCTCTGCTGTGGTGGCGGGAATGGATGTGGTGGTGACCGCATGTGATGAAAATGGAAATATCATCGTCGAAGACATTCGGGCAAAAGCAGAATTACACAAAGATCAATTGGCTTGTCTGATGGTCACCTATCCATCCACACACGGAGTTTTTGAAACTGCTATACAGGAGATTTGTCAAATCGTACATGATTTTGGAGGATTGGTTTATATGGATGGGGCCAATATGAATGCCCAGGTCGGCTTGACCAGTCCCGCAGTCATTGGTGCAGATGTTTGTCATTTGAATTTACACAAGACATTTGCCATTCCTCATGGCGGTGGCGGTCCGGGTATGGGGCCAATTTGTGTGAATGACAAATTAAAGCCATTTTTACCTGGACATCCCTACATGGATATATTGAATTCAAATACAAGCGTACCCGCTGTATCCGCTGCTCCTTATGGTTCTGCTAGTATCTTGATCATTTCGTATGCATACATTCGAATGTTGGGACCCTCAGGAATGACCAAAGCCACGGTTCACGCTATTTTGAATGCAAACTACATTGCCCATCGTCTTGGAAAAAGATACAAAGTACTTTACAAAGGAGAAAAAGGACGGGTGGCCCACGAATTGATTTTAGATCTAAGACCGTACAAAGATCTTGGAGTTTCTGCAGAAGATGTTGCCAAGAGATTGATGGATTATGGATTTCACGCACCTACTCTTTCTTTTCCTGTAGCTGGAACCATCATGATCGAACCAACCGAATCAGAAAATCTGGAAGAGTTGGATCGTTTTTGTGATGCTTTACTCAGCATTCACGATGAAATTGATGAAGTGGCCAGAGGAGAATATCCGGCAGAAGACAATGTATTGCACAATGCTCCGCATACGGCCAGTTTGCTTACCGCAGATGTCTGGACCAAACCATACAGCCGTCAGAAAGCTGCATATCCTTTGGCTTATCTCACTCCTACCAACAAGTTTTGGCCAACGGTGAGCAGGGTCAACAATGCCCATGGAGACAGAAACCTGGTGTGCACCTGTCCACCCATCGAAGAATACATGAGATAATTCAACATCCATAAAAAACGGATCTTGATCACCGCCGAATACTGTTGCAGCATCTTTTCTCAGGTCATTGAGAACTATCATGTCAAAAATGATGTCAATCAAAGCTATCCATGGGGCGAAGAACTTTCAAGCATTCAGCAAATGCTCACAAGAAAATCATGGATCGATACCATCCAATGGCATCTTGAGGACATCATACGAAGACCCGATCTAAGGCCGGAAGAGTTTATTCAAATCAAACGCAAGATCGACTTATCCAACCAGGACCGAACTGACCTCGTTGAAAAAATAGACGATTGGTTTCAAAAGGAAATGGAAAATGTGAAAATGATCCCTCACCCAAGGTTAAATACCGAAACACCCGCCTGGGCCATCGATCGTCTGTCCATCCTGATGTTGAAAATTTATCACATGGATGAACAAACCAAAAGAGTCGATGCAGATTTAAACCATTTGCGAATGTGTCAGGAAAAACTTTCTGTGCTAATGATGCAAAAACTGGACCTTTGTGAAAGCATCAATCATCTTATATCAGAAATTCAGAACGGACAGACTGTTTTAAAGCTGTACAGACAAATGAAAATGTACAACGACCCCACTACCAATCCTGAATTGTATCAACGCAAATCCTGATCGATGAAAATTCTGGTCATCAGGTTTTCTGCAATGGGCGATGTTGTTTTGTGCCATCCTGTGATTAGAGAATTGATGCGTACACATCCAGATATCAGCATGGATTTTCTGACCAAATCCGGATTAGAATTTGCAATGGAAGAAATTCCGCGAGTCAGAACCATTGGTATAAAATTTAATAAAGGGTATCGAGGATTTCTTGATTTAATAAAATTGGTACGTGCATTAAAGCTCCATAATTATGAGGCTGTTATCGATTTACACGGGAGTATAAGGTCCAGACTTATTTGCCTCCTTCTGTCAGGAATAAATGGATCTGTTTTTCGAATAGACAAAGGAAAGCGGGAAAAAAAATCCAGACTGGGTAATATGATCGCTCAAAATTCAAATCTGAGACATCATGTTTTAAGATATCGTGATGTTTTTGCCAAAGCAGGATTTCAGTTGACCAATCATATCGCTACATATTCAAATTACAGATGGCCTGTAAATCCAGAAATCAATCAAAAATTACAAACAACCATTGAAAATCAAAAATGGTCTGAGCATAAAAAAATTGGAATCGCCCCATTTGCAAAACACGTTTGGAAAGAGTGGGACAAAACAGAAATGCTGATAGACCATCTTATAAAAAATAATCGAGGGATTCTTATTTTTTTGTTTGGCGCAGGCGAAGCAGAATTATCCAGAATGAGATCCTGGCAAAGGAAATCCCCCACTCAAATCATCCTTGTGAGTGACTATTTTAACATAAAAGAGCAGATCCATTTTTTTTCGAAACTAGATATCCTCCTTACCATGGATTCCGCCAACATGCATTTGGCAAATCTGTCTGAAATACCAAAAATAATTTCCATCTGGGGGCCTACCCATCCCTACTTGGGTTTTGGACCCATAGATGAAGAAAGGAATGTACTTATCCAGGAATCTGTCGAATCCTTGAGCTGCCGTCCCTGCTCAGT
Source organism: Saprospiraceae bacterium (assembly GCA_016715965.1). Classification (NCBI taxonomy): domain Bacteria; kingdom Pseudomonadati; phylum Bacteroidota; class Saprospiria; order Saprospirales; family Saprospiraceae; species Saprospiraceae bacterium. The sequence continues at coordinate 1,883,654 of JADJXG010000001.1, read as the reverse complement.
ATTTGGTCAGAAAGAATGTCATCGTGGCGATCATGCTTGTATGAAACGGATTGAATTGGAGGAACTGAAACTTCATTTAAATTTATAAGTTTATGACATCAGGTCGTTTCAGTTATACCGATGTCAATCGACAATCCTCCTAAAGGTCTTTTGTCCTGAATTTTCTGACAAACAGAACACAAGGAATTACAATCCAAAGTACCAACATCAACACGGTAAATATCAAACCAGTGCTTCCTGAAAAAAAATCTTTGTACAGCGCTCCGGTATAACCCATCAGTGCGCTGATATCCAGATGCAGCATCATAGATATTCTGCACAAGTCAATGGGATTTAATGCTGCTAAAAAAACAACCAGTTTTTCAAGTGGGTACTCACTAAAATTCAACATCAAACTAACTATCAGCACATCGTACAACATCGTCAGGTAAAACCACATCAACAATACATATCCAAGTCCTCTGGATTTGTCGTTGGTCAGTACAACCATCCACATGGAAATTGCTACACATGAAACAGATAACAATGCTGAAAGCAGAATGAGATAAATGATTTGGAACCCCGCCCCAAATAACAGGCACGGTACACCCAATCCAAACATAATACTCAGGGCAATACTGGAACCAACAGCAATAAATTCACTGACGATGATTTTCTCTCTCTTAAGAGGAAGACTCAACAATAATTCTTTAAACTCGTAAGAATTCCAATAATGATTGGCAGAAAAAAACATTGAAATCAAAGGCACCACAATAAAAATAATGTTCATCAAACTTAAAACGGCCTTATTTTGATTTTCATCCAGGTACATCAGGGAAAAAGAGACAATCAAAAAAAACAGAGTCAATCCCAGAATGACCTTGCTCTTTAATATATCCAGCAGGAAGTATTTAATGATTTTTAGCATACTTCTTTCAATTGGGATGCGTATTTAAATACCTTGCGATGGCTTTTCCAAGTCTTTCATGACCTGTAGATTGGATCAACTGGTCCATGGACAAATCAAATTTTACCTTGCCTTCCTGAAGATAATTAATTCGTGTAGTAAACTCCTCAAGATCGCTTAAAATATGTGAAGTGATGATCAGTAGTCTCTCTTTTGAAGGTAAAGATTTTATTTTACTTTTCAGAATCTCCACCGATACCGGATCAAGCCCCGCAGTAGGTTCATCAAGAATCAATATATCAGGATTAAATAAAAATGCAAATGCTGCGTTCACTTTTTGCCGCGTACCACCGCTCAGATTTCTGAGCAATTTATCTTTGACAGCTTCTATTTTAAACTCTTTGAATAAATCAAAATCTGAACTCCTTTCTTCCATCTGTCTTACATCCATCAGTATTTCCAATAACTCTGCTACTTTTAGATTGTCGGGAAAGCGACTGATCTGAGACATATAACCCAGATTTCTCCTATATTCTGAATCGCGCAAAATGGATTTTCCATCCAATCTGATATCTCCCGAGCTTGGAAACACAAGTCCCAATATGCACTTTAGCAAAGTAGTCTTTCCAGAACCATTTGGTCCAATCAATGCAATAATTTCACCTTTGTTCCATTGCATCGAAATACCAGTCAAGGCTTTCATTCGAAGAAATTGCTTGTGTATATCAGATATCTCAATCATTGTTAATAATATACTTGACGGAAGGGGCATTGTCTTTCAAATCAACTGGTGTCAAAATGGGAATAACCCTTTCGACCTGATCCAGAATAGAGATTAAAACGCTCCTTAATAAAATAAGAAAGGCAGGATTTTGTTCGACCAAAACAGAATACAAACTGACAGGATGATAGGGTTGGTCGCCAATGCCATCCTTATTTAAATCATATCCTGCATACCGATCCCAATAGTTGCTGTCAAACTTGTTCAGAACCAATGTGCCGTTGCATGATACATCGAAACTATTGTGAATGAAATTATTTCTTTTGATCTCATTGTCATTGCAATTGGCTTGAACCCTAAGTGCCCATCCATTCTCCTTAAACAAATTGGCCTCAATAATACACCGGTTTGATCCTTCCATAAATATACCCGAGGAATTTTTCACAAACTGATTCCCTACCATTCTGCTATCCGTGATGTCTTTTAATAAAATCCCAAAAGAGGATGGTCCCCAGTTTTCTCTAAAAAAATTATCCTGCATCAAAACATGCTTGGAATACATCACCGCCACGCCAGCTCCGTTTTTGACAAACTGATTGTGAAAATAAGTATTGCTATGGCTAAACATAAAATGCAAGCCATAGCGTATATTGGAATGACTGTTGTTATTAAAAATATAGGAATCAGAAACAAATTCAAAATAAATACCGTCTCTATGTCCTCTGCACTCATTGTTGAATACTTGGATGTGATCTGATTTCCAAATGTGAATGGCATTTCCGGTGTTTTGTTCCTTGTCCGGAGTACCATTGACCCTGCAATTGGAAATAATTCCATATGCACAATTTGAAATATGAATGCCAAAATATGAATCATAAATCTGACATTGGTCAATGACAAAGTACCGACCGCCGACCAACTTAATGGAAGCGTGGTCATTTGTGGCTGAATATCCACTGTTTCTAAAAATGAGATTGATCAGTGAAACATCGTCAGCACCAATGGTTAATATTTCATAAGCTTTCTCCCCATCCAGAATACATTTCCCCATACCTATGATGGTCAAACTTTTATCCACCACCATATTCCCTTCCTTATATCTGCCTTCTGCTATGAAAACCGTATCACCACAATTGGCCCTATCAATGGCATCCTTAATGGAGTTGCCCTTGCTGACGTACACAGAATTACAATACATGTTCTGGTAAAAGGCAAAACAACAAAAAAATGAAATCCAATGCTGCATTGCTTACTTACCTATTGTGCTCATCAATTCTGCCCAATTAAATTTTCTAATGGAGGAATCGAGGTAAATGACTGGAATCATGTCGTCCGAATGATAACATGCGAGATTAAAATTCATAGGGCTCTTAATTTTGGCTCCGGTAAGAAAGATTGCATTTTTCACATCTACAAAATCCTGCTCAGTGCCGTGTTTTATGACTAAGATATGAGCACAATCCTCTTGTTTGATGGCTCCGGATTTCAAAAATAATAACTGGCAACCTACATCATCAAATTTATATACTTTTCCCTTTTTTGTAACAATTTCCGCTGCAAAACCCTTTTCCATAATACCCATCTTACAGGTCTGGCACAGATCAGAACCATACTGAATCGGTTCGGGATCTACCGAACAAGAAACAAGGAATAATATCAACATCACTGGACTGATGCTGCAGAAAACTTTCGATAATACCATAAATGATAGATGTATATAAAAACAAACAATGATCCAACAATAATGACTATCCACGCACCAATATCAGGCAGTGAATAAGCATCAAAGTTAAGCAATCTTTTGTGACCAATTACAGGTGGTTGATAAGAAAATCCCGGGACTTTGATGGCGGCGGTTGGATCCAGATTATGTCCGTATTCATAACCCCATCTGTAAAAATCATAAAGGGTAAATAATCCCCCTACCATCGTCATGACAATGTACCAAAACAATACACTCAGTCTCCCTGCAAATGCAACCAGTAAACCCAACAGAAAAAAACCAATAATGACATATTTGATGATGACAAATTCCGGAAACATATCAACACTAATGTGTCGCATACCAATATAATGATTCAGACCATTGATGATGTCTATATCTCCTTTGAGATCATTGTGCCAGATTTTCATGGTTAATCCTTCGGGGTATTGGGGAGCAAAAAGGTCGATTCGCCAAATTGGAACGAACATGACCAATAACAATGGAAAAGAAAGTAGGGCAATCAACCATCTGAATTTTGGCAAAATTAATTTCATTTCGTAAAAGTGTATTGGTAAAAAAATGGATCACGAAGCCAATTGGACAAATCCAGCACTCAAGGATTATTTAGCTGGAGGCAATAGAACTCCATCTACGACATAGATCAAACCATTGGATGCTGTAATTGCAGCAATGACATTAACATGGTCATTGATTGTCAACTTATCGCCATTGATTTTAACGGTGATATTATCTCCATTGACCATGCCGATTGTTTGACCATCGCTTAAGTAATCTTGTCTGAAGACACCTACTGCCACATGGTATTCAAGAATATTTTGTAAGCTGGCTTTTTGTTCAGGTTTCACCAAGTTTTCGACGGTTCCAGGGGGAAGTTTTCCAAAAGCTTCATTTGTTGGTGCAAAAACTGTAAAAGGTCCTGCATTGGAAATATCATCTACATATTCTGCAGCCTTGAGGGCTGCGACCAAAGTAGTGTGATCTGCAGACCCAACTGCGATTTTTACAATGTCATTTTGAGATTCGTTGTCCTCGACAGCTTCCTGCCCTCCTTTGGATTCAAAATCTGTGGCAGGATTTTGTTGATTTTGAGATTGTGGATTGGTACAATTTAATTGAAACACCAATATGGACAATAGAAACATGATAGCTTTCATACATTTAAATTTATAGGAACAATTAGAAATTATTTGAGCACTTAAAAATTCCGGGAATGGATCATACAGAAAGACAAGACTGCATCATCCATCCCGGAAAAACTTAGTTACACAATCATTTACTGAGCGGGTTTATCTTTCTTTCCGCCGGTACTAAAGGTCAACGGTTGATTTGAGGCAGCAGGACTTACACGTATATACCCTTGCATTTCCTGATGAAGGGCAGAGCAAAAATCAGTACAATACATTGGAAAAACTCCAATTCTGTCAGGTTTCCACAAAAGGGTTTGCGTTTCTCCAGGCATAATCAACAATTCTGAATTGCTCGCCCCCTTAATGGCAAATCCGTGAGGTACATCCCAGTCTTGTTCCAGATTGGTCACATGAAAATAAACTTGATCTCCCATCCTTATACCTTCAATATTATCAGGAACAAAATGTGATCGGATGCTTGACATGTACACATGTACTTCATTTCCCTTTCTTTCTACCCTTGCTTGCTTTTCACCCAGTGCAGCATAAGGATGCTTATTGTCTTCCAGTTTAAAAATTTTCACACTTTTGGGTTTGATGAGTTCAGCCGGGATTGCTTCTGCATAATGAGGCTCTCCTATCGTTGGAAAATCCAATAACAACTTCATCTTGTCTCCTTCAATAGAATACAGCTGGGCACTTTGAGCCAATTCAGGTCCTGTGGGCAGGTACCTGTCTTTGGTGATTTTATTGTAAGCAATCACATACTTGCCCCAGGGTTTTTTGGTAGGACCACCTGGTACACATAAATGTCCGATGGAATAATACGTTGGAACCCTGTCCACAACGGTCAAATCACTTATCTTCCATTTTACGATTTCCGATGAAACAAAAAATGAGGTATACGCATATCCATTGTCATCAAACTCTGTATGCAATGGGCCAAGACCCGGTTTTGTCACCTCACCGTGTAAAACTGCATCATAATTCAGGACGGGAATGCCTTCATATTCAGTTTCAAAATTTTTCTGGTCAATGGCTGCTAAAATTTTGGTAAAAGAAAATACCGGAATAACCGCGGCGAGTTTTCCACTTCCAACGATATATTCGCCTGTGGGGTCTGTATCACATCCATGAGGAGATTTGGGACAAGGCATAAAATAAACCATTCCCGGCAAATCTTTGGGGTCTAAAACCAAAACCTCGGTTTTGATTTCACTGGTGGCAGTATGGGTGGATTCGTCAAAAACATTGTGGGCATATCGCACGGCTTTTTTTACACCTTTTCCTGCAGCAATATATTCCTCTGCTTTTTTCCAATTGACTGCCATCACAAAATCCTTGTCTTTCTGCGAAGCATTTACTTCCAGTAAAGTGTTCGCTTGCTCAGAATTATAACATGAAAAGAAAAACCAACCATGAGACTTAGCTTTTCCTGCTCTGGCAAGGTCAAAATTTACACCCGGCAATAAAATCTGGAAAGCGATATTCATTCTTCCATTGTCCTTGTTCACTGAAATAAAACTTACGGTGCCTTTAAAATTCTCCTTATAGGATTCTATGGGGACGTCAGTCTTACCATCCATTGGGACACTAAATCGGGTACCTGCCACCACATATTCAGTATTCTCAGTGATAAAAGGCGAAGAGTGATTGCCTCCACTGTTTGGTATTTCAATAATCTCATTGGTCCTGAAAGTGGTCAGGTCAATTCGGGCAATTCTGGGTGTATTGTTTGCGTTTCCAAACGCCCACTTACCATCGTGGATTCCATCTGTAGTGGACAATGCAGGATGGTGTAGATCATCCCAGGGCACAAAACCATGTGAAGTGTTTAGCATCGGCTTTGTTTCTTCCGAATAACCCCATCCTTTTTCCGGGTCCACAGAAAAAACGGGAATTACTCTAAACAAACGTCCTGATGGCAAACCATATACGGACATCTGTCCACTAAAACCCCCGGAAACAAAATTGTAAAACTCATCATATTGGCCTGGCGCAACATACGCTTTTAACGCAGCATCACCTTGCACAGCTGTTTGCATGCCTTTGGGTTTGCACGCTGACAATAAGAATAATGCAAGCATGCTGCCACCAATAATTGATTTAAAAATGATTGATTTCATAACTTCTAAATTTAAAATTGATTTTTACTATTTCTGACCATCATTGTGGAACATAAATTCCAATATATGTCTGGACTCTTCAGCACTGATGTTTTGATTGGGCATCCTGACAAGACACTGCTCCAGCAATTTCTGAGCCTCCTCATCTGTCTCCAACATGACATCAACATTGGTGATCATATTGATAATCCAGGCAGGTTTGCGCGTTTTGGTCACACCTGCCCAACCGGGACCAACCAATCTCTCCTCATTCAACCTATGGCATGCGAGACATTTTAATTCGTAAATGTTTTTACCACTGCTGACCCAATCCTGGTTCAAAGGATTGTTGAGTACAATGTCTTTGTCTTCCACCAAAGTCCCATGCACTTCCGGTTGGTTTTCTGACAATTTTGAAATATCCACAGGAGGAATTTCTTTTTTGACTCCTCCAGAACAGCCAATGAATAAGCTGCTAAGGACTGCCATTAATATAAAAAAAGGCATTTGATTTTTCATAACTAAGTTTTAAAATGAACAATAAAAAATAACAATGGACACGCCTATCCAGTATGAGATCGGACAATCTTAATTCACTCTCATCAAATGATTAAACCACCGCAAATTCCTCAGTAATAGATATCGTTATCCATTATTTTCACAAACAAAGGTAAACTCCAGTCAAAATGATGTCAATGATGGTGATCAGTTGGAAGATTGATTCTAATCACCGGTTAGAATTTAAAAGTTGGTATTTTTGCAGAACTGCACGATCTATGGTATTCACAAAAAGTTTTAGTTATATCATAAAGGTATTGATCTATATGGTAATTCACCACCGACAAACAAGGCTATTTGGCGCCAAAGAATTGTCTGATGAATTGGGCATTCCCATGGCTTTTATCTCGAAAAAACTTCGGACAATGGTTGATGCCGGTCTGCTGAATTCCTATAAAGGTCCTGGAGGTGGATTTGAAATAAAGGAGATCTGTTACATCACACCACTATCTGAGATATTGAAAATTTCTGACCACAAAGATTATTTTACAACCTGCGTTTTGCATTTCAGTAAATGCAATGCCAAAAAGCCATGCCCCATGCATCATTTGGTGGGTCCGGTCAATCAGGAGTTGAAAATATTGCTCGAAAAAACCACTCTGATGGATTTGTTGACTGGAAATCACCAAAAGCTTCTTCAACAGCTCCGGGGAAATTAAACTATGTTTCCCTTTTTCTGGGATAGAATTCTTCATTGACTTCCAGGATGGTTCTGAATGCAACGAATTGACCTGCAAATTTATCAATGTGCTTTTTTTGTAAAGCTGGTGCACAAAGGCTCATATATTGGTACAATGATTCCCGCGAATGACAATCATACAAAACGGAAAAGGTGACACCATCCTGATCGTCGGTATCCAATTTAGACATCCTGCATTTGATAAAATAACCGGTATCAAGTACTTCAGGGATATGCTTGGTCTTCATCCAATGAAGCCATTCCTCTGCTTTTTCTGGATTGATTTTTACAGTGACGTGGTACATCAACATAATTAGTGGTTCCTGACGAAAAGACAAAGTTACATTTTAAAACCCACAATCTACGTTGACCATCTTTCGAAAAGCAAAAGGAGGATTTTCTCTAGCTTTTATTAAAACGTTCCAGCTTATATTTCAAGGCGCAACAAAGACGGAAATCTGCAAATACAATTTATCTTTCTTTAATTCTCAGATTTGAATAGGGAAGGTATAAAGCATTTTTTGGATATAGCGCTTTAGCAGAAGCAATCTCTTCATTTGTTTTATTGCTCTGATTACATTTCAATTGACAATGGGATGTTAAGGCTCTTTTCAAGACTTGTCGGGTTAGCTTCTTCTAATAATTGTATTAATTTTGCCCATCCAAATCCCCCCCATGGACTCTATACGAATAAACTCAGCCCTTATATCTGTCTTTAACAAAGATGGTCTAGAACCCCTTATTCGCTTATTGCACGACATTGGTGTGGTTATATATTCCACCGGAGGTACTCAGGAATTCATCGAGTCTTTAGGACTACCTGTTGTCAGTGTAGAAACCATCACCGGATATCCTTCCATCTTGGGTGGAAGGGTCAAAACACTGCATCCAAAGGTGTTTGGCGGAATACTTGCCATCAGAAACCAGGATCACCTCAGCCAATTGGCTCACTTCGAAATTCCTTCCATCGATTTGGTGGTGGTGGATTTATATCCATTTGAAGAAACCCTTGCCGCCAGCAATGATGAGGATGAAATCATTGAGAAGATCGACATTGGTGGCATCTCACTGATCAGGGCAGCCGCCAAAAATTTCAAAGATGTGGTCGTCATTCCCTCCAGAGAATCCTACCCTGAACTGAAAGAGATCTTGCAAAATAACGGGATCACACAACTATCCACCCGGAAGAAATTGGCAAAACAGGCATTTGTTGTTAGTTCCCATTACGATGGCTTAATCAGGGATTATTTTGCAAACCAACTGGGGGCTAAAAAATCCCTTCGGTATGGCGAAAATCCCCACCAGAAAGCCTGGTTTGAAGGCGATTTGGGATTGGAATTCCTACATGGAAAAGAGTTGTCCTACAACAACCTCCTGGATGTGGATGCTGCCATGGAGCTGATGAATGATTTTAAAAACGATGGTCCTTGTATCGCCGTTTTAAAACACAACAACGTTTGTGGGATTGCTGTGAGGAATCAACTCATTCAAGCTTGGCATGATGCCCTGGCCGGAGATCCTGTTTCTGCATTTGGTGGTATTATTGTCTCAAATCAAACCATTGACTACAATACGGCCATCGAAATTGATAAATTATTTTATGAAGTCTTGATTGCTCCGGACTTTGATCCAGAGGCTTTCCCTTTATTGAGTTCAAAAAAATCCAGAATTTTATTGAAAATTAAACACTGGCCATCCGGCCAATTGCAATTGCGCACAGTATTGAATGGAACCCTGACCCAGGATAAAGATCATAGCAGTCTGAAATCAGAGGATCTTAAATCGGTTACTCAACTTTCGCCCTCCCCATCTCAAGTCAGCGATTTACTCTTTGCGGCACGTTGTACCAAACACTTAAAATCAAACGCAATAGCCATTGTGAAGGATCAGCAATTGATCGGTATGGGTTGTGGACAGACATCCAGAATTGATGCCTGCAGACAAGCCATCCAAAAAGCAAATGCGATGGGATTCGCCACCACTGGAAGTGTGATGTCATCCGAAGCATTCTTCCCTTTTCCCGACAGTGTAGAGTTGGCTGCTGAAGCAGGTATTTCTGCCATTGTCCAGCCAGGAGGCTCAGTCAATGATCAAAAAGTAATTGCCAGGGCTGATGAATTAAAAATGTGCATGGTTTTTTCTGGTATCCGTCAATTTAAACACTAATTTAAAATAGATTTTGAATCTTACCATTGACATCGGGAATACCAAAATAAAATTTGCGAGATTCAAAGGCAACGAACTGATCGATTTTGAATCTTTCTTCCATGAGGAAGCTGCATCGATCAAACAATGGATTTTACAGCGTTCATTTGATCAGAGCATTCTCTCTACCGTACAAAACCCAAATCATGCCATGGTGGAATGGATCATTACACAGACCAAACCAATCCGCTTTAATGCTTTTTCAAAATTACCTATAGAGTTGGATTATTTAAGCCTAGAAACACTGGGCCAAGATAGAATTGCAGCTCTTTGTGGTGGAAAATCAATTTTTCCGGATCGGCATTTATTGATTGTCAATGCAGGTACTTGCATCACCTATGATCTGCTAGACCATCAAGCTGTCTTTCGGGGGGGGAACATAGCTCCAGGGATGCATATGCGCTGGAAGGCCATGCATCATTTCACTGGTAGATTGCCTTTGATTCAGACTTTTAATACCATTGAGAATCAACTATTGGGTCGATCCACCGAGGAGGCACTCATTTTTGGTGTATTGCAGGGAATGGGGGCTGAAGTGGATCGGTATTATACTGAACTCGCTGTAAAATACGGGGCTTTAATACCCGTTATTACCGGTGGCGATGCAGCCATTCTCAAAACTTTTATCAAATTTGCAGCCGTTTATGAGCCTTTGCTGGTGATGAGAGGCTTAAACTCAATATTGGATTATCTATGAAAAGAAATACTTTGATGGCCTTGTGTTTTCTGGCAAATGGCTTAATACATGCTCAAAATTATGAGTTTTCACCCTTGTCAAGGTTTGGATTGGGTGACCTTCAAAGATCCAGATCCCCTTTCTCCCAGCACACAGGAGGCAGCGGAGCAGCTTATCACCATTCGGATGAATTCAACTTTGCAAATCCCGCTTCACTCGGCTTCTTGAAAATTACCGATGCAGAATTGGGTTTTTATTCAAAATACAGTTCACTAGAGGACAATACTGGTCAAAAACTCAAAGATTGGTCTGGAAACCTGAATTACATTCATCTTGCTGTTCCATTGTTTAATTCCATCAATCAACTTTTAGAGCGAAAAGAAGAAAAATATCCAATTGGTGTCAGTATTGGAATCCAACCCTATTCTTTCACTGGTTATAAATATGTGATTTCAGACAGCACGATCGTTTCTGGCAGAACCACAAGGGAACAGGAAGGTCGGGGCGGATTGTCCCGATTTTCTCTCGGGGCTGCCTACCGCCACAAGCAATGGTCTTTGGGCCTTTCTGCAGGTTATATCTTTGGCAATATTGAGTATTTTCAATCCCTGCGCTTAAGGGATTTACCAGGAGCTGCGGCTAACTATTCTGAACAAAAAATCCATGCCAATGGATTTGATTTAACGCTTGGCACCATCTATGCAATGACGGTCAATCGCACAAAAATGAAATCTGATAAGACATTAAAACCAAAGGTTCTAAGCGTCGGTGCTCATATTACCCTTCCTTCCAACTTGACTTTCACAAGTGATTTGTTGCAATACACCAGACTTAACCTGGTGAATGTCACCGATACCATTCTCTATACAAAGGATTTGAGAAGCGATTCCCAAGTACCCCTAAAATTCACAGCAGGATTGTTTTACAATGAGCAGGACAAGAGATCTTATCTGCTGGATTTCAATTATGAGTTTTGGGGAAATGCCAAATTGTATGATGGGGCCAAAGGAAGTCTTTCCAATTTGTTGGGAATACATGTTGGCGGAAGTTGGAGACCGGCAAGAACAGGATATGCCAGATTGCCCAACCGTAGTCAGTACCGATATGGCTTATTTTATGAGACAGGTTACTTGCAGGAGGGTGGAAATAATCTCACCAATTATGGGTTTACATTGGGAGTAGGAATGCCTTTTAGTTTTCAAAGACAACTAGCGGTCATCAATATTGGGGTGGAAGCTGGAATTACTGAATTGACGGAAAAAGTAAAAACTCAATACATCCGTTTCAATGCCGGTGTACGATTAAATGACAATGAGTGGTTTCTAAAAAGAAGATACAATTAATAAAACTTTGGCAGCTGTATTGGATATCAATTGCACCTAAAAATTTCAATCTGAAATCTGTTCTGGATTTTTCTCACCAAATAATGGTGGCAAGGCTGGTTTTGAACGCCAACATATCCAATAATTACCTTTGCTGCGGTTGTGGCATCGTCCACCCACTCCTCTGTCAGTGCCTGGGCAAGTTTTAAAGAGCCGGTTTGGAGAGAGGTCAATTCCCAGTCCCCATTGGGCAAATGTTTGATTTGACCCAATTTTTCATCCCCACTGATCAGGATCGTACTTAGATTGCCTATCGATTGGCTTGAATAGAGGTCTGAATAAATCAGTTGAGCCTTGCAAAACACAGATAAACAACTAAATAATAAGACAATGGTTCCTTTTTTCATGGCTGATCATTTGTTATGACAAAAGTAAGACTTTGAAAGCAAAGTGCAAAAAATTTCGAAAAAAGAAAATTACCCTGAAAATGCTATGAATAGGATTTGTATTTCATCAAAGCCTGGATTTCTTCCTCCGCTTTTTCAAAGTGAATCCTGTAAATCTGAAGGACCTCCTGTCGCTCCCGCTCCCCCTCACCGCTGATTAGATTGCAATGCTTCAAAGTTTGGTTAAGCCAATTTCTGGCATGGTCAATCATCCTTTTGTCATGGGTTCTGATAATATTGGGATAATCAACTGAAAGAAAAAGTAAATTTACCAGACTGGAGTTGACCAAAATGGTTTCACTGCTTGAAATCAAATCATTGTTGTAGATTCTGATAGAAGGACTTTTCGACGGATCGGCCTGATTCGGTTTGGTGGCTGATTCTGCCATGTTTTCAAGATGCTTCCAGAGTTTGAACAACTCATCCAACAAAGCGGTGATGTCGTTCTTGGATCTGAAAGATCTGAGGTGAACAAAATATTTGATTTGGTCCAAGATAAGATCAAACATGCGATTGTTCCAAATCTCGATACCCGGAAAGGTATAGTAAATCGACTTGCAGTTTAATATGGCATCGCTTAATCCCTGGTCTCTTCGAAAGGGCTCAGGATCGTATTTGAGTCCTTTTGTGCCAAAGTCCTTTTGCCAGACTGTATAATTCCATACGAACAACTTGAAATAAATTAGCTCGGGAAAGCACATAAAATGAAAAATGGGGACCTCATTTGCCAAAAACATGTACTTAAGATCCTTAAGTTCTTTCAAAAACTGTAAGTGGTTGGCCAGATTTTGAAAATATTCTGCTGGATGTTCCGGCGTTCTTCTGATTGCATCGCTCATAAATGGTATCGGGGATAATTTGCTTGCCATTGCCTGGTCCAAAGAAAATTGCACCTTGGAGGTAAGATCCATTAAATCCGAGACGGTCAATTTATTTTGAGCATTGATTTTTTTATATGCCGCAGTGATTGAAATGTCCAAAGCTTCAGAAAGCCATTTGGCAAAATTGTGATCGCCTACCTGAGACTTTATATTGCCCAGCAGCCTGAGCTGAAATTGTTCCCAACTTATATTTTCTTTCATGGCATGATTGAATAAAAATAAATCTGCAGTTTAATTATTCACACAAAATTAAACTTTTAGTTGAATAAAAATCAATTTATTGCAATAATTGCCCTGTAAAATTAAATTTTGTGTACCAATTAAACCCAATTCGCTGCCTTCCCACCCCATCTTTGTAATACCGACGCTAAAGAGCACGGCGGCTTAAAAAAAACAGCCGAATTGAGTTTAGAATCCAGATTGCTTGTTTGATTTTTGAACACACTACTTTGAGAACAGATTTTAGTAAGGCCTTGAGAGCACCCTAATCAATCTTGAAAGCCCGCTAATATTTTCGAAAAGTACTTGGTAGTAGTCACTGAAATGAACACGCTACACCATGAGAACAGGTTTGGTAACATTTTGAGGGCACCTTAAATGAATCGCATGTATGAGAGCTGGTTTGGTAACACGCTGAGAACCCCTCTTAATGATCACACGCTTGGATAGCAGTTTTGATTTTGACTTGTTGTCAAAATCGAAACTGCTTTTTATGTGTAGAAGAACCAATAATATAGATCCATCAAATCTTATATTTCCTTATAATAATTACCTTGTTTTTGTTTTCTGGTACTATAATTTTATAAACCTACTCCTCTTGAAATGCCCATCCAATGGCATCTCAACCACATAGACTCCGGAAGGCAGCTCACTTACAATAATTGAACATACTCCACGATGACATTCTGGAAACATACGGAATTTTATGCCGCTGCTCAGGTGTATGAAATAAGTGGGTCCTGGAATCTGATCATGATGGATGAATATTGAAACTCTTTGATCTGCAGGATTTGGAACAAGATTCAATTTCATTGTGATCCTATCTTGTTTTTTAACCACCACATGGGTCAAACAATCATTCCATCTATGATCATTTGGCAACAAACATTGCCCGCAAGAATCAATACGATGCAAGCCGTAAGCTTTCCCTTTGCAATCAATTACATCGACAAAGCGATCAGGATGTACCATACTGCCAATCACCTCTATCTCGCCAAGGGTCGCCGCGTTCCAATGATAAATACCGCCTTTTACTTCATTGAATGTAATTTTCAGGGATTGAATTTTTAAATTTTCATTCATCGCAAAACCAGTGCCCCCTCCTGAAATTGGATTGACAGTGGGTATGGTCTTAACCAACTTGTTGTAGGCAGAATCTTCAAACAATTCTATGGTACAATTTAGCACTTGGGCTCTGCTGGTATCTGGAATATTATGCAGTACAATCTCTTTAACATAGAATGGCATTAGCCAATGCATTTTGACCCATTGGCCTTGTGGTTGCACACCTTCGGGTGTAAACCAATGGTGTCTGGCATGTTTATTTTTCTTATCAATCAGAAATCCCGGAGCATTCATCGAAGAGGAAGCCATGACCTTTGCTCCCGGGGCAACATTGTGAAAAAACAAATCCTCCGGATTGTCGGGCACAGGGATCAGACTATGACCGGCATGGCAGCCCACGCAACTCACCCTCTGACCAGGCTTTCCAAAATTAAAACCTGTAACATGGGCTGCGCCATCCATTATTCCACCTCCAGTTCTGCTTACTTTGTACCCCAATGACTGAGAAGTTCTCCCTTGTTCAAACAGAGCGACATTGGCAGGTGCATCCACTTCCAAAACACGGCCAAAATCATCCACCGCAATTTCATTGTATAGGATTGGAAAATTGAGCATTTCCAAACTGCCAAATTGTTCTTTTGTCAATGGAGAAGCAAAAAAACGAACCGTTGAAAGGCCTCCGATTGCCGGTGCAGCAATGATGCCATCGTCCACCGGAGAATTGTAAAAAATATTTCTACAATCAAATTCAAAACTGCCATCTTTTCTCAGATCATTTATATCCTTTGGTGGAAGAATCGATGCCTGATCTTTGATCTGATCCGGAATTACTGGAGGCAAAGGCCTTGCTTCAACCCATTGGGCGTGTAGTTCCGTGGTGCCCTGGTGGTCATAAATCAAAGTTTTGGAGGTACCATCGGAATTCATTTTGTAAATTCCGTAGTCTTGTCCCGGATCTTTCGACAGCGAAAAAAGAATGCTTCCGTCTGATCCAACAGAGGGTTCAGCCGCATAATAGCCTTTAAAAATACCATACGATGGAGGATCCTTGATATAGTAATCCAAATTTCCATAAGTAGTCGTTCCGGCCAGAGAAACTGGGCTTATTCCTGAACCTCTGAAATATTTTCGGATACCACCAAAACCTGAAGATTCAGTCTGGTGCTCAATGGGAAACCAATTGCCAATAAAATTGCCATCCTGATCAAAACTGCCTCCATACACACTGTTAGAAGAAATTTCGCGATAGTGCCCTGAAAATAATTTTAATCCGGTACCATCTGGATTCAATTCAGTCAATGCAAAAGCGTTGTTGTTAAACATGAACATTTGTCCATCAATCACAGCATTCAAATCGCTGGTCATGCCATCTTTATACAACCAACCTTCTTTATATTCAGGATGTGCTTGCTGATGGATAGAATCATAAGGCCAATAAAAATTTCTCCACCAACGGGAATAGACTATTTTACCAGTTAAAGGATCAATCTCTGGCTTGTCAGCTCCATTTTTCTCAGTGGTAATTCTGTGTAAGTATTTTCCATCTTCATCTACCACATAAAGATTGGTCGTTCTGGTCAGATTATACATGGCAATGTCTCTAAACCTTGTACTGCTGAAACATATTCGACCATCCGGCAGCCAAACAGGATGGGTGTCATCTACTCCAGTTAAAACACCAGTAGCCAAGGGGTTAAACTGACTTAAATCCAATGGGATTTCGTCAAAAGTAATCTGTCGCAATCCTGATCCATCCATATTGATCACATAGATCCTCCAGGCATTTTTGGTAGAAAGACTTCCTTCCCTGTAGTTGCCGTTTTCCAATCCTGCAAAAACTACTTTTTTAGCATCGTAAGAAATTTTTGGAGAACTGATATCAATTAAGTGCAAACTATGGTCCGTTGGATTTCCACCATTGACCAAGGTGTCAATATCTCCATTGGGTTGCAGAATACACAAAAATCCGGGTGCCGCGAGTTGGTATTTAGAAAAATTTCCAATACCGGGTAATGCTTTTGCGTCTTTCATATAGACGGAACCACAACAAGGTATTTGGCGGGATACAAACAAAATGGGTTTATCGATAGGGCCGGGCCAATAGAAAGCCAGTTGAGAAAAGAAAATCGAGGCCAAAACTACTTTCAACAGTCTTTGGCTTTTTTGATATTTTAAAACAATGGTCGATTTTAGAGTCCGTACAAAATTCATACAAAGGGCAATTTAACTTCCAAAGGTAATCAGCTCAATTCTCTCTTTGAAATAATTTTGGAATAAATTATGGTTATAAAGAACATGGTAAAAACGAAAAGAATCTAATCTGATTATTTATATGCTATTTAGTTTATTGAGTTTCAAATTATTTTCCATATAATCTACAACTTAATGCCTAAATAGAGATTTTTTTTATTTACCAATAAACCCAAATATTCTGAACAAATCACTGAATATATTTATCAATTTTTAGACGTATCCCATATTTTATCCCAATATGGTAAAATAAATATTCCGATAAATTGGAAAATAGTTTAGCGGCATTAAGCATTGTAAAATTCTAAAATGGCTCTGGACTATTCTATAATTACACTTAGTATTATTATAGATTTCATCCTTAAAAAAAAATACTAAAATAAATGAAGTCATCAATATTAATTGGTGAAGTGGTCCAAGAAAATGGTACACAAATCTAACTTAAATTTGTGTTATGGATCAATCAAAGACAAACAATCGGAGGAGGAGGTACGATACCGAGTTTAAGCTTAATGCCATTCATTTGCTCGAATCCGGGAGGAACGCTAGCGAATTAGCTGATTCTCTTGGCGTTAGTAAGCAAATGCTTTACAATTGGCGTAGTCAAATCAGGATTACCAGGAATGCTTCCGTCCAGCCAGGAACAAATAATCCTTATACTGAACTTGAACAGCTCCGTAAGAAATTAAGGGATGTTGAAATGGAAAGGGATATTTTAAAAAAAGCCTTGAACATTTTCAGCCGGCAGACATGAAACCAAAAGCTGAATTTATCCAGAGTCTAAGCGGTGTGTATCCTACTAACAAGCTTTGCAAGATGATGAATATTCCAAGGAATACTTTGTATCATTTTATCCACAGGAGGGATTCTCCCACTAAACATTTGGGATTAAGAGACCGAATAAAATCCGTATTTGACTCTCATATGAATAGGTATGGAAGTCGTAGAATTAAAATGGAATTAGCCGTAAAATATTCAAAAAATGTTAGCCGCCATTTGATTCGCAAATGTATGAAGGAACAAAATTTGAAAGCAATCCAGCCAAAGAGTTTTGTTCCAAAAACAACTGATTCCACCGGGACCAAATTTCCTGCACCCAATTTACTTCTTGATTTTGGAAAGGCGCAAAAACCAAATGAAGTATGGGTTGGTGACATTACCTACATTCCTTTAAAGAATGGCCAATGGGCCTATCTTTCAACTTGGATTGATACTTATTTGCATAAAGTAGTGGGCTGGGATGTTCAGACTCATATGAGAAGCGAACTGGTTATTTCAGCCTTCAATAAAGCAAAACTGAAATGCATCCAAAATAAATTAAGTGTGATTGTCCATTCTGACCGAGGAACGCAGTACTCTAGTAAAGATTTCAAAAATGCCATTAAAGGAAATAGACAAAGTATGACTCGCAAAAACGAAGTTTATGACAACGCAATTGCCGAATCATTTTTCTCAAGGCTCAAATGCGAATGCATTAGAGGTACTGTATTTGATGATTTGGATCAATTAAGATTCACTCTGTTTGAATACATAGATGGCTATTACAACACAATCAGAAGGCATTCATCCATTCAATACTATACACCCTTAGAATTTGAAAATATTTATTATTCGAAAAATCAATTCACTCATTGCAACTAATATGGAAACAAAACATGACTTTGCATTTTTACCCTTAGACGAGGACCAAGCTTATTGCGGACAAAATGTCAAGAGTTCCGCCGACCTCTTTATTCTGTATTCTTCCGGCGGAACTCGACTTGCTCTTGACATTTTGGGAGCAATGCTTATCTTTGTCGCAGGGGTAAAATGTGTACTAATTTTATTTTTTAACTAAATTAGATCAGTGTCCCATTTATTGGTACCATGTCATGGCTTCATATCTTTGTGGTATTAATTATTTCACTCAGGAAATAATTCACTAATTTCTGTAACTTGATTGAGCAAGTTTTCCATTTCAATGAATTCATCAATGGACTCGCATATGCTGCATCCTTTTCGCCATGCCTGAAACCAATTTTTAGGAATGGATTTATCAGTGATTTTGATCACATAGGGGCTAATTTTGTAATCAGGATTTTCCTGGGACAAATTTCCCGAATGGGGAGACTGCGAACTGAATACCAGGAAGTACTCGCGTTTATTTATTTTAAATAAAAGTGGCGATGATTCGGTGACTATTCCTCCTATGGTTTTATCCCACAGTATGTTCCAATCTCTGTCCAGGCGAATGATCCAAATATCTCTACCCCCATATCCGCCTTCAGATTTGTCTCCAAATTTACCGGAACTGCTCGAAGCAGTAATTATATAGCCTCCATCGCAAGTTTTAATCAGATTGGATGCTGCATCAGACATATCAGTTTTAAAGATCTTTGATTTAATCGTTTGTCCATTTGTGTCTATTCTGGAAAGGGTGATCTATAAATTTTTGGAATTGGACTCGTATTTGTCGTAGGTCAGCACCATTGAACTTTTATTTTCCTCCAGGATGCCATTGCTGGGATTATTTTCAAACTCATTTCCAAGTGCGATTTGGTTTGTGATATTCCAGCTTGTGTCCATGGTAAAAGCCCAGACATCGCCCATTCCTTTTTGGGCCACTCGTTTCTCACCTGAGATAACTGAGATCGAGTTTCCAACCATTTTGAATTTGTTATTTTTTAGAGGTAACATGAACCTTAGCCTATCGTCGTGATTTCCGCCGATGGTTTTATCAGATATTTTGTTACCATCCAAATCCAATGTCAAAAACCAATAATCAAATCTTCCTCTGCTATTTTCTGACTTGTCTCCGCTTTTGTTTGAATCTGAACTGCCTCCAATCAATATTTTTCCATCCAGAGATAATATTTTTTCACCTGAGTCAATACCGGATCCTCCATAGGTTTTTTTCCATCTAACCTCACCTTTCTTTGTCAAATACACCACACCATAATCAGCGAGCTTTGTGGTATTTTCTGTATGAATTGTACCGATGATCGCAATATCACTATTGGGAAGTAATGCCATTCTATTGGCCTGAAATCTTTCCCATTCATATTGTATGCGTCGGATTGTATCAAATTGATCGTTATACCAACTTAAATAAAAGTAAGGGGATAGATGTCTTGATTCTGAAGTTAAAACAATAAATAGATCAGGTTTGACACGAATCACCGACCGCTTCGATTCACTTAAATCGAATAAGAGGCGTTTTTCAAAAGTGATATCCTGGCCAAGTACAATGACATCAGGTACGTAAATCGAAATCATGCTTAAAATAATACGTAAAAGACTTTTTGAAAAATATACATTCAATTTCATAGGATTAGATTATTGCAAAATAAGATTGATCAATAAATAAGTGCATTGGGTGAAGGGTTTTATTTCTACCATCTATGGATATGACAATTTCAAGCAAAGGTAATGCCTGCCTGGAAATTTTAAAAGCTGAGCTTGGAAAAATGAAATTTAGGAGACTGAGGATAATGGCGTCGATAATAGAATCCATTATACAAACCTAAATTATTGGTTTTTGGAAATTATGTGAGGTGATACCTATTAAAGCAAAATCTGATAGCATCAATAGACTGGTGCAAAGATTCATCTCACAGGTTGTATTGGGTGCAACCAGGCTGGCCTAATTTGACGAATATACGATATAATTTCGATGAGTACCCTAAATTTCACCGATCAACTTTCCCAGTCCTTGTTTATTTGAATTTGAAATTAGAGAAGATGCTTGAATAATTTGAAAAAGTTCGTTTGCCTTTGTTTTATCTTTAATTGCTATAGCAACAATACATCGATGGTATATGGCCTCCATTGAAATTTCTAGAACTGAATTATTAGATAGAATACTAAATATGCTATCACTCTTTTTCCAATTTTCCGTCCTTAAATAAGCGTGAGCCAGATACCTTTGGTACTGTAAAAAGTAGATTGAATCCACAGACAATTTTTCGAGCCGAGATATAACGACATTGTAATGCTTGTTTTGATAGTGCTGCATAGCCTCAGACAAATCATCAATCAGTAGGCTATCTGACCTCAATTGCATAGGAGCGGGATCTACCATCAGAGCAAATAGCTCCTGTTTGGATGGCTCAATATTAGGTTGATGTTTTAAGTAAAAAGGAACGCAGATCAATAGAGCGACACTTGCAGCAGCCAACCAATACATCCATTTTGTGTTGGACCTTTGTTTTTGGATTGCATTCAACACATTCCTGGTTTCAATCTCAATTAAATATCTGGATAGTTGCTTGGATTTTTCTATATCTTCTAAAAGTAAACGTAGTTCTTGTTCGGTGCTCAGACGATTTTCAAAGGCAAGTCTATCTTCTTGACTGAGGACATTGTCCAAATAATCCAATGCTAATTGTAAATCTTCTTTCATATTTTGAGAGTTTCTAACAAATGAGGGTGACTCTTAATAAAAGATGAAAGTTCTGCAATGCACAAACACTTCTTTTTTCGAACCATTCCTTCTGACTTATAGCCTAGGAGGAGACTAATCTCCTGCATGCTATATCCATGTGACCAATACATCAGTACTTCTTTACATTTGGTTCCGAGTTTTGTCAATATTGATTCTAACATTTTAATTTTTTCTTCACCAATTAAATCGCTTTCAATATTAGTAGAAGAATTTAAAGTTAGATCATGGTGTTCAATTGACTCAAAATTTTTCCGGATTTTAGATTTTGCTTCTTTGAACCAAACAAACCTTGCCACCCCTAACATATAAGCGGTTAGATCTGACTCTATTTTAAAATCTGATCTGGAGAAAACCGTTTGGACAAATTGGACAATCACCTCGTGGTAAATCAATTTGGCTTCCTCAGATGTTCCACCACCTCTTTTCACGACAGAGGCTACACTTGCCTGAAGAGATTTGTTTTGATAAAGCCAGGTAATGGCTCTTTCCCGATCTGCTACAGAACCCCTAATGTGCCGGTAAATTTGATGTATGTCCAATACAGAATATGTGTTTGGCTGCAACTTATGTTACCCGGAGACAAAGATATGTTTATATAAGAATTTTCCTATAAACAAAATAAAAGCAATATCTTTAAGCGCAAAACCCATTTTTAAAACAAGCAACCCAATGCTGCATTCGAGTGTTTCAACTTGGTTTGTCAGTTGTTTTTCAGTCCTTTGTAAAATACGGTTGGGCGTACTGTCCTTCTTTCTTTGTTTTCTTCTTTCTCCCATTTTACTTGGACAAAATGTAGGACCTTGTTTTGCCAATTTGGATAATCTCTGGGGAAATCGGTGTACCGAAGAATACATTAATGAGTTGAAAAAGACACAAAACCGAATTAACCACTCAGACACCAGTCTTTGGCTTGACCAGTTGGATTCATTAAAATGGTGGTTCATAAGAGCAGAAAAACTGCAACATCCAAAGGACAGGAAGTCACTCAGAATGGCTTATCAGGGCTTAGCGAATAACTATAGAAAAGCCCAAGATTTTTACAGTGCTTTTGAAATATACGAACGCGCTCACTGGCTTTTGGAGGATCCAAAACAATTGGATGATTATGGCTGGTACATAGAAAATCCCCTGCTCACAATTGCTACGCGTCTTGATAATTTTGAGAAAGCTGAATACTATGGCTGGAAAGTTGTCAAGTATTTGATTGAATGTCAGGAAGAAGAAAAATTAAGTCGCGTATATAGTAATTTGGGTAAACTTTACAGGACCAAACTTGACTGGCAACAGTCTGATTCTATTTTTCTGCACGGAATAAAACATTCTCAGAATATTAAATATGGTTATGGAGAATTTATCAACACCTTTGATTTAGCAAAGAATTTATTACTTCAGGATTCTGTGAAGGCTTTCGACATGTTTTTCTATCAAGTCGAAAATTTACTTCCCAAAATAAAACTGGAAAAAAATTATGAACTCTATTTAGTAGAAGTGAATGGTCTAAAGGCAGATTACTATTTAAAGTCAAATCAATATGTAAAAGCATATCAGATTTATCAAGAGTCCATTCAAAATTTACTGAAGGTCTCCAACACCGAAGTTCGTGAAAAGTCCAAACTGTACTGCAAATTAGGTCTGGCTGCTTTATGGGCATTTGGGCCTGATTCAGCTAATCATTTCTACCAATTGGGAATTCAACTTTTATTGCCCTCCACAGAAAATAATCCTGAATTACCCGATATAAAAATACTTTATCGCGAAAACACATTGGTTGAATTATTTGATCTGAAAAGCCAAATCGAGTATGTTCGATTTCAAAAATCAAATGACATTCGCAATTTAAAGAAGGCCATTCAATCTGTAATATTGATAGGATATCTTTCTAAGAGTACCATTGAAGATATATTGGGTGAAGAATCAAAGATACTTTCTCTTCAACAACTCAGACATTATATTGAGAGGACTTTTGATTGGTGTGCTGAATTTCAAAAGATCCAAAATGATACTGAATTATTGGGATATTTGAGAGATCTTCTGGATTATTCCAAGAGTCAGCTAATCCATGATCGGTGGAATACCAATGCACGTTTTGAAGAGCTTTCTGAGAGTGAAAGAATGGAAGTTGATAAAACCATCAGCCAAATACGCCGATGGAAAGAACGAATCAACAATGATGATAAATCGGCTAGTATTACTGGACTGCGTCTTAAACTAGAAAAAATATTAAATCAAAAATTCTATGATATTTTTGATAAGGATACTGCTACAAATTATCTTGAATTTTTTGTTAGCTCCCGATATATATTTAGATACAGTGAGCTGAATGGTTTAAAAAACTTTGTGGTATTGGGAGCAAAAGAACAGATGGATAAATTGTACCACACCATGAACCTCGTTATTTCCCAAAAGGATAATCATAATAAAATGGTATGGAATGAATTATATCAATTTTTCTGGTCAGACATGCCGACAGACGGACCAAAAAAATTGACCATAATCCCAGATGGTACACTACACAATTTACCTTTTGAAGCTTTTGTCGCAAACAATCAGAAATTATTAATAGAACAACATCAGATTTCCTATCGATTTTCCAGAATTTATCCCAAAGGTAAAGGCAAAAGCAGAAGGAAAATTAAATCCAATGAAATCCTGATACTTGCTCCGCAATATCCTGAAAATCCAATCAGCTCTGTAGAAAGAGGATCGATCTATCATCTTAAACATGCTCAGGAAGAATGTGAGGAAATACATAAAGAATTGGATGTCTTCCCAAATGGATCAGAATCAATAACAAAAGATCAATTGATTACAGCCCTAAAAAAATGTAGAATCTTCCATTTTGCTGGACATACAGTGATGAGTTCAGAAAATACCAATCTGGCCTTAGAAATGGATCAACTTTTTTATGAAGACATCGCCATGATGCACCATCATTCGGATCTTAGTGTTCTCAGTGCCTGTGAAACAGGACTTGGAAAATGGATTGCTGGAGACGCCAACCGAAGTATTGCCAAAGCCTTTACTGAATCCGGTACTTCTTCGGTGGTCCATAGCATCTGGACGGTCAATGACCAATCTACGAGTCAAATCATGATAGACTTTTACAGAAATCTCAAGTCCGGACAAACCGTTGGGACGGCTTTAGCCAACGCCAAATTGAATTATCTACAAAACGCGTCCTTTGAATGGCGACACCCGCATTTTTGGGCGGGATTTGTGCTAACGGGTGATTCGGAGTTGGTGCTGAGTTTTGGAGATGATCATGTTTCATGGTTTACATTAGTCATTGGGGTAACATTAATTCTAATCTCGGCATTAATTATAGTAAGATACAAAACAAAAATTAAAATTAATTAAAACGAAAACTTATGAAAACAATTTGTCAATTAAATTTGATTGTACTATTTATACTTCTAACGTTTAATTTAGTATGCCAAACTGATGATAAACAATGGTTGATAAAGAATGGAAAATTTAAAAATCAATATAGTATCTATAGTGATCCCACATTTACCTCCGGAGATAACTCTATTAATTTTACTGGCATTACAACTCCTGTTAACCCCCCAGGTAGAGTTGCACGCAATGATTTTTTCATAATTTATAATAATGGGAATTATTATAATTCAAGGACGTATCCGAACCCATTACTTTTTGGGGGAAATGGCATATCAGCAATGCAGATAAATCCAATCCCGTTTCAAGATATTACATTCATAAAATATTTATATTTGACAAATATTTATGAAGATGATGACAATCCAAACTATGTATCTTTAAGTCCTAATACTCTAACAGGAAGTTTTACTCCAATTTCACCTTTCCCTCCAGCTTCAAACCAAGTAACTACAAATCATAGCCTTGTTAGGGGAAAAGATTATACAATTATTATTCCAAAAGAAATAAAAGAGAAATGTGACGATGAGTTAAAACTAAAAGTGAATGATGACATTTTTACTGGTAGTCCAGTATTTCAAAATGGAAGTTCCTATAGCATTTCGTTTAATTCACCCTCTGTTATATATACTCCAGTAATTGGTATTCCAAATATAACTTTTGAAAATGAATTTATCAATTTAAGAGTAAAATATGACTATCCAAATGACTATAATGGTAGTACAATTAAAAGTGAACTCTTCTGCGGAGATAGAATAGTTCAAGAATTTGAAGACTTATTACTACCCTATCATGATCCTAATTTCATTGAAATTAGATGTATATCCAATCGAGATGGAAAATATGTAATTCAATATTATGTGCAAGTTCAGAATGATGGAGCTTCTTCTGTAGGAAATATCTCATTAAAAATGAAACTACCATATTGTGTCGACCCTTCTACTTTGACGGTTGGGGCTTGGAGATATGGAACATGCGGAGGATGTGGTTTAGACATTGCTGTTGCACCAACTTCCTACTCTTATCTAAAATTGAGCAAAGTAATAGATAATATTAAATTCTCCTTCATTGGTGTTGGTAAAAAATGCAAAAAGGGACTAAATCCATTAAGTAAAGAGGGTTCTATTGCTTCTGTTAGTTTCTGTGTGGCTGTCAAGCCTGAAACAAATTTAAGTTTATTATCAGATACTGATTTACTCCCTCAGTTACCTACATCTTCCTTTAATGGACAAGTGTATAATATTTCGAAATTTAATCCTCAGCGAGCTCGGGATGGTTCTTTAATAATGGGGAATTGTAAATGTGGCTGTTATAATGATTATTAAATTTTAAATGATTTCGAATATTTTATGGATATTTTCAACTTGACAAGGTAACATTCTTTCATTATTTAAACATTCTACAGGTATCAAAAAGATAAATCCACAAGATGATCTATATTAAATAGCAGATCATCCGGTTGGATTTTAGTTTTAAAACCTATACCGAATGTCAAACCGCGATGCAAAGCCATATCAAGCTTTAAAACTCTTACTTAAGGACACCAACGGATTTCAACTTTTCTCTTTTCAAGAAATTATTTTTATAAAGGCTGAAAGGGCTTATTCTAAAATTTACTTACTAGGAGAAGAGCCTTTCCTATGTGCTAGGCCACTTTCTAAAATCCAGGAGTTGATCAACCATGAGGTGTTTTTCCGAAGTCATAATTCATACCTGGTCAACCTGCATATGATCAAGGAATATTCTAAAAAGGAGGGTTCAGTTCTCATTCTCAAATCCGGGCACAAAATTCCACTGGCCCAAAAACGCAAAGAAGAACTAGAGTTCTCACTCTACACTTTGTTCCTTCCAAAATAATTGGCATAGATCAGCACTCTCCAATTTTCTTCAATCAATCATATTAAAATATTTTATGCAAAGGGTAACACATTGCCAACTCCGGTACATTGTATTGTATATACGACATTGTCAAAAGTTACAGTCAGAGCAATTTTAATATGAATGAATTATTTACATCAGGGAAGGAAAAATCAAAGCTCGGGAAGACTAATTGGCCTGAGCATAAGCTTCAATTTATTTTTGAGTCCAATAGAAAATTCCAATAAAACGAATTAAAACAGGCTATTAAAAATTATTTACATTAAAAAACCAAACCAATGAAAAAGCTGCTAAAACTACATTATTCTATTCTTATCATGACCCTTGTTTTGATATCTAAAGCAAGCGGTCTTGAGTATCAATGCAAATACCAATGTCCTTATTTGAATGATACTCCCAGCATTCCAAAGGACGCGAGTAATGAATACTTTAAATATTACTGGGGTAAAACATTGAACCAAAGTTTCTCGAAGTGTTTTGTCCACAGCAGCGGAGACTATTTCCTATTGGGTAGGTCCAACAGCAATCCGACATTGACTAGGATTTCGGAGCAGGGCAGCCTTTTGTTTAATGTAATGGTGCCTCAGCAAGGGGAATGGAACAATTTCATATTTTTCGGTGAATCCATTTATTTGGTTGGGTATACAGGCACTTATGGATCCGGCTCCGATCAACTGATCGGCAAATGTAATCTCGATGGCATATTTTCATATATACACCCCTATGATCATACCGCCGATGAAAGGATCAATCAGATTGTCGAATTTGGCTCAGATCCAAATAACCCATTTGTCCTGATCTCTGTAGAAAGGTACGGTGGAATAGAATACACTGCAGTGAGTAAAATGAATACGGAAGGAATTCTAAGTCAGCGAAAAACCATTGGTTCAGAAACTTTGAATCAAAATTTTTCATTGGCTGTAAGTCAAATTCCTTTTCCCGCACAACTTACAATGTCTGGTTATTATGGTGACAAAGCAGCGTTTGTTCGTCTGGACCAAAACCTCAATTTTATCAATAATTCTGTAAGCTATTATGATATACCTTCCTCCTATCTGGACGTAAAATCCATTTCAACAGGGTTTGAAATGTATGAAAATATTTCCTGCGGAATATACAACTCAAGAGGTTTTTTCCAAACTGTTAATGGTAGTTTTCGGTTTAATGAATTAGAAAGTATTGATCAAATAGTCCGAATTTCAAATTCAGAGTATTTATTAGTTGGAACTGGGATTGCTAGAAATAGAAGAAGATCAATTATCAGCAAAATAACTGTTGGACAAAATCAGCTCAACGTTCAATGGAATAAGTTCCTGGACAATGGTGAAAATTTATTCTTAAAAGGATTTTTAACAAGAAAATCAACGGATAAATATGTCTATGTAGATGGTCGGACACCGGTAACCAATGGATTTGGTCAACAGGATGGATTTATTTCTGTGGATAATCTGAATTTTGAGAATTGTCTTACCAGCAGTAACTCACTGACTGTATCGCCATTTACACCGGGTACGAACTCACAAACACTGCCAGTGGTACCAAGAACCAGTGGTACCAGAAACTCACTTAATACAATATTGCTTAGTGATCACGAACTGTTTGAAATATGCAAAATATCCTGTGATGTAAGCATTCAGGCCAGTCAAAGCGGATGTAAGTCCTTTGAATTTTCTGCAAGTACTTCTGCTTTAAATCCAACTTATCAATGGGATTTTGGCGAACCGGGTAGTAGTATGAATACATCCACATTTAGCCATCCTTCCCACAGCTATGGTTCATGTGGAGTTTTTAGGGTTTGTGTCACCGTGACGGATGCCAATTGCTCAAGTTCAACTTGTATCAATAATGTGGTACAGGATTTGGTCCCACCAAGTATAACTTGTCCACCTGATCGAATACAGAATTATTCAGTATCCATTCATCCCAACCAAACTGGAAATCCATCAACTCAAGACAATTGTGGAAGAGTAAGTGTTCCAACTTATCTAGATACTGAAAACAAAACAAATCCTTGCACCACCATTGTTAAACGCACTTGGTCAGTAAATGATTTGTGTGGAAATACCAATAGTTGTATTCAAACAATTATTAGAATTGACAATTCAGCTCCGGTCATTCAATGTCCAGTTGATATTACCATCCAATCCATTGTGAATTCAAATCCGACTTATACCGGCAATGCAACAGCAACAGACTTGTCAGATCTTAATCCTACTATAACTTATGTAGATAGTCAAATCAATTTGCCGGATGGATCTATTACAATCGAACGCAGATGGGAGGCTATAGATGATTGCGGACACAAAGCCAGCTGCTTGCAAACTATTCGCGTTGAACCAGCTATTGTATTAAATCCGTTTTGCGGAGAAGCTATTATAACAAAATACTCCGGAACCAGAGTCTCAAACAATCCCACAGCAAACACTTTTAAAATTTTGAATATTAAAGATAAGACAGGTCATAATAAAATTCTCGGACCCACATCACCTGCTTTTCAATCCACCGAATTCCCACATTGGAATGCTCTAAATACGGGTGAGATTTTTGGCACGACCATCGATCATGCTTCATTTGTATATTTAGCGTCCACCATCATTTATCCCGTTAATTATTTTGGGATGAATACTTCGAATACCGGTGGTGAGATATATCGAGTTGATCCCTCTACAGGAGTTATCCAACTTTATGTCCGATTACCCAATTTAGGAAAAGGATTAGGTAATATTAGCTATTATAAATCAATTTCTGGTCGTAACTTCATATTTGCCACCAATTGGGAAGATGGAAAGATTTATAGAATTGATTTGGATGCGCATAATGGCAATCCTACTTCAAGCTCTAATTATAACTCTTACGATCCTTTCACCCGTGATGCAAGTGGCAATGATATAGCTCCACCAGGAGAATTAATATGGGGAATTGCGGCGAATCCAATTGATAATCGACTATATTTTGGCCGATGGATGCAAAATGGTGGAGAAGTAGGCAGTCCAAACAATTGTATTCAATGCAATCCTGTTTTCAATTCTGGCTTGGGTTCCAATGAAATTTGGTCTATTGCTTTAAATGATGATGCAAACTTTTCTTCTATTGAAAGAAGGGAAATTACTTTAACCCAGGTACACACTATAGCTAGTTTAACAAGTCTAATTTCCAATCCTGTTTCGGATATATCATTTGGTTGTAATGGTCAGATGCTGGTATCTGAAAGATCCATGTGTTGTCCGGATGAGTCTGGCGCTCATAGAGCAAGGCTGATGCAATATCTACAATCAAGTGGCAGCTGGAATCTTGATAGAACTTATCATGTAGGTCCTCAAGGCTCATCTGGAAGTAATTGTTCTGGCGGGAATGATTATGGTTATGCCAGTTTTGCATCCACTCCACCTTTAACTTTGCCAACCGCAGATGTGGATGTATGGTCCACCGTGGATGCAATTCATAATGTTTATGGAGCATCAGGAATTCCATCAGTTGGAAATTCAAGCGCTCATATTGATGCCTATTTAATTAATAATACAATTTTCGGTGGACAATCCAAAAGACTGATGGGAGATATTGAGGTTTTTAAATGTGGATGCGACGAAGATGTATCATCGGGATTTCCATGTGATTCCATCATGGTCATGGCAGATACAATTTCACAAAATCAAGCCTGCATAGATCCAAGCATTATAACAGGTAATCCTTGCACAAATGAATATAATCCGGTATGTGGATGCAATGGTATTTTATATAATAATGCCTGTGAGGCCCGTGAAGCTGGTGTAACGACATATCTTATGGCAGATTCCTGCCAGTCGGGTTCAATTCCAAGTGCTGACCAATGTTGTTATACACTGGATTTTAATCTAAAAGGACTCTCCCTTTATGCCGTTGGGGCCGTTATACTAACTCCTGGCGTTGGTTTTACTTCTACCATGATAAGCTACCCGAATTTATCCTTACTCCCATTAGGTTCTCAAGAATTTTTAATCACAAGAAATACTCCTGGCAGACAAGGATTGGCTCCAGGTACTTATGATGATCTTGTCAAATTTTGTTTGTCAGGGGTAACAGATCCATCGCATTATCCACAATGTGTATTGATCAATTATTATGAATTGGATGCTGTTGACAAACCTGTGGTTGTATGCACGGACACATTAAAATTTTAT
Source organism: Saprospiraceae bacterium (assembly GCA_016715965.1). Classification (NCBI taxonomy): domain Bacteria; kingdom Pseudomonadati; phylum Bacteroidota; class Saprospiria; order Saprospirales; family Saprospiraceae; species Saprospiraceae bacterium. Next base: position 1,852,934 of record JADJXG010000001.1, on the reverse strand, counting down.
TGCCCTCCACCTGCATCTTCTGACAGTTGTTTAGAGCTCAAGAATGTAGAAATTGCATGCAATCCTGAAAATGATGGTGAATACATTTTAAGTTTTCAAATAAAAAATTTAAGCCAGTTATATGCTTCGCAATTAGGTCTTACATCTTGCACGGACGAAATTGGATTTGGTTCATCTGCACTGCAAAACATGAATATAAATTTAACTGATATTTTAAAACCAGACAGTTGCAGTAGTACTATTCAATTGATAGTTAAACCCGATGAAGCGATCAGTGATATTACTGAATTTTGTTTTCAGCTTAGTCTAATTGCAGATGGAATGTATTGCAATATCCTTGACAAAGTATGCTTACCACTTGAACCTTGTTGCACACCATGCGAAGAAATTTATATCTCAGGTAGAAACATCTCAAACGACACTTCTTGTTGCTTTGCCCTAGACTTAACGAATAATTGCAATATTCCGTTTTTCGGAAAAATTGAAATTGAATGTACTGATCCTACAATAAGTTTAATTTCCACAAGCACTTCTGCACCTTGGTTTTTTCCTATTCCGCCTACACCTCAATCTGTTTGTCTGGACTATCCCGCTGCGGCAATTCCTGCTGGATATCATGCTGGCATAGTTGAATTTTGTATTGATAGTGTTAAAGAAAGTCTTGGTTGTTGGACTAAAATTGAAGGAGGAGGTGGATATACTTTAGGCCTCAAAACCGACGGAAGTTTATGGGCCTGGGGCCAAAATTCAAGTGGGCAGTTGGGTATTGGAAATAACGTCAATCAAAATACTCCTATGCGAGTAGGAACTGACAATGATTGGAAAGAAATATCTGGAGGAAATCATTTTGCCCTTGCGCTTAAAAATGATGGATCACTGTGGTCTTGGGGATACAATTTTGAAGGCCAACTTGGGCTCAATGATAATTTTAACAGGAACGTTCCAACGCAAGTAGGTTCTGATTTAGACTGGAAATACATTCATGCAGGAGGCTATACCTCTTACGCGATTAAAAACAACGGAACTCTTTGGGCCTGGGGAAATAATCAATATGGTCAAATTGGAGACGGCACATATACTACTAGAAAAGAACCTGTTCCAATTGGAAGTGCAATGGATTGGAAAAAATTAAGTTCCATGGGTTACCATGTCATGGCTTTAAAGAACAATGGGTCCCTTTGGGCTTGGGGAAGGAACAACTTTCTTCAATTGGGTGATGGTACAAATACAACCAGAACAACTCCAACATTAATACAACCAGGTACAACATGGTTGGATATTGCAGCAAGTTGGGAATCTACCATTGGAATTAGGGACAATGGTACGCGATGGGCCTGGGGAAGAAATCAATATGGTCAATTGGGTGATGGCACTTACACAAACAGAATAATACCGGTTCAAGTAGGGACCACAAATACGTGGGAATCAGTATCGTCAGGTGTAGAGCACTTTATTTCGCAACAAAATGATGAAAGTTTATGGCTTTGGGGAAATAATACTAGAGGACAGGTGGGCAATGCCACCGTATTAAACGCACTATCTCCAACCCAACTTTCAACTTCTACTGACCCAAACCAATATTCCATCGGAGGGTCACATTCCATGTATTTAGATGCTGATGGAAATCTACATATATGGGGACAAAATTATTTTGGAGAATTGGGCAATGGAACCAATGTTGATCAACTAACTCCAATTACCTTGGATTGTCCCCCGGAAACAATACTTGCGAGTACGTTGTCTAATTTTTTTACCATTAAATTTTACCAAACTGATGAGGCGACTGTAGCATGTGATACCAATCTGTTATTAGCATGTGGCGCTGTAGTAGATAGTTGTGTTGAAATAAAAAACCCTTTGATTACTTGCGATTCTTTCAATACGCATAAATTTGAATTGGAATTTATGATCTTAAATTCAGGGTTGGATTTAGCAGAAGGGCTTCATCTTGAATCTTGTGATCCAAATATATTTTTCATTCAGCCCGATGGTTCATTAACTCCTACGACTGAGATTGAATTAATTCCACCAGTATCCAAGGACAGTTGTTCAGGTCTCTTAAAGATTAAAATATATTCTATTAATGTTCTCACTGACTTACACCAATTTTGTTTTAATGCTACACTTATACAATCTGGTTTAGAATGTGAAAATTTTACCAAATTATGTATTGAAATTCCTGTTTGTGAGGATCATTGCGAAGATAGCTGTGCTACCAATGTGTTGAATATTAGTACAGGATTTGATCCATTTTCAAGTAGCTTGCTTCCAGTAGGAAGTGCAACAAGTCAATGGGTATTGGTGAATGCACCAGTTTCAGGTTTAGCTTATCCATTTCCTGCTCATATTATTACCCCGCATACGGCTTGGAGTGGTTTCCCAGGTCAATCTCAATGGATCTCTGCCTACCCATTTTCAAGCTTGGATGTCAACAACGAAGCTCCTGATACACCTTATGTCTTTCAAAATTGTTTTTGTGTTTGTCAAGATTCAAGTTTTGTAACCATAGATTTGCAAGCATTGGCTGATGACGCGCTAGAAATTTCTCTTATTGAATCTGCAACAGGAATTGTCATCGCAAATCTTTTAGATATTCCAAGCGTATTAAAATCTGCATTTGATGGTACTGTTTCTCACCAATCATCTCACTCATTTTACTTATCAGGCGGCAACTATTGCTTGCAAGCCAAGTTAAGAAATCTTCATAGTGTAGCCATGGGTTTAAATATTGCAGGAATAATCACTGGGGTAGGGCTGCTTAAATCTACATGTTGTAATGCGACAAATTTTATTGTAGGACAAAAATATCTAGATCTAAAATGTGATGGTAAAAGGGACGATACTGATCCTCCTGGAAAGGATTGGACCATTGAATTAAAAGACGAGACTGGTCATATCGTGCAAACTGTCACAACAGATGCAAATGGATTCTACAAATTCCAAAATGTTCCGATAGGACATTATATCGTTTGCGAAGTACAAAAATATTCACATATTCAAAATTTTCCAACTACACTTAATTATGAAATTGATGTCATTGATCATCACTCCGTCATTAGCCAAATTGATTTTGGAAACTGTCCAATAGACAGCTGCTGCTTTGATTATAATTCATTTTTGGCGGTTATTAATAATCCTGTGAAAGTGCTTAGAGATTCGTGCACCATCTGTATTGAACATGAATGCATTGGATGGTGGCAAAGAATGATGGTTGATTGGGGAGATGGAAGTACGAGCGGATACTACAATGGAATTGGAAGCGTCGAACTATCGCATAGTTATACAACATCCGGTGAATTTGAAATCTGCCTTAGGTTCGAAGAGTCTTGTATAGACGGCAGGGTTTGCTTTCAAAAAGACAGTTGTTTTTCGATTTGCGTTGATTGTGGATCTTGTACTAAGGAGGAAATAGCACTAAAATATTTCAAATTATTTGGAGATTCCTACATTCCTTCCATAGGAGGAACATTAGCCGATGTTTCAGATTTTTACATCGATGAAGATCTAAACGGAAATCAATATTGTACCGGTCATTATCACAATGGACCCAATTCTGAAGTATCTGCTGTCGCTGCAAATACAGATTGCTTTGTTATAAAATATAATCCTGATTTCTCCTTGTGCTACGAGTTTACGATTTCCGGAGCAGCATCTGATCAAGGACTTGTGATCAAACATTTTCAAGATGGGTTTTACTTAACTGGAATATTTAACAGCCCATCCATCCAATTACCCGATGGTTTAGGATCGTTTGAAACTGTTGATAGAAAGGGAACAGGTGTCAATGTATTCCTGGCAAAATATAAAGATAAGCCTTCTTGTGCACTTCCGGAATTGGAATGGGCATTGGCTTTTGGGAATGACAATGAAAGGACGCTTGTATCCGATATGGATCTAGATGCAGGAAATAACCCTGTACTAACCGGAATTTTTACTGGGCTTGTAAATTTTGATCCGATTGGAATGGCAATTCCATCCATCAACAATCAAGGAAATCAGGATTTTTATCTTGCCAAATTTAAAGCTTCAGATGGACATTTAGATTGGGTTAAATCACTCACTCCATTGTCAAACAATACCGGAGGAGCTTACCCTCTTGGAGTCAGTATTGATCCATTAACTGACAGCATGTATGTTTGCGGCCATTTCTCTAACTCAGTAGATTTTAATCAAGACAATAATCCTGATTTATCAGGGGGACCGGATGTAAATGCTGCTGCATTTGTCGCTAAATTTGGTCAAAACGGAAGTTTTCTTTGGGCCTTTCCTATTCTTGGAATTGCAATACCCAATGGTTGGCATCATGGTATCAGTAGTGACATAGAGGCATATTCAGGTGGTTTCGCAGTTTCTATTGAAAAATACCATGGATTTCCTTATGAATTTAATTTTGATCCGCGTGGAGGAAATCCACTATTTACGAACATTTCTGGACCTGCACAGACCTATTATATTGCAAGATATGATGAACAGGGAATAGCAAAATGTATAAGGGAAATGGATCCACATACTGCCATCACTGAAATTAGTGTCGATCAAAACAAAAATATTTATTTTGCCGGAGGTAAAAATGTCAACAATACTGAGGGAGTGCAGGGGTACAGTTTCCATAATTTGTACTTTGGATTTATAAATCAAGATTGTGAAATTGTAAAATCACATCATGTAGATGGAAATGGAAAAGATGATGTATGGTCTATTGTGCCTGATCAAAATATGGGATTCTCCATTATTGGAAGGACCAATAGCACTAATCTTTATCCTGCTCCAAAGATACTAACTGGAACTGCTTATTCTGCAGTAGATGAAGATATATTCATTGGAAAATATTATTGCAATTGTGCAGAATCCATTGATACTTCCAGTTGCTGTGACAAAATAGAAGTTGCAATGATGGAAACAATTAGTATTGATGATTCCTGTTGCTACACCATTCAACTTTCTAATGATGTTGGATTCACTTTGCCTTGTGTTGCTATAAATATATTGACACCAGGATGGACATTTTCAAAAGCAAATACATTGTCAGGATTATCAATTATTGGAGGGGGTCAGAATTTAGCAATCGAAGGCGATCCAGGCCTTCCGGGAGGAATATCCAGTGATTTTTTCAAATTCTGTCTAAGTGGTATTCCTGGAGCATTAGATAGTCAATTCATTGAATTCGTCTGGTATGAAATGACCAAATCAGGGGGCAAAAAAATTGTCTGTCGTGATACGGTCATAGCCCGTTGTACACCTATTCCTCCCATTGATTGTGCTGAAATTATTAATTTGACAGCAATATGCAATCCTCAAAATCCAAATGAGTATATCTTGAATTTCAATGTTGTTAATCAGGGAACTCAAGACATTGATTACATAAATATTCACACTAGTTCCGCAGGATTTGGGTTTCATTCATGCAGTTCTTTTGGTTACAGCAATCCAATACAATTAGATCTCATCCCGAATCTTGCTCCAGGAGCTACATCGTCCTCGCAATGTTTAATATTGGAAAGCAACACAGCTATTTTGACCACAAAACAGGTTTGCATAGCAACAGATGCTATACTTTCCGATAGTAGTCATTGTTTTGGTTTTGACACAACTTGTTTTGATATTGAACATTGTTGTGACCCTTGTGAAGATATTGTATTGATCTTAGATCCACAAAATGTAGAAGACAGTTGCTGTATGGTCCTGAGTTTAGACAATAGGTGTGGAATTGATTATTTTACTTATATTGAGGTGAGTATAACTGGATCTTATATGTTTGACATCATGCACGATCCATCATGGACTTATTGTTCTTCGCCTTCACCCAATCAAGTTTGTCTTCAATACAATGGAGGAAATATACCTCCTGGATTCTTAAACTCCATTTTGAAGTTTTGTTATCAACCCTCCACAGTTGGTACTGATATTCAAATTTCGGTTGACTTCTATGCAGAAGATCCATTGCTTATGGAAGAGACGCGTGTTTGTAGTAGAGAAGGTCAATTGCTTTGTGAGTCATTCTGTGAAAATAATTTAGTGCTCAACCCTGAATTTGAGGATGGATTTGTTTCAGGTAACATTGGAACCAGTGGTAACGTAAACAATTGGGTAAATGCATCTCGAACTCCGCAGGCATCGGCTGTTGGATGTAGAAGACCCGGAGCGGCTTTGATGTGGGGCAACCAAGTAGTTGGAGAAGCCATCGCTCAAACTTTTTCATTTGATCCTAAATACCTCTATCAGATTGAGTTTTGTGCGCGTCAACATCCAGATCCAAACAAGTTGATTCCCGGACAAGTCAGATTTATGGCCTTCAATGGTATCTTTAATTATTTGTGTGGCGGATCACAATGTGAAAATATTGGAATTACACCAACACCTATTACTTATTCAAACAATACTTATTCTTTTAATTGGAGACCTAGTCAATTGTATTCCAATCTCGCGATCTCACCATGGAATCGATCTGCTATTAATCATGGCGACTCTACCTCATTCATCATTGTGGATGATGTTTGCATCACCATCCTTGATTCATGTGCATGTGAAGAAAATGGTACCCTCAATGCCTACAATTCTGAATTCAATTTATTTAGCCCATGCAATGATCCTGTAGCTTGGCAGATTCCTTGCCCTATAAGTGCGACATTATTTAATTTGCAAGGTGACATATTTTGCACGGATTCTTGTCAAAGAGAGGTATCCTGGAATATTTCAGATCAGCAAAACAACAGCATTCTTTCTGGTACAATAGGCCTTGCAACAACAGACAACAATTGGAATATCAACAGCATCCCTTATTCGATTTTTACACCTGGGGTTGAATACTACTTTTCGATTGATAAAATTTGTGGCTGTGATACCTGTGCATGTGTAAAACCTTTCATGATTCTTCCATGTGACAGTTGTTGTGGAAATAGGGTGGATTTTGAAAAATTAGTAAATCAGGGAATCACGATAACTCAGGATAAATTTAACTGTAAAGCCATCATTAATATTGATCCCCTACCAGATGATTGCCATTATGAAATTAAATACATCAATTGGAAAGATGGTACCATAGATTATGGCCCTTTTGGTAATGGTGGGATGTTCATGCATCAATACAGCAATGTCAGTGTGAGCTACCTGATTGAAATTTATGTGGTAGAATATAATGATGATGGTATAATTTGTAATGAGGTAAAAATCAGACGCATGGTTTCACTTGATTGCAAAAAATGTTGTGACAAGAAAAATTATCAAACCTTCAAATCGTTGGTAAATCAAGGATTCCAAATCACTCAAAATGGCTGCAATGTAAGCATTTCAGCACCGCAGCTTGGAGATTGCCATTACTTTGAATCAGCACCAGATTTTGGTGAATATCCTCCTCCACCACCATTGAGTCCAACTCCAACAACGGGTTCTTGGTCACATACCTATACAAATTCAGGTATTTACATTATCTGCGTACTTGTGTCCGAATATCCAAATGGAGATCCTACAAAGAAACCTTGTTGGACATTAGAAATGTGTGATACTGTAACTGTTGAATGTGAGGACGATTGCTACTGTGAAAGCTTTAATGGCCTTTCATTTTATTGGGATAAAAGCCAAAAGACCATGGTGGATTGTGGGGATACAGCAAGATTGGACTGCCCACCGGATAACTGTTTTTGGACATTTAGCGGAAATCTTTTATGCAGAAGTGATTGTGAGATCAGTACTGTTGAATGGATATTGGTCAATTCGAATACTTCCTCCATTGTGGCCTCAGGAACGACATTGGCATATCCTGCATTCGGATTGATCATACCTCCTGGAGTCATTACTGCAGGGGGAGAATACGATTTGATCCTTACTGGTTATTGTGATAATGCTATCCCGTGTGAATGTAAAATCCACCTTAGCTTGAAAGGTTGTGATGAAGAATGTCCCTGCGATTATATTGATTTCTTTGAAGACATGGAAGCGGGTTTAAGCCAGGTGCTTGTCATAGACAAATGCATTGCTTGCTTTTCGCCTCTCCAACTTACTGCATGCGACATGATTAACTGGTATATTTTGCCTAGCAATCAACTTTTCGCAACAAGTGTAGGTAATCAATTGATATGTCATAATTTTGGTGTATCAGGCATATATAAGATTAGAATGAGTGTTACTCGCAAAAAAGACGATGGAAGTATTTGTGAAGTGAGTGGCAGAATATATACTTTCGATATTCAATGCACTCCATCACCTCAATCATTTGCCAATGGTGAGAATTGCATTACTCTAGGTGATTTAGATCATTTAAATGATGATCTTTCAGATTCTCTTCTTTGGAATGCTATTGAGGGAAATCCAAAATGGATTCAAAATCAGTCAGATCAACCAAGAAATAGCATCCTTATCAAAGGAAATCTAGATAGATCTGATAGGCTTGTTACATCTAAATATGTTTGTCTATCTACAAACAATCGGCAACTAAAAATACGATTTAAACCAGTTGCAGACACAGAGTCAAAGCTTGGATCAAAGTTGGTGGTTGCATTTGTTCCAAGCAAGCAAACAATTCAAGCTTCAAACCTTTCTCAAGAATACATCGGATATCATACCATTCTTAAAATTCCTTTAGAAGGCTTACCCAATGAATGGTGTGAAATTAATTCTTTGATTTCATTACCGGAAGCTCTAGCAAGACAATGTTTAGATCGTGGAATTGAAGGTAAATTAATGGTCTATGTGGAGAATAGTTTGAATGGGGATCTATTAAACTCAAATACGGAGTTGTATTTTGAAGGAATTTGTATTTCCTCCAATATATCCTCCAAGACTTTAGACTATTTCGATTCCAATATCAGAGTTTTTCCAAACCCAAGTTCTGAAGATTTCAAATTAACCCTTGACAATATTGATTCTTCAAATGCGCAGTTGGAGGTTTTCGATCAATATGGGAAAGAAGTTGAAAAAATGGTCATGAATAAAAATGAAAATCAGATCAACTTTGGAAATGCATACTCACCTGGTCTTTATTTTTTGAAAGTTAAAATCAATCAAAAAATAAAACATTTCAAACTAATCAAAATAAATAGATGATAGAACTGTTTTATTAGATAAATTTATTAGTTGAAAGAAATTCCCGGCATCAATTTCGATAGAGCCGGGAATTTTTCTTTGGAGTCATGTAATTGATTTTCGGGAAATTCCAGACAAATTCGCTTTAAAATGATAAAAGCCCTAGTCTTGGTCGTGAAATAAATACTTCATTAGATATCAGCTTTTGATACTTTCCATTGCTTTCCACAAAAATTGCATATATTCAAAACAAGTAAATGTATTAAAATATCTCAGCAAATTCTATCCTGTCACTCACTTTGAATTACTTTTCTCCCAAAAATGTATATTTTCATTTCTAAGCCTTAGGCAGCAAAATTTGTGTAATATCAGAATTTAATATTTTTTATAATTGTTATCATATTAATTAAATTGTGCTTGAAGAATTAAATCAAACTGGTGAAGTGGTCCAAGAAAATGGTACACAAATCTAACTTAAATTTGTGTTATGGATCAATCAAAGACAAACAATCGGAGGAGGAGGTACGATACCGAGTTTAAGCTTAATGCCATTCATTTGCTCGAATCCGGGAGGAACGCTAGCGAATTAGCTGATTCTCTTGGCGTTAGTAAGCAAATGCTTTACAATTGGCGTAGTCAAATCAGGATTACCAGGAATGCTTCCGTCCAGCCAGGAACAAATAATCCTTATACTGAACTTGAACAGCTCCGTAAGAAATTAAGGGATGTTGAAATGGAAAGGGATATTTTAAAAAAAGCCTTGAACATTTTCAGCCGGCAGACATGAAACCAAAAGCTGAATTTATCCAGAGTCTAAGCGGTGTGTATCCTACTAACAAGCTTTGCAAGATGATGAATATTCCAAGGAATACTTTGTATCATTTTATCCACAGGAGGGATTCTCCCACTAAACATTTGGGATTAAGAGACCGAATAAAATCCGTATTTGACTCTCATATGAATAGGTATGGAAGTCGTAGAATTAAAATGGAATTAGCCGTAAAATATTCAAAAATGTTAGCCGCCATTTGATTCGCAAATGTATGAAGGAACAAAATTTGAAAGCAATCCAGCCAAAGAGTTTTGTTCCAAAAACAACTGATTCCACCGGGACCAAATTTCCTGCACCCAATTTACTTCTTGATTTTGGAAAGGCGCAAAAACCAAATGAAGTATGGGTTGGTGACATTACCTACATTCCTTTAAAGAATGGCCAATGGGCCTATCTTTCAACTTGGATTGATACTTATTTGCATAAAGTAGTGGGCTGGGATGTTCAGACTCATATGAGAAGCGAACTGGTTATTTCAGCCTTCAATAAAGCAAAACTGAAATGCATCCAAAATAAATTAAGTGTGATTGTCCATTCTGACCGAGGAACGCAGTACTCTAGTAAAGATTTCAAAAATGCCATTAAAGGAAATAGACAAAGTATGACTCGCAAAAACGAAGTTTATGACAACGCAATTGCCGAATCATTTTTCTCAAGGCTCAAATGCGAATGCATTAGAGGTACTGTATTTGATGATTTGGATCAATTAAGATTCACTCTGTTTGAATACATAGATGGCTATTACAACACAATCAGAAGGCATTCATCCATTCAATACTATACACCCTTAGAATTTGAAAATATTTATTATTCGAAAAATCAATTCACTCATTGCAACTAATATGGAAACAAAACATGACTTTGCATTTTTACCCTTAGACGAGGACCAAGCTTATTGCGGACAAAATGTCAAGAGTTCCGCCGACCTCTTTATTCTGTATTCTTCCGGCGGAACTCGACTTGCTCTTGACATTTTGGGAGCAATGCTTATCTTTGTCGCAGGGGTAAAATGTGTACTAATTTTATTTTTTAACTAAATTAGATCAGTGTCCCATTTATTGGTACCATGTCAATCGCATATCCATATTTTAAAATATTTATTTCGTAATTCATTCAGGATTGGAAGTTAAATTGGGAAGAATGTATGAGGAGGCACAGAATAAATGAATAATGAGATTACAGGTAAGTTAACGCAGCCTATTATTTATTATTCTAAAGTCCCTTTGTTGGAATATTTTCTTCTTCTTGCATTTAATGTAAAGGGGAAATACAATAAACCCACAAATGTAAACGACTGGATACATATCGACCATTTGAAGCAATTAATTGATTAAATCTATAATGGTATTAAATTTAATCCTATTCTTGAAAGTCAGGCTTTTTGAAAATTAATTCATTTTTGTAAATATCTTTCGAGGAGCCTGACATTGGGTTCACTTTTGACACGCACTGTAAATTCTGATAACAATTCCTGGATGAAAACTTCCATTTTAATTCACTGGCTGAAGAGCTCATCGTCAGTGAATTTTTATATTTAAAATCTGCCCCTTTGGTCTTTTCAATACACCTTTTATTTAAAAATTATAGTCTTTTGATAAAACTGTGAACACAAGCCTTACAGTCAATCATTCATTGAGTCTTTTCGATTTATCAAAAGGGCAGCATAACATTGAATTTGATTATTGGATGTTTGGTTCTTTGTATCTCAAGTTCAGTGTTATTGTCTAACAACATTCACGATTCCAATAAATCAATTGGTAAAAAATCCAATCTGGTCGAACGGATTAAGCCAGTTTGGCCAAACACATTCCTAGCCATACTGAAAGCAGACAAGCAAAAACACTCAACAGAATGTATCCTCCCAGTTTAAGCCACTGTCCATCTAATAGAAACGCTAAATTCTCTGCACTAAATGTAGAAAAAGTGCTTAAGCCTCCACAAAATCCAATGATTAAAAAAAAACGAATCAAAGATGCAGACACATTTTGAAAGTTGCTGTAAAGTAGGTATCCTAATAACAATGACGCGATCATATTTGCACCAAGTGTAGCAATTATACCGTTTGGATAAAATGGCTGTGCAAATTTACTGATTAGCCATCTCAAAACTGATCCAAGTCCACCTCCTATGAAAACAAATAGGTATGCCTGCCAATTGGACATAGCATTCAATAAGTAGGTTGCTTGAGATGGTGCTTATTTAGAAAATTGATCGCGATGGAAAACAATAAGCCAAATGCCACAATGAGAATTAACAAATTGACATTACCCCAGTCTGTAAAAAGGCTCACCATGATAATCATAAGAGCATTCAATATGATCAAAACTGAAGTCGTTTGCAAATGATTTAGTCCCAACGAAAGAAACACATGATGGATATGATTTTTATCGGCCATGAAAGGAGATCTGCCATTGATCAATCGCAAAATAAAAACCCTCAATGTATCACACAATGGTATAAACAAAAGTGCAATCGCCAATGCAGGTGTAGCGTGTATTTTTGTTTCTCCAGGTAAAAGAGTATGATTGATTTCCATAAATCGAATGACCAATATTGCACAAATCGAGCCTACCATCATGGAGCCTGTATCGCCCATAAAGATCTTTGCCGGACTTATATTGTATTTTAAGAATGCAATCAGTGAGCCCACCAATGAAAATGCAATAATGCTCAAAACAATCTGATTTGCTTCCATATACCAGTATCCCAGGGTGACAGCTATCAGGATTCCGGTACTGGCACACAAGGTGTTTATTCCATCGATTAAATTAAAAGCATTGATGATGAGCAGGACGGTAAAAATACTAAACAATATACTCATCCATTCCGGCAAAATATCAATACCATAAATTCCATAAAAATTGGTAATTCGTATGTTGGCTTTAAACACCAAAATCAACACTGCAATCAATTGTCCCAACATCTTTTTATAAGGTGTTAGTGGTAAAATATCATCTTTTGCCCCAATCAAAAAAATAATCACAAATGCAGATAAAATATATTGGAGGTTGCCAAAAACCTGAAAAGGTGTCCAAAGGATGATGCTAAATATCACCCCTCCAAAAATAGCAATCCCACCCAAAGTAGGTACGCTAACAAAATGTGACGCCCTTGACCCCGGTACGTCCATCAGCTTTTTATGTTTTGCGATCCGGATAATGGACGGTATGGTGATATACGTCAATAAGAAAGCCGTGATAAAACAAAAAATAACCTGGTACATGAATAAATTCAGCTACACAAAGTTAGTAAATATTATTAATATCAATGATATGTAATTGATGTTCAGATGTCAAAACATCTCCGAAGTTTCCATAAAATATTGATAATTAAGGAGATTAATAGCATAGTCGAAATGGGAAAATAAATTTTAAAGCGTTCTTTTTCGATCCATAGATCACCCGGTAACTCTCCAATCCATTTTAAATAAGGCGAAAAAAAATAAAAGGAAAGAGCTATCTATACCAATAGTATTCCAAGAAAAATGATCCACTTGCTAAGTTCCTGATTCATGTCTTTTGAATCGCAAACCCATTAAATTTGTTCATCGAGGAGGATATTCCCTCCAAGGCAAATGTCTCAACAGCCTTGGTGGCAGCACTCAAAATTTCGGGGAGGAACTTTGCTTCTGAATCCGTCCATTTTCCCAGTACGTAATTGACTTGTTTGCCTTTGGCAAAATCGGAACCAATACCAATCCTTAATCTTGGATATTGCACAGTACCCAGTTGGGTCTGAATATCCTTTAGGCCATTGTGCCCCCCGTCTGAGCCACCCGGCTTTATCCGCAGGGTCCCAAACTCAAGATTTAAGTCATCCGTTATCACCAGAAGTTGATTTAACTCCAATTTTTCTTTCTGCATCCAGTAACGTACCGCTTTACCACTCAAGTTCATATACGTTGTTGGCTTGATCAAAATCAAAGTTTTGTTTTTGACCTTAATGATCGACTTGTGACAATGCTGGTCGCTTTCCCATTTGCCTCCATATCCACCGGCCAATGCGTCCACTACCTCAAATCCTACATTGTGGCGTGTGCCCATATAATCCATGTGCATATTTCCCAATCCAATTATCAGGTATTTCATTGCATCAAATTAAGGACAAAGATAATCTTTCATTTGGCCTTCTTATTTTCAGGATTCATCATCTTTGTGTCCATGCTTTTGCCAAAATTAAAGGATTCACTCCGGTTTTTATCAAAAACCTCCCTGCATAAATGGATCAATGCCTCAAAGGTCTATCTGTCTTACCACTTGTCAAAACGAATCCAAAGACCCGTTCACTGGGGGCTTCCTATATCCATCTCCATCGAGCCCACGACAGCGTGCAATTTGCACTGCACACAATGTCCATCAGGCTTAAGATCGTTTACCAGACCGACCGGAAATCTCAAAACGGATTTATTTGAGCGCTTTCTACATGAAAACAAACAATATTTAATGCATTTAACTTTCTATTTTCAAGGCGAGCCATTTATCCATCCATCTCTCTTGGAGATGATTCAAAAAGCCCATCGTGAGAAAATTTACACCATGGTCTCCACCAACGGTCATTTTCTTGATCCTGATACTTGTCATAGAATTGTTCTCTCTGGTTTGGATAGAATCATTGTTTCTTTAGATGGTCTTAGCCAGGAAATCTACCAGAAATACCGAATTGGTGGTAAGGTGGAAAAGGTCATTGAAGGAATTAAAAATCTCGTCAAAATCAGGAAAGAGCACAAAGCCAACCATCCATACATCATCCTTCAAACCATTGTTTTTAGTCACAATGAATCTGAACTAGAACAAATTAATCTTCTTGCCAAGGAATTGGAGGTTGATCAGATTGAATTCAAAACCGCACAGATTTACGATTATTCTGAATCCCCAGATTTGATTCCCGAACAATCCCTTTACGCAAGATATTTTAAAAATGAAGAGGGTAAATTTGAGATTAAAAATAAACTGTCCAATCAATGTTGGAGAATGTGGCAAGGCTGTGTCATCACCTGGGATGGTAAAGTGGTACCTTGTTGCTTTGACAAAGATGCAACACATCAACTTGGCCAACTAATGCATCAGCCACTCAAAGAAATCTGGCGCAGCAAGGCCTACTATCATTTTAGGCAAAACATCCTCCAAAGCCGCAAGTCCATTGATATCTGTACAAATTGCACAGAAGGCGGATTTACCTGACCAATATAATTTTTTTGCTCAACCGATGTTGCGAAGACTGATATTCCAATAAATAGATTCCGTTGTCTAGATTTTCCAATTCGAAGAAAACCAGTTTATCTGATTTGAGCGTCTTTTCTTTCAACATGCGACCATTGAGGTCTCTGATTAAAATCCTTCCATCACCTGAAAGTGGTGAGTCCAACTGAATAAACAATTGTCCTGAAGTCGGGTTGGGGTAGGCTTTCAAAGCTTCTGCCAATCCCTGATCATCTGTTGATACGGGGCCCACCAAAATTCTGAAAGTTTCAATTCCCAACCATCCGCCTTTTCCATCTTCGACGGTGTATGAAAATCCATCGTAATAATTGGAAGATCCATCATGGGTATAAGTCAGTTTACCATCGTTGATGTCCGATTGGGTAAATCTGGATCCATAGCCAAGTTGATTTCCGTTCAAAGTAAATGTCCCGTGTGATGGAATACTTACCAGTGTGAAAGTCAGATTATCCGGTCCTTCATCAGGATCGGTTACCAATAACAAATTGTCTTTAATTTCCCTTTGTTCTCCAATATCCATGACCAATGGTCCATTGTTGATCAAGCTTGGCGGTGATACCGAAAGTTCGGCACAGTACTGAAGGGTAAAATTGCGAATCTGGCCATCTCTCAAACTGCTGCGTGTGACAATTTCCAATTTCCAATCACCCTTTAAATCTTCTCCATTAAAACGGCTTAAAGGTTCCAACGGGCGCATCCTAGCCCCTCTATTCGGTGGACAGGTCAATGGAATCGGCGCATCATCATCAAAACTGGAAGCAAAATCAAGGGTAGTACCGCAATTGTTGTTGAACAAAACCACTCGGGTTCCCTTCGGGCTCAACAAGCGAATGCTCAGGTCGTTGGAAGCATCCGCATAAATATCGATGTCATTGACATTCATATCTGCGAGCGCGCCTCCAAATGGTACTGATACCACTGTATTGTAAGTCCTTCCGGAAAACAAATTGATTGGATTTCCAGTGTATGGCTGGTCCACGCAGGATTTATTGGAGGTCTGGAAAGCATAAGTCACCGAGGCTCTTCCATCACCACAATCATTGGCCGGAAATACCCTCCAGTAGTAGACAGAATTCGACTTTAACAAAATAGGTAGGCGAAGTGAATCTGCCGAAATAAATCTCTGACTGTACAAGGTGTTGGAACCAAAAGCTGGTGAGCTGGCGATTTCAAAATGATAAAAGTCTGCATTCCGACTTTTGCTCCACCTAAAAAGTGGTGTTTCAATGGCTCCACCACTCCCGGAAGAGGGAGTCAAAAGCAACTCATCGCTAAAATCATTGCTGACAACATTGACAATAATCTGATCGCGCAAAGTATCTCCTGCAGGAGTGATTGCAGCAATCACCATATTGAAACTGGTCCTTTCTTGAATGGAATTTAAATCGATGACAATTTTGGTTTGATCATCTGCTCCAATGGTGGACTTTTCAAACTGGTAATTGGCACCTGCGGGTAATCCACTTTCCACAAAAAGTTGCAGGTCGCCTGTATAACCGGCAAACGCGCAACTTCTGATATCAAGGCTTAATTGATCTGGAAGACAAACATTGACGAGGTTGGGAGTCACACCCATAATCACAGACGGTGTAGTCCCTTCTACAATGACCACATCAACATCCGAAGCATCAAAAAAGATATGATCCCTTGCCTTCACCACGACCCGGACGCGTATGTTGGTTCCAAGATCTGGTATATCCACCAATTCGCTGCCGTCGTTCTCGGTATTTTCAATTAATACGATAGGATTGTCAAAATCTCGGTTGCGGTACATGACAATATCTACCTTTTGACAATTGACCGGAAATCGGTTGGTTCCCGCAACGTCCCAGGTGATTTTATTGCAGGTATTTTTGATCAGACGATGCGTATTGATATTCGGAAAAGTAACGGTAAAAGGTCCCGCCTGGTCAGTTACTTTGAGTTTTAGATTTTGCCAGACTGAACCACCGGATCCCGGATGGTTGTCTCTAACGACAAATCGGAAATTAAGATCTCTCGACTCTGCTGGCAAGACTTCACGAACGTCTACATTTTTTAAGGATAAAATAGAATTCCAGTTAGGAAATACCCGGTTGGGACTAGGACCCGGAAATAGTACCCTAAACAAAGGTCCGGTTGTCGTTACTTCTCCAAGCCTGCTTCCATATTCCCCGTTGTCAAACTGCTCCCAAGAATAAGTAAGACCTGTATCTTCCATGTCGGTGCCCTCTCCTTTCAATTCGAAAGGTGTCAATTTGGGCAATACAAGATTTGGAGCTGTCAATATTCTGGCGGTTGGATAGCTGTGTCCTGTAAATTCTTTCACCCCGCAGCTTAGAAATTGTCTGGTAAACAAATGAACTTCTTCCAAAGAATAAGAATGAAAGAAATTGGGATGTGGAGGACCAGCAGATTCAACATTCAAATTTCCGCACAAACCACTATATGACATAATCGTTGTACCTCCACCCGGCTCATACCTGGAATTGCTTTCATTGCCATTGCAATTTGAAAAAGTGTGATTGGCAGAAAATTGATGGCCCATTTCATGACAGAATATGCGAAGTGCTACATAAGCTACATCTGTAGTATACCAGCAAGTCACTCCAGCAGCCCTGTTTTGGCTGCTACATACCGAGCCCAATGAGGCAATTCCTCCAACATCCACACAATCGTTGGTAAAGATGTGGCCAAATTCATAAAATCCTGGAGTAATGATGGGATTAACCACCGCTGTATTTTGGCCAAGTAACGCTCTTCCTACGTCCGAATTTTCGAACGGATCCGTATTGGCATTTAGAAAAATAAGTAAATCGTTTCTGGCTACCAAATCCAGATGTATGGCAAAATCTTTCTCATAGACGGCATTGGCATAAGTCAAGGCATCCGCCATTTTAGCAAGTGCAGTCTCTTTGGTACCACCGCCTCTTTGGGGATCAGCACCCCACTCTCCGGTACAGGAAATCGCAATGCGGTATTTGTGGAGGACAACAGGGTCTGCACCCATCATTTGCTGCAAGACTGGCTCCTGATCCAGGCGCTCGCGCTGTATTTGAGAGCGTCTGGCCATAACGGAAGATCCAGACTCACCACAGAAATGACTTGGGCTGGAAGGATCCAACTGTATCGCGTTGGCGTGATAAACACCAAAATGGTTTTGGTTGAATTTACTCAATGGTTCAAGAAGAATATCTCCTTCCGGACTTAAAATATAAGCTTTCATCCATTGATCCGTAATAATCAACCTCATATAATTCTGACCATTCGTTCCTTTAAAAGTGCGGATCTGAGGATATTTAGCAGCCAGTTCTGCTTCCATAACCGGGGACTCCATAATTCTATAAATAGAAACTTCTCCCAGATGATTGGGCAAACCAATTGAAGCGGTTCGGCCATCGGTATTTTCAAAAGGTACCTGTGTAGTAAGAAATTCTCTTAAATCATTAAAATTGAGCTCAAAAGTCTGAAATTTTGAAATTTTTGACCAGGATGGATCCTGATGGACCCTCTGCTGTTCAATTTGATTCAATTGGATGCTTTTCCATGGCGGAGCCTGACCAAATGAAGGAATGGTCAAGGAAAAAAGAAACATTACAATCCATTGAGTTCTTACTAAAGTCATAAAATATTGTTTTTTTGTTAAAAGCCTGCAAATGTACTAAAAGCTTTCCTTTCCAGATGGAAATTGGTGGATCGGAAATAAGGATAATAACGTTCAGAAAGCAATTTTGTCAATGGATTTAGAGAAATATTAAACTTTTCTTTGGGACTACTGGCAAAATTTCTTGAACCTACTTTAATTCGAAAATTTGGCGACCTATTAATCTTCCCTGTCAGATTGTCATGATTTGATTGTATGGTATGGTTTGTGATTGATTTATTGATCCAAAACCCCGATATTCCATTAATTTTGCCCACTTAATTTGATTTTCGACCATGTTTAATTTTCTGAAAAAAGTATTTGGAACCAAGCAAGAAAAAGATGTAAAAAGCTACAGCCTATTGCTGCCTAGCATCCATGCCTTCCAACAAGAATATACCGAGCTATCCCATGACGAATTGCGCAATAAAACACATGAATTCAGAGCCAGAATCAAATCCTACCTGGAAGGAATTGATGGCGAAATCGAAACTTTGAAAACGAAGGCCGATGAAGAGGCAGACATTCACGATAAAGAAGCCTTGTATGTTGAAATCGATCTAAAAATTAAAGAAAGAGACAGTCTGCAGGAAGAAATTCTAAAAGAAATCTTACCGGAGGCCTTTGCCGTGGTTAAAGAAGCCGCACGCCGTTTTTCTGAAAATGAACAGATCGTGGTCAATGCGACTGACAGAGACCGATCACTTTCCGTTTCCAGAGCTTTTGTTGACCTGGATGGTGACAAGGCCATTTATCGCAACCGCTGGTCTGCGGCTGGAGGAGATATTGTTTGGAACATGGTGCATTACGATGTACAGTTGATTGGTGGTATGGCCCTCCATGAAGGAAAAATTGCTGAAATGGGCACCGGTGAGGGAAAAACCCTTGTGGCTACCCTTCCAGCCTATCTCAATGGACTGACCGGAAATGGTGTACATGTCGTCACTGTCAATGATTATCTGGCAAGGAGGGACTCAGAATGGGTTGGACCTTTGTTTGAATTTCTCCATCTGACCGTAGATTGCATCGATAAATACAAACCGCACTCTCCCCAACGCAGAAATGCATACGAATGCGATATCACCTACGGTACAAACAATGAATTTGGATTTGATTATCTCAGGGACAACATGGTGAGATCCATTGATGAAAAGGTTCAAATCAAACACCATTACGCAATGGTGGATGAGGTGGATAGTGTTTTGATTGATGACGCCAGAACTCCTTTGATTATTTCGGGACCGGTGGATCAGGATGAAGAGAGTGAGGAATACAACAAATTGAAGCCAAAGGTCGAAAGACTTTACAGCGAACAAAAAAGAATCAGTAGTCAGTTTCTCAATGATGCGAGAAAACTGATCAATGATGGGAGTACAGGATACAATGAAGGAGAAGGCGGGCTCGCACTATTCAGAGCGTATCGCTCCTTACCGAAATCAAGGCCATTGATCAAATTTCTCAGTGAAGACGGAATCCGAAACATTCTCCAAAAAACAGAAAACTATTACATGCAGGAGCAATCCCGCAATATGAAAATAGCGGATGAACCGCTTCTTTTCACGATAGATGAGAAAAACAGGCAGGTTGAATTAACCCCAAGAGGTGAAGAATTCATGGCAATCGGTGAATCGGATCCAAATTTTTATTTGATTCCGGATTTATCAGAATCTCTTCATCAGATTGATTTGCAGGAAAACCTGAGCAAAGAAGAAAAAACGGAGAGAAAGGCTAAAATTTTAGATGACTTTGCAGTCAAATCACAAAGGCTTCACTGCGTCAGCCAATTGCTGAAAGCATACACCATTTTTGAAAAAGACGAAGAGTACGTTGTGATGGACGGTGAAGTCAAAATCGTAGATGAGGGTACAGGTCGTATCCTTGAAGGTCGTCGTTATTCCGATGGTTTGCATCAGGCCATCGAGGCAAAAGAAAATGTAAAGGTGGGAGAATTGACCCAGACTTATGCGACAGTTACTCTGCAGAATTATTTTAGAATGTACCACAAATTGGCGGGTATGACTGGAACTGCAGAAACAGAGGCAGGAGAATTCTGGCAAATTTATAAATTAGATGTGGTGGTTATTCCCACCAACAAACCGGTAATCCGGGACGACCGCGAAGACCTTGTCTATAAAACTGCCCGTGAAAAATTCAACGCGGTAATAGATGAAATTGAAGTTTGCACCAATGCAGGAAGGCCTGTTCTGGTGGGTACCACTTCTGTAGATATTTCTGAAAAATTATCCAGAATGCTGCAACTGAGGGGTATCTCCCACAATGTTCTGAACGCAAAACAACATCAGCGCGAAGCGGAAATCGTCTCTGAGGCAGGAAATCCTGGTAAAGTCACCATTGCCACCAACATGGCGGGTAGAGGTACGGATATTAAAATTGGAGAAGAAGTTAAAAAAGCGGGAGGGCTGGCCATCATTGGTACCGAAAGACATGAATCCCGCAGGGTCGATCGCCAGTTGCGCGGTAGATCCGGACGACAGGGGGACCCTGGTTCATCTCAATTTTTTGTGTCGTTTGAAGACAATTTGATGCGTCTATTCAATTCAGATCGCATTACTTCCATTATGGACAAATTAGGTCACAAAGAAGGAGAGGTGATGCAACATAGCATGGTCACCAAATCTATTGAAAGGGCTCAAAAAAAGGTGGAAGAAAACAATTTTGGAATGCGCAAGCGCCTTCTGGAATACGATGATGTGATGAACATTCAACGGGAAGCCATCTATAAAAAAAGAGATCACGCATTACACGGTGATCGCTTGGCAGTGGACCTGAGTTATATGTTCAATTCAACATTGGATCACATTGTGGCTTATCATAAATCCACAGTGGATCCAGAGGGATTTGTCAATGATTCTATCAGTATTCTTGGATTTTCTCCTGAAATCGATGAGGCTTATTTCAGAGAAAGCTCAGTGAGTGAAGTACAACAAGAATTTAGAAAACAATTTTACGAGTTCTATCACAAAAAAGAAAATCAGATCAAAGACGTTCTGTTACCTTATATTGTTGAAGTTCACAAGACCGAAGGTCACAGGTATCAAAGAATCATGATTCCTTTTGTAGATGAATCCAGAGAATCACTCCCTTTGGCGGCAGATCTTGAGAAAGCTGTAAAAACAAAGGGTTACAGTATAATGAGGGATATTGAAAGATCTGTAGCGCTAAGTATTCTTGACTCCCAATGGAAAGAACACCTGCGCAATATGGATGAACTAAAAGAATCCGTTCAGGCTGCTTCTTTTGAACAAAAAGACCCACTGGTTATCTATAAAATGGAGGCCTATAAACTATTTGAAACTCTGGTCCATAAAATGAACAAAGAAATCACGTCTTATTTATCACGGGGCAAACTAGCGGTCAACAATAACCAAGGAGTACAGGAAGCAAAACCGCAAAAAACAGATCTCAGCCGCACACAAACCAACCGTTCAGCAGAAGAGGAAAGGATGAGAAGAGCAGCAGAGCAAGCAGGTAGAGAGCTGATACCTCAGGTGCAAACCGTTCGGAATTCCAGTCCAAAAATTGGACGAAACGACCCTTGTCCTTGTGGCAGTGGGCGCAAATATAAAAATTGTCATGGAGAAGGCATTTCTTAGTAATCTCAAACCCGGGTTGTGCGTTTTCCAACCGCTGGATAAAATTTTATAAATATGAAATGGTCGATCTTTTTATTTGTCTGGACAATAAATCTTACTCACAGTCCAATTTTTGGACAACATTCCGTGAAAATTGAAGCTGATCAGGATGTTACTACACTCTTTAATCAATACATCCGCATCAACAAAAGCATAACCCATGTCTCTGGTTGGAGGATAACCGTAATTTCAACAGCTGACAGAAGGCAGATGGAAGATACGAAAACACAATTTCAAAAAAATTTCAGCTACAAGTTTAAATGGGAATACAAAGAACCCTATTATAAGTTGATAGCAGGTGCCTTTTTAAACCGAAGCGAAGCGATGGCCGCATTGGATCAGGTGAAGAAAAAATTCAGTACAGCTTTTATCAGCATTGATCATAAAATTGAATATTCAGAAATTCATTAGTTCTTTAGAAAATATCTATTTTCTAAGTACCAAAACCAAGATGCATACATGGCAAGGCTGAAAGGTATAAAGACTGATTGGATAATACCCGCTGTGTATGCGAGTCTTTTGCTGATTGGTTGGGTAGCTCAATATTCTGCTACCAATATTTACAATGACCAATTGGACTTTTTGGATTTTCAAGTGCCCATCGTCAAACAAACTGTTTACATTTTTTTTGCCCTGGTTTTGTTTTTCATCGGACTTTCTGTAGATGGTAAATTCTGGCACACTTTTGCTTATTTGTTCTATGGGATCAGTCTTTTTCTTTTGATCCTGGTTCTTTTTATTGGTTCAGAAGTCAAGGGGGCAAAAGCCTGGTTTAATTTCGGTGGATTTTCATTCCAACCCTCGGAATTCTCTAAATTGTCCACCGCTCTCGCGCTGTCCAGCTATTTAAGTTATTTTAAAGTCAAACTGACAGAAATTAAGTATCAGTCCTACGCGCTATTAATTATATTCACTCCATGTTTATTGATCCTGATCCAACCGGATGCAGGCTCACTCATTACTTTTTTTTCGTTGTTCTTATTGCTATTTCTGGAGGGCTTAAACGCAATTTACCTTATTGCGGCCATTCTTCTGATTGCCATTTTTGTCGGCACCGTCCTTTTTCCCATTGAGTGGATTTTGTTTTCAATTTTATTATTAAGTTTTGGGTTTAGCTGGTATTACCTGAGACTATACAGATATCACTATTTGTTGGCAATCTTGCTAATGGGAATAGGGGTTTATCTGACTTACCAATTTGGAGTTTCTCAGGGTATTTGGTTTTTGCTGATTGCTCTGACTTTCTCTCTGGTCCTTCTGTGGCGGGCGAAACAAGAGAAACTGGCGATCATGTTGCCTATGTTTGCAATTGGCTTGGTGGGATTTGGTTTTGGCAGTAACAGCATTTACAATGGACTAAAGCCACATCAGCAAGAAAGAATAAAAGTTTGGCTAAAACCTTCAGAATGCGATCCCAGAGGTTCTCTGTACAATTTATTGCAATCCAAAGTAGCCATTGGTTCAGGAGGAGTTTTTGGAAAGGGTTTTCTGAATGGCAATATGACAAAACTGAAGTATGTTCCTGAGCAATCAACGGATTTTATTTTCAGCACAATCGGTGAAGAACACGGTTTTATTGGCAGTGCTGCGGTGATGATCTTATTTTTAGTTTTGATTTGGAGAATCTTTGCCCACAGCGTACAAATGGAATACAAATTTGGCTCATGTTTTGGTATGGCTCTGGCAGGATTTTTAGGCTTCCATGTGATCATCAACATTGGAATGACGATGGGCTTGGTTCCCATCATTGGGATACCACTGCCATTTATTAGCAAAGGCGGATCCTCCTTAATGGTCTTTTCTCTGATGTTGGGTATTTTTTTAAAATTCCAATCGAAAGGCAAATGACCTTATTTACTAAAATACATCAGGATCAGCATTCCAATGCCCGGGCAGGGATTTTGAAAACCGATAGGGGAGATCTCCAGACTCCTTTATTCATGCCTGTTGGAACATCAGCAACCGTTAAGGCTGTGCATCAAAAAGAATTGGATGAGGTGATCAAGGCCCAAATTATTTTGGGGAATACTTATCATCTTTATTTACGGCCGGGTATGGACATAATGCGGTCCGCCGGAGGCTTACATTCATTTATGGCTTGGGATAAACCTATTCTGACAGACAGTGGTGGATACCAGGTGTATTCGTTAAGCAGTCGGCGTAAAATCACCCCGGAAGGAGTTAAATTTCAATCTCACATTGATGGTAGCAGCCATTTTTTCTCCCCGGAATCTGTGGTGGATATTCAGAGAACCCTCGGCTCAGATATTATGATGGCATTGGATGAATGCACTCCCTATCCCTGCGACAGAAAATACGCACAAAAATCATTGAAACTAACCAATGACTGGCTTGAAAGAGGATACAAACGTTTTGAAGAGACCTCAGAACTCTATGGAAAAAAGCAGATATTCGTACCCATCTCACAAGGCTCCCTCTTCGAAGATTTAAGAAAAGCATCCAGTGAATTCAACGCCCAATTTGATAGCCCACTTTATGCCATTGGTGGTTTGTCTGTAGGGGAACCCGAAGAGGAATTATATAGAATGACCGAGGTGGCTACATCCAATATGCCCATCGACAGAGGAAGGTACCTTATGGGTGTAGGTACTCCTGCCAATCTTCTGGAGTGCATTGGGCTCGGGATTGATCTGTTTGATTGTGTATTGCCCACTCGCAATGCTCGGCATGGAATACTATATACCTCCGAAGGTACTGTGCATATTCGCAACCAAAAGTGGAAAGATGATTTCAATCCCATCGACCCAAATTCGATGGCTGAAACAAGCCGGACGCACACGAAAGCTTATCTACGGCATCTTTTCATGGTGTCAGAAATACTCGGCGCGCAACTTGCGAGCATTCAAAATCTAAGTTTCTATTTGCAATTGATGAAATCGGCAAGGGAACAAATTCTCACCGATCAATATATTCCCTGGAAATTAAAAACTATCTCTTTGATCAATCGTAAATTGTAATGAATTTATCAGCATTTAAATTGACCATAATTGATCGGTATATCATGGGGAAGTACTTCACCACTTTCTTTTTTACCATGATGCTGCTATCCGTAGTCGCTGTGGTATTTGATGTCTCAGAGCGAATCGAAAAATTTTTGAGCAAAAATTTGGGTTTCTGGGAAGTGACCACACAATATTACCTTAATTTCATTCCATGGATCAACTCCTTGTTGTTCCCACTTTATAGTCTGGTAACTGTCATCTATTTTACATCCAGGATGGCCGATCAAACAGAGATTATTCCAATGTTTGGTTCCGGTATGTCCTTCAAGCGTTTTTTGCGACCATTTATGTTGGCTTCTTTGACCATCACCCTTTTGCATTTGGGAGCCAATCATCTTTTGGTACCCAAAGGAAATCGGGTTTTGAGAGAATTTGAAAACAAACACATCAAAGCAAGCAATGTATATACCAGAGACCGCAATGTCCATTTATTTGTAGAACCCGGGGTAGAAGCTTTTGTGGTCAATTTTAGTGTGACTGATTCCTCCGGACAACAATTTATGCTGAGAAAGTACGATAGTTCCAAAATCATCCAAATTCTCACGGCCAAGACCATCAAATGGAAAGCAGCACCAGATCTGTGGACACTCAGGGATTATGAAATCCGAACCATGTTGGATACAATGGAGAGGTTTGAAATTTATTCCGGACAAAGCATGGATACTTCCCTGAATCTTCTGGTCTCAGATTTTGTAATCACTAAAAACCAAAAAGACATGATGCCTACTCCCGAATTGAGTCATTTTATTGAGCGTGAATTGGTTAAAGGTTCCGGAATCACGAGAAGTTATGAGGTGGAAAAACACCGCAGGACGGCAGACCCCTTCACTTCCTTGATCTTAAGTCTGATAGGAGCATGCATTGCCAGTAGAAAAGTAAGGGGTGGACTGGGACTCCATCTGGCGGTTGGTGTTATTTTGGGGGTTGTGTTTATTTTTCTGTCCAAACTGTCCATTACCATCGCCAACAGTGATGTTTTTAGTCCTTTGATTTCAGTTTGGATTCCCAATATTTTATTTTCAGGAGTGGCAATTTATAGTTATCATAGAGCCCAAAAATGATTTGATCAAAGAAGCAATCTTGAGAAATATTTAACTCACCGCAACAAAAGATTCTGTTGTATATTTGCGTTGTAAGTATAGAATAAATTGAAAATCAACAGAATATAATATTCAACTGATTTTTAATGAAATTTTAACTGTTTTTTGTTTAAGTTTTTTTTGCCAAAAATTAAACATGCGGTACCTTTGGAAAAATTATTAGAAGATATGTCCACGATCGAGTTTTACACTTCGCTAGACCAGCAATCACAGACTCTGCACAATTTTGCATTCAGTCTGACCAGAGATATGGAAGATGCCAAAGATCTTTATCAGGAAACTGCTTTCAGGGCATTGTCCAACCGCGATAAGTTTCAGCCCGGCACCAATTTTAAGGCTTGGCTGATCACGATCATGAAGAATATCTTCATTAACAATTACCGCCGGAAGGTAAAAGGTGGTATTGTAAGTGACAATAGTGAAAATCAATATTATCTCAATTCCATTAATAATTCAATCCTCAACAGCGCTGAATCTGACATAATGATGGATGAGTTGAATGGAATGGTCGAGAGTCTGGACGACTCTTTAAAAATACCTTTCCTGAGATATTTCCACGGTTACAAATATCAGGAAATTGCCGATGAACTCAAATTGCCACTTGGCACTGTAAAGAGCAGAATCTTTTTTGCCAGGAAAGCTTTGAAAAGTATGATTTCAAAGCACTACAGGATGTACGATGAGCTGGCAATTTTGGAAAACTAACGCCTGTTTTCCCAGTTTGAAAGTCCACAACTAAATACATTTCCACCCCCCTTTATTAATCATTGGTAGGCAGATTTTTATTCAAACCATTTGGATTAAAATGTTGATGTGCTTTGCCTTCGTCTATTAATTGATGGATAGGTCAAAGTGAATATCATCGAAATGGGATTTTGAGAAAATTCATTATTCCAAATGATGCATTGGAGTGTGGTATGATAGCGAAAATGGAAATACCACGAAGGCTTTTGATGAGAAGTTTTCATGGTGCAAAGCGGACGAATCAATTACAATGAAAAGTTCTCATTTTGAAGCCAATTTAGATAATATTAGAGCCTTCAATAAACAACTTGGGATTATTTATTGGGAAACCAGATTGTTTCAAAAAATATTTTCTGCAATCCAACCACTATTCCTGAATTCCCAAATCCTTGTTGATAATAAAACTCAGTTGATCGGTTTTTAAATTTTTACCGATGATTTTTCTTTCTTTATTCAGAACATACATTTCTGGAGTGATGTCCACCCAATACTTGGCATAAATAGATCGGTTGGTTGGGTCATAAACATTGGTCCAATCTTTGATGGCATACTTTTCCAAAAATTCTTTCCATTCCTGATCGTTGGTTTGGAGGGCAATTGCAAATACTTCCACCTTATCCTTCCACTCCTGATAAAATTTTCTGAGTTTGGGTGTCTCTTCCCTACAATGGTCACATTTTGGATCATACATGTATACAATCACATAGGGTTTTTTGATTTCATAAATGGATTTCGTCTGACCCATTGGATCTACAGATACCACATCCGGACCCTTGCGGTTGAGCAGGCTTGCCTGCATTTCCCACGCCTTCTTCCTAAGTTTACCCAGCTCAACAGAATCCAACCAGTAGGCATTCTCTTTGGTAAAATATTTGTCAATAATGTGAACGTAAACAGCCTCGCCATCCATTACTTTCGTCTTGGTAGGCTGATACTTTAAAGCGATCCAATTGCTGACAAATTGAAACATCTCTTTGTTGGCAAAAGATTTTTGAATGATCAGATCCGCATATTTTATAATAGAATCTGGATGCTGAACCGTAAAATCCACAATATATTTGTTGAGCTTGTTGACAATGACGGGTGTATAAATTAATCTGGGATCCGACATATCCACATTGTCCCAAAACTGAGCTTTAAAATATTGTAGCTGCACATTGCGATCTGGCTCTCCTTTTTCATTAAAAACTTCGACCAAATCAGGATTCTGTCCAGCAGACTTAAATTTGGTAAAAAAAGAATTGGGGTATTTTGATAGCAATAGTTTAACATGTTCCTTTCTCTCGTCGTTGATTTTCTTAAATGCCTCATCTACTAATTTTTGCGTGGACTCAACCCCTTCGTTGTTTTTCTTATATTGATTGATCGAATCAATGCGCTGGTCATGCATCTGTTGTAGTTTTAAAGATTCGTACAGCAGTACATTGTCCAGCGATCCTTCCACCTTCATGCTGTTAATCAGATCTGGCTTTTCAGCTTTCATGCTAAAATGCTGCTCACGATCAACCATCATGTGAAAATTGGTATAGTCGGGCAATATGATGTAAAAATATCCTGGCTTCAAAGGTGATTTTCTTTTAAATTCAAACTGTCCCAATTCATTCATCATGGTAGAATCGGCAATGTAATTCTGATCTGCAAAAACCCCTATCAATTTTACCTTGCCTGCTGTTCCACCTTTAATTTCAAATCTCAAATGACAGCTGTCTGTTTGTGCTCTTGCTTCCGGCCTTTGACAGAACAGATAAAAAAACATTAAAAAGAAAGACAAATTAACCTTGTCGACTATTATAAAATTTTTTCGCATACCAGTTTTTCGATTTTTAAAAATGAGTTCAATGATACAAACAATGAAATTTTGCCTTGCAAAATTAATACGAATACCTTTTAAACTACCTATTCCATTCAACATTAAGATAAATTTAGGAATGGAAAAAATTCATTTCCACCAATGCGCCCTGATTTGTCCCAAGGTATTGAACTCTAATGCAGGCGCTGGAATTTTGACTACCTGAACCATGCTCAAGAAGCTTCTCCACCATGGATTTTTGATCGGTATCTTTTTCAGATTTAGATCCAAAGAAAAGTAGATTTGAGAGTACCTTGGATACATGGATGGATCCAGTCTGATTTCAGAACCATCGGCTTCCGTCCACCTGTTTTGAAATCCTCCATACAAACCCTCTGCTCCATAACCAATGGCCAGGTTTAGCCAGGGGATTGGTGAAACCCACTTGCCAGGATGAAAAGACAACCAATAAATTTGACGGTTGTAATCTTTTAGAACGATTTGAGCCATGTTGTTGCCAAATAATTTTTTTCGCCTTTCTGAAATCAATTTCTCCATCGGATAGCAGGTAGCCGGAGCAGAAAATTTTATGCTGGCTATCTGCCTATCAAAAACTGCCTGTTGCAGCCCAAAGAATCCAACACCAAGCACATTTGCAGATACATCGGTCCATGAAAAACCCCAAGCCCGACTAAATCCATCGTACACTTCAACAGTGCTCAAAAAAAGCAAGGAAACACCCATTCCTGTCCAAATCGAAGTCTCTTTCGATTGACCTGTCCATCTTGCAAGCTGATAAATCAAATCGCTTTGAAAGTATCCGGAATATAAATGTCCCAATTTATCCATATACCTCCATTCAGCCCAGTCATTAAAACTTCTAAATCGACCCGTGTGAAAGTCTTTGTACCAGGCATGGTACAGGCCCACCGAAAAAGCCGAATAGCTAAGTGCAGACAAGCCCGCAGCGAGATAAACCCTTCCTGAATGAGAACTATCTGCAACTTGAATCCATCTTTTTTGTGCCTTCAAGCATCCAAGGTCACTGGCAAAAGATAATAAGCCCAATGCCAGATAAAAAATAAAAAAAATCCGCAACAAATTGCTCTGCCGCGGATAATTGATGTTGTATCGCACAATAAGATTAGTATCTGTAATATTCTGGTTTGTAGGGACCTTCCTTGGTTACGCCAATGTATTGCGCCTGATGGTCTTCCAGAACTTCAAGTTCTACACCAATTTTTTCAAGATGCAGTCTAGCTACCTGCTCATCCAGATGTTTAGGCAAGGTATAGACCTGATTGTCATATTTTCCATGGTGCTGCCACAACTCCATTTGGGCTATCACCTGATTGGTAAATGAATTGGACATTACAAAAGACGGGTGACCCGTGGCGCATCCAAGATTAACCAATCTCCCTTCCGCTAGAAGGAGAATGTCTCTTCCATCGACGGTGTATTTGTCCACCTGCGGTTTTATCTCCACTTTGGTGTGACCGTAATTCTGGTTGAGCCAGGATACATCAATTTCATTGTCAAAGTGGCCAATGTTGCAAACCACTGTTTTGTCTTTCATCATTTTGAAATGGCGGCCAGTAAGAATATCGCGATTGCCCGTAGCTGTCACGACGATATTGGCCATTTTTACAGCATTGTCCATTTTGAGAACCTGAAAACCATCCATGGCTGCCTGTAGTGCACAGATAGGATCAATTTCGGTCACAATCACTCGACAACCAGCTCCTTTCAAAGAGGCAGCAGAACCTTTCCCTACGTCTCCATAGCCTGCTACAACAGCCACTTTTCCTGCCATCATTAGATCAGTGGCACGGCGAATCGCATCTACGCAAGATTCTTTGCAACCATATTTGTTGTCAAACTTGGATTTGGTGACGGAATCATTGATATTTATAGCGGGCATCGGCAGTTTTCCTGATTTTGCACGGTCGTGAAGGCGCAATACACCAGTGGTGGTCTCTTCGGAAATACCTTTGATGCCGGCAACCAACTCCGGATAATGATCCAGAACCATATTGGTTAGATCACCTCCATCATCAAGGATCATATTTAGTGGCTTGCCATCCTTGAATGCGAAAAGTGTTTGCTCGATGCACCAGTCAAACTCCTCATTGTTCATACCCTTCCAGGCAAAAACGGGTATTCCTTTGGCGGCAATGGCAGCAGCCGCATGATCCTGGGTGGAAAAAATATTGCAAGAAGACCAGCTTACTTCCGCACCCAGTTCTATCAGGGTTTCGATCAAGACGGCTGTTTGAATGGTCATGTGGAGGCATCCAGCGATTCTCGCATCTGCAAGAGGTTTGGAATGGCTGTATTGCTCGCGAAGGGCCATTAATCCGGGCATTTCTGCTTCTGCAAGCTCAATTTCCTTGCGACCCCAATCTGCCAGCTGTATGTCTTTCACTCGGTATTTCAGATGATTTAAAACTTGTTCCATGAATTAAATATTTTTTGCAAAGTTAAAGGATGTTGATAAAAAATAAAGGATATTAACAGATTAAACGACAATTGGTTGGCAAAGATTGACATTCTAAACAGCGGTGAAAACCGGTTTGAAGTAAAACACCATTTCAGTACCGATAAGCCTTGGTAAAAATCGGATCCTAAAGCAGGTTTTACTCATTGGAAATTTCAATAGAAAAAGCTTATGATAGACTCCGTGTTCATGAAAAACATCAAAATTGAATCCCGTAGGGTGTAGAAGTCGTATGAATGGATTTCCTGAATTCCTACAGCTCAATACGAGCGTTGAATTCCTCCGATAACTCAGCTCGGATAGTAATTCTGTAGCCTTAATTTCATCCAGATGATCCAAAACACCAAGACACAAAATGATGTCAAAATGGTTACTGTCCTTCTTTAAATAATCAACCACATCGGATAAAATATATTCCACCGGAGTTGTATACAATTGATCATCCACTCCTGTATATGATTTTAAATGGTTAAAATGCTTCGTTTTACTCATGAGACATTGACCACAACCCAGATCTAAAACAGATTGGTTGATCCATTGGATTCCCTCAAGGATATGATTCAACCTTTTAATATAATAGGTCGCATTCTTTTGATAGATTTCAATTTTTTCCGGCATAAATTTGCTGATACAATTGATTCAGTAATTTGGAATAGAGACCTTCTATCATTGCAGATGAATATTGCATGACCACTGTTTTTCTATTATTTTGGCCGAGCTCTCTCATTTCTCTCAATGGTTTCTGGATATACTCCAATATTTTTTGATACAAGGCCATCGAACTTTTTGGAACAACCAAGTCAATATGGTCTGATATATCATTGCAGCCTACAACATTGGTCGTGATGACCGGCAATTCCATCGCCATGGCCTCCAATATGGCTTTTGGTCTTCCTTCGCGGTAGCTTGGCAATACAAAAAGATCAGCTCTGTTATATACCTGCACCATGTCATCTGAGTTACCGATATAAGAGACGATTCCTCGTTGAACATAATCCAAAAATCTGCGGTGCAACTTCCGATTTTTACTGATGTCTTTGTCATCTCCCGTAAGCTCAAAACTAATTTGTGGATAGATTCTCTTTAGCCATTCAGCTGCCTCACAGAATTCAAATATTCCCTTCTCAGGCAATATTCTTCCCGCAAATAAAATATTCTCAACTGGTTTTTCAATTTTTCCATTTGGACAAAAATAATGAACATCAACACCGGATCCAGGAAATACGGAAGACCTTGTCTCATCAACAAAGCCATTTTTTTGCATCCAATCCAAATCGTGTCTATTGTGAAAAACATTCCAAATACTTGTTATCAAAGAGATCCGATAAAATATACCGATGCCTTTTGATAGCAAAGAAGGATTTATAAAAAGAGACCCGAGACCCGTCAGATGTGAAACATAATTCAATTGCATGAATCTTGCAGCCATTCCGCCATAGATGTTCCATTTAATCGTAAAATGAAATACCAAATCAGGTTTTTCTTTCCTGTATATGTTCCAAATTTCACGAAGAAGCAAAAAATCACTCCAGGGACTAAATTTCCTTGGCTTCAAATGTTTGACAGGAATAAAAGAAAATTGAAATTCATCAAAAAGTTTTTCCAAATACTTATCCTCAGGACATAAAATGATCAGTTGATCTCCTCGGGCTTTTAAACTTCGCATGAGTGGTCTGCGAAAATTGAAAAGATTCCATGCCGAATTGGATGCAAGAATTACTTTCATTTCACACCTTTCTAAACTCCTTTAAGATTAAATCTGTCAACTCTCCTGATATTCTATTTCTGTCAAATGCTCTGATAAAATCAGGTCGTTCTAAAAGTCGATACTCAACATTCTTAAAGAGATTGATGGCTGCCTCTACATCACAGGGATCAAATATAAATACATTGGCCTTGACATACTTCTCCATAAATTCTTTGGCATATCCGGCCACTCCGGCAATAATGGGTATTTGAAAGCAAGCGTATTCAAACAGTTTGGAAGGAAGAACCTTTTCAAGGGTGCGGTAATTGTTCAAATGAATAAACAGAAAATGACTATGGGTATAATATTCCAATAAATTGATTCTTGGCACAGGATCGATCAATTGTACATTGGTGACATGCAATGCTTTCAATCTCTTACGCAACTTAATTTTAGCAGAACCGTCTCCTATGATTTTAAACAAATAATCAGATCCAAGCCTTAGTGCCAGTGATGGTATTATTTTTTCCAATCCCTGCGCTTCACCTATATTTCCAGCATAACAAATGGTGATGGGTCTACTTTCTATACTTGCTGAAGGGGAATGGCCCACAAAAAAATCATCAATTCCATTTGGATAAAAACTAATTTTGGTATTCTTCAGATAGTCCAGAGATTGGATAAATCCTTCAGAATTGACATTTATATTTGAGGCATACCGGAAACAAGGAATTTCAAAAAACTTTCTTATGAAATTAAAACTAATCCATCCGGGCAATTTCCACCGGATCATTTCCAATAGATTTTCCGCAAACAAATCCCTAATATCTAAAAATAGAATGGCCTTATTGCGTCTTGCTATTGTATAGGCAAGGTATGCCGTCATCAATTTAGAGGAAGAGGCAAAGACCATATCCATTTTCCAATTTCTTACCAATCGGAATACACCCCAGGCATAAAATAGAAAAGAGAAAATCTGTCGCAGAAATCCGTTATGATGTTGTGGCACAGAAACTCGAAAGATTTTTACGTTTCCGCGATCTTCAAAATCCGGTGCATGCAATTTTGTGCCCTGATAGCGATTGGGTGTTGATACAATCACATAGACTTCCTCGTCCACTCTAAGTTTATTCTGCAGATTGCGGACAATAGAACTGTTCCGAAAAGAACCCGCACCAAAATCTGGTTCAAAATAATAACTAAGATAAAGTAACCGCTTCTTCATTCCAAATAATCTGAGTGCGCAATTCTCCTATAAATACAACTTCCAGTCTGACTGAAGATATCAGTTTGTTAAAATCCAAGGCTTGAAAATAAGGAACCAACTTAACAAACAGAGGCCCTTTAAATTCTATCGTACATTCATTTAGTTTAAAACTTTGGGGTCCAGTCTGTGTCAGCTTCTCTTTCAGGGTATAATCAAAGTGAAAGTAAGCAGTGCCTCTCTTATCTGCATCCAATTGATCCAGTATTTCAAAACCATCCGCTGAAAAAATAAAAGAACGTATATGTGTAAAATGTACAGCATTTATCACAGCCTTTAAAACCATTTCGTCGTCCTGGATGAGTGTTAGTTTTGCCCGTTTACCAAGCCTAAAAAAGGACCAAATATCAGATTGATTGTCATGGTTTGAGACCACCGTGTTGTGGAAATGGCTGGACTTCTCTTCTAGCCGACGATCCTGCAGTTCATAAGTGGAAACTCCGGTATCTACCAACAACATTTTTCCATCCTGTCTCCACTCAAAATGCATTTGATCTGCATGGGCGTGTCCAGCTTGGTAAGAAGGAGAAATATTACCTGCATTCACCCAAATTGTATTGGAACTGAAGTTAAACTTTCTATACCCACATTGTCCTAATTGAATGCGATCAACTGCAATCCCCAATTGATCACATGCCCATTTAATTTCTTTGATTTTTTCCAATGAGGCTCTTGTGCTGTCCTGGAAAGGAGGAATGTAATTGGAATCATCCATCATTGTACACATCCAGGAATACATTTTTGAAACAATGGGTGTAATTTGGACAAATAGATAGGAGGAAGGTTCTCTAATACAACCGTACAAACACAAGAGTAAGCCCAATATTTCCAGATGGTACATCGTGCTTCGCTCGTAGTGCATCCCATCAATCGTGATCTGACGGTTTAGTTCACAGACAAGTTCCCGATGCACTTCATCGTCATCTTCAATTCCCAACATTAGCTTAAAAAAACTCAATGCAATTCTGTTGATGAGTAAATGGTTGGCATCAATATGGTATTCAACATTATCCTTCAACCATTGATTTTGAAGACAAACTGCATTTATAATATCAGGTCGGTACTGCTTATGGTGAGAAATAAATAAACAGGTATAAATCATTCTCATAGAACAAGGAAAAGCCTCAGGTGGCAACTCGCCACTTTGGATTTTCTCAGAAAGATCTGCCAACCATTGTAATTTTACCGATACATCTAGATCGCAATCCAACAAAAACTCAGCATATTTCAAATGATAATTCCACAATTTCCCCTTCGACACTTCATTCCAATTCAATCCATTCTCAAATGAATGTTCCAAATTCAATAAACATATAACAGGAGGTTGCGTACCGAAAACACATTTCTTCTTCGGTAAGTATTTTGGATTCAATTCCACAAAAATTTGTGATTTTTCAACTATACCCCAATTCTTTGTAAAAGAATATTTAATCCGATACCAAAGCTGAAAAAAAACTTGTCGCAGTTTGAGATGTAGAATGGTATAAAAATAATTTTTAATGGTTTGCATAAGTTTTACTGTTCAACCCATGCAATAATATTTCATAAATGCGCACTGCTGCCCTGCCATCCCACATTTCTGGAACTTGGGACTTTTTATACTTCTTTGCTACGATCTGATCCAATAAATCCATGATACGATCCACATCAAGATCTGGAATCAGTGTATTGCTACCTTCATCCACTGTAATCGGTCGCTCTGTCGATTTTCTCAAAGTAATACAGGGAATTCCAAGATAAGTTGTCTCCTCTTGTATGCCACCGGAATCGGTTATTGCCAGAAGAGAAAATCTAAGTAAGTTGATAAACTCCAAATATCCCAGAGGCTCTGTTAATATCAGATGTGGCAGGTCAATCAATGAATCAAACAAACCAAATTCGATTAATTTTTGTTTGGTCCTAGGATGTAGTGGAAAAATTACTTTCATTCCAATTGGCAGCATCCGTTTCAGGATGTTCAATATTCGGTCTAAACCCAAAGCAGAATCTACATTGGAAGGTCTGTGCATGGTCATCATCATATATTTCCCTGGCTCAATACCCAGCTCCTTTAATTTTTCTAAGCCTGAGGTCTCATTCTGATAATACACCAGAGAATCAATCATACAATTTCCAACAAAGAATATTTTCTCTTCGGGAATATTCTCCTTGATCAAATTTTTTTTTGCTACGCATTCTGTGGTGAATAAAAAATCAGATAGCTGATCGGTCAGAATCCGATTGATTTCTTCTGGCATGCTCCGGTCAAAAGAGCGCAAACCAGCCTCAACATGCGCCAGTTGAATGTCCAGTTTGTTTGCAACCAAAGCACAGGCTAAAGTAGAAGTAACATCGCCGACTACGATGACAAGATCAGGCCTCTCTTTTATTAAAACAGGCTCAAAAGCCAACATGATTTTTGCACTGACTTCGGTCGGTGTTCCATGACCGACGCCTAAAAAATAATCTGGTATCGGCAAGGAGAGTTGTTCGAAAAAGACTTGGCTCATCTTTTCATCAAAGTGCTGTCCTGTATGAACAATAATTGATTGTATGGACTCATTTTTTTCTGAAAAAATCCGGTGGAGAGGTGCGACCTTTATAAAATTTGGTCTTGCTCCAACTACACTCAGGATTTTCAGTTTTTTCATTCAGGCAATGATTGAACCAATCTTTAATTTTATTTTAAAGTTGCCGCCAAAGGATGATACTCGCCTGTCAGTCCGATGGGAGTAGAATTGCGGATGGCGTAAACGGTTTCGATGGACGGTCTGGATTCTTCCAGACCAAATCCTTGACCTTCTAAAATGTGTTGATAAGATATGGTATGCAAGTCTCCAAACCCTTCACTAAATTCAAATTCTTTTCCATTGATTAATAAAGCTCTAAAGGTTCTTTTCCCGGCCGACTTAACCACTTCCGGCAATGTGTGGTAATCAATACTCAAAAAATACCTCACTTTCGCCCGCTCGTATTCCAAATAACCTGCTACACGATCCGGCGCTTGAAGATGTACTATTTGATTCTGTAATGAACCAAACAACCAGGCCAGAAGATCATAAAAGTGAACTCCAATATTCGTAGCGATTCCTCCGGATTTACTGACATCACCTTTCCATGAACTGTGATACCATTTACCGCGCGATGTAATGTAGGCAAGATCAACCTCATACTTTTTGGTACTGGCATCTGATAGAATTTGATTTCTCAGTTCAATGACTTTTGGATGAAGCCTTAATTGAAGTATGGTATTGACTTTATGTCCTGTTTCATTGGATATTTCCTGTAAGGCATCGATATTCCATGGATTTAATACCAGGGGTTTTTCACAAATTACGTCAGCTCCAAGTCTTAAACCAAATCGGATATGAGCATCGTGTAAATAGTTGGGAGAACAAACGCTTAAAAAATCAATTCCATTTTGATTTCTCTTGATTTTTTCCAGATGGCGATCAAACCTTTCAAACTCAGTAAAAAAACTGGCTTCCGGAAAATAGCTATCGATGATACCAATGGAATCATTTTTATCATAAGCAGCTACCAAATCGCCATTGTTTTCAAGAATCGCTTTCATATGCCTGGGTGCAATATATCCCGCAGCTCCAACCAATGCAAATTTTTTATTCATGGTTTAATTCGAGTTACACGATGATTCTTCAGAAGATAGGATTGACCGGATTCAGAGCAAGTTGCTAGTCCATTGGCATCAAATTTCAATTTTTGACCATATTCGCTCATCCAACCTGATTGTCTTGCTGGATTTCCAACCACCAATGCATAGGCCGGAACATTTTTAGTCACTACTGCCCCTGCTCCAATAAATGCATACCGACCAATGGTAATCCCGCAAACAATCGTAGCGTTGGCTCCAATGCTTGCTCCAAATTCCACCAGGGTACTTGCGTACTGCCCTCTTCTATTGACACTGCTCCTAGGATTAATGACATTTGTAAATACCATGGAGGGTCCAAGAAATACATCGTCCTCGCAAATTACTCCTGTATAGATCGACACATTGTTTTGAACTTTGACACGATTGCCAAGAATCACTCCAGGACTAACGACTACATTTTGCCCAAGATTGCATTCTTTTCCAATCTTACATCCACTCATCATATGACTGAAATGCCAAATTTTGGTGCCTTCCCCGATTTCACAGCCTTGATCAATCACTGCTGATTCATGAGCAAAGTATGTTTTAGATTCTTCCATTTGACTACGATAAAAACTGGAGCACTTCGCCTACAATATAATCCTGTATTTCGTGATTTAGTTCAGTATGCATCGGAAGAGAAATCACTTCTTTACAAAGTTTCTCTGTCACTGGCAATTGTATATTGGTCTGGCTCATAAAAGGTAAAAAGGCCTTTTGCTCGTACAAGGGAAGAGGATAGTATATTCCGCATGGAATTCCCTTTAAGCTTAGATATTCTTTGAGCGCATCTCTCCTGCCGTTGGTAATCCTCAATGTGTATTGATGAAAAACATGTGAACTGTGAGCATTCCGAAATGGAGTTACCACGTTCGCACAATCTTTAAAAAGCTGATCGTAATAATCTGCTGCCTTGATTCGCGCTGCGGCGTATTCGTCCAGATGATTTAATTTAATGTCTAATATTGCTGCCTGAATGGCATCTAATCTGGAATTAACCCCAACCACATCATGATAATATTGCTTTGATTGGCCGTGGTTGGCAATCATCGCAATTTTTTTTGAGAGATCTTCGTCTTGGGTGAATATAGCACCTCCGTCACCGTAACATCCCAGATTTTTGGATGGAAAAAAGGAGGTGGAACCAATGTGTCCTATGGTGCCTGTCTTTTGTTTTCGACCATCGGAGAAAAAATAGTCAGAACCAATGGCCTGGGCATTGTCTTCCACAACATACAAATGATGCTTGCTTGCCAGATCCATGATGGATTCCATATGGGCGGACTGGCCGAATAAATGAACAGGTACAATCGCTTTTGTTTTGGCAGTAATTGCATGCTCAATATGATTTACATCGATGTTAAAATCATCCGGATTGACATCTACCATCACCGGCCTTAGTCTCAACAAAGCGATCACCTCAGCCGTAGCTACATAGGTAAACGCCGGAACGATCACCTCATCACCAGGTTCAAGGCCAAGTGCCATGAAAGCGATTTGCAAAGCATCAGTTCCATTGGCGCAGGGAATTACATGCTTTACACCTAGGTATTTTTCCAGATTTTCCTTAAAGGATTTGACTTTTTCACCTCCAATAAAGCTGGTGCTTTCCATGACCTGAATCACTGCCTGATCTATTTCAGTTTTTATTTTATGATACTGGCTGGACAAATCCACCATTTGTAGTTTATTCATTGCTTATTGCATTTTTATATTACCTTCCACGGAGAAAGAATTCTCCACCATCTGATTGTATTTTAATAGATAAAAACAAATCACTTTAATCCTGAATCAAATGATGAATAAAACATTATCTCCCTACACTAAAATAATCAAAACCTAAATTTTTCATCTCCTCTGGATCGTACACATTTCTTCCATCTCCAATCAATTTATGATTCATCCTTGAAGTCAATTGATCAAAATCAGGTGATCTGAATTCACTCCATTCTGTCATGATCAACAATGCATCAGCTCCATCCAATGCATCATACATACCTTCTGCGTATATCAATCGATTTCCAAATTGAGCGCGCACATTGTCCATTGCTTCCGGATCATACACACTAATCTGAGCGCCCTTGCCGAGATAAGCTTCAATCATTTCTAGTGCAGGCGACTCCCTAATATCGTCTGTATTCGGCTTGAAAGCAAGACCCCAAACTGCAAGTCTTTTTCCTTCCAGCGATTCACCCAATCGGTTGTACAATTTTTGACTAAAAAAATTCTTTTGAAGTTGGTTTACTTGCATCACTGCTTCAAGAATGCGGAAGTGGTAATCGTGTTGCTGGGCTGTTTGGTAAAGAGCCTTTACATCTTTCGGAAAACAAGAGCCTCCATATCCGATTCCAGGAAATAAAAATCGCTTTCCAATTCTATTGTCTGAGCCAATTCCAAGGCGAACCATATCCACATTGGCTCCAGTCTCCTCACACAAATTGGCCATCTCGTTCATAAAACTGATTCTCATCGCAAGATAAGCATTGGCAGCATATTTTGTCAATTCCGCGCTTCGCAAATCCATTAAATAAATTGGGTTTCCCTGCCGAACAAAAGGTTCATACAATTGCTTCATGCGCTGTGCTGCCCTTTCAGATGAGGTGCCGACTACCACCCTGTCAGGTCTAAGAAAGTCTTCTACTGCAACACCTTCCCGCAAAAATTCCGGATTGGATACCACATCAAAAAGATCTGCTGGCAGTGATTCTTCTAAAATTTTTTGTACTTTCTCAGCTGTGCCAACAGGTACAGTACTTTTGTTAACAATGACTGTATAATGTTCAATCAATGCGGTCAGCTGTTTAGCAACAGACAAAACATAACTCAAATCTGCCGACCCATCCTCACCGGGTGGAGTTGGCAATGCCAAGAATACAATTTCTGCATTTTTAACCGCCACAGTTAGCTCTGTTGTAAAACTTAACCGATGACTCTTGGTATTTCTGTCGATCAATAGATCCAGTCCGGGTTCGAAGATAGGGACCACTCCTGCGCGAAGTTGTGCTATTTTTTCATGGTTGTTGTCGACGCAAATAACATGATGGCCTGTTTCGGCAAAACAAGTCCCTGTGACCAATCCCACGTATCCTGTACCAATCACTGCAATTTTCATCTTTGCAGAAATTTAAGAACGACTGTATGATATATCGAGGGGTACATTTTTTTTTACTTCTTCGTTTACAATCTCCAATAATGAATATTGTGTGGCTTGGGTGATACCACCGCTTTAAGATCAATCAAAACAGGATCCTCTCCCATAAATTGGGTGTAATATTCAGCTGTTTTGTTTTTGTAATCATCATGTGCCACAGCGACAATGACCGCATCGTATTTGTTGGAAGGTGCTTTCAAAAGCCGAATATTATATTCTT
The DNA here is from genome assembly GCA_016715965.1 of Saprospiraceae bacterium. NCBI lineage: Bacteria > Pseudomonadati > Bacteroidota > Saprospiria > Saprospirales > Saprospiraceae > Saprospiraceae bacterium. Next base: position 1,811,484 of record JADJXG010000001.1, on the reverse strand, counting down.
CCCATGTTTCTTCAGTGTCTGCGTAAGGATCTACTACATCCACAAAAACAGAAAAGGCTTTAAGCTCATTGACTAAATCTGCCACTTTAGAATTTCGAATGTCTGCAACATTTTCCTTAAAGGTCATTCCCATCACCAAAACACGACAGTTGCCAGGATTTTTCTTCTTGCCAATCAATATTTGAATCAGTTTTTTGGCTACAAATGCCGGCATTCCATCATTGATTCTTCTCCCGCTTAGAATTACTTGCGGGTCATAACCCAATTCCATCGATTTGTGGACCAAATAATAAGGATCCACGCCAATGCAATGCCCTCCGACCAAACCAGGATAATACTTTAGGAAATTCCATTTGGTACCTGCGGCTTCTATCACTTCCCGGGTGTCTATTCCCATTTTATCAAAAATCATGGATAGCTCATTCATAAACGAAATATTGAGATCCCGTTGTGTATTTTCGATCACTTTTGCAGCCTCAGCTACTTTGATGGAACTTGCTCTATAGATGCCCGCAGTGATAATTTCACCATATACCTTTGCAATATTTTCAAGTGCTTCCGGATCGCTCCCGGAAACGATTTTAAGAATATCCCTAATGGTTTTTGATTTGTCACCGGGATTAATTCTTTCAGGTGAATAACCCAACTTAAAATCCTGCCCAAGGCTCAATTTGGAATGCTTTTCCAAAACCGGTAAGCAATCTTCTTCGGTACAGCCGGGATAAACCGTCGATTCAAAGATCACGTAATCTCCTTTTTTTAATGACTTTCCAACAATTTCTGATGCAGATAAAATGGGTTTTAAATCAGGCACTTTGTGTTCATCTACCGGAGTCGGAACTGCTACAATAAAAAAGGAAGCAGCATGCAAATCAGATGGATCATCGGTAAAATGAATATCAGCTCCAATGAATCCATCTGGTTTGATTTCATGAGAGGGATCAATTGAGCGCTTCAGTTTCTCGATTCGATCGGGTTTGATGTCAAATCCAACCACACTGAATCTGCGGGCTAATTCCAAAGCAAGCGGCAAACCAACATAACCCAGACCAATTACAGCGATGGAGGATTCTTTGGATTTGAGTTTTTGGTAGATCATGCCCTATTGTATTTACTGAAATGGGCCCATGTCATCGGCATTTGCGATTGTGGTCAACCCCACCCAACCGCAAAAGTATCAAATATAAAGAATAGTTATTATAAGAATAGCTTGAAATAATATATTAAATTTAAAATTAATATATAATATACTATATTTAAATTATATATAGTTAAATTCTTTAGCTTATGGGCTCCGTTAAAAAATGAACTTGGCAATGGTATCGCTTTTACCAAAGGGTTCGCATACCATTTCTCACAGGCCTGAACAATTCAGAAGAAAGACCAGGCAACTCTTTGGTTTTGAAATATTTTGATTTTGCCAAAGAAAACTGCTGCTTAATGATGTCAGCAAAATGTCCTTCACCCTTCATTCTGACACTAAACCGGCTATCAGAAATGCTGCCTCCATGACAAGATCTGATTTGATTGAGAATTTTATTTTTTCTTTCCGGCATTTGTTGATCCAGCCAATTCTCAAAGATGATACCCAGATCCCCATTGAGTCGAACGATCTGATAGGAACAACTGATAGCGCCGGCTTCTCCGGAAAGCTTTACCATATCCATTATTTCATGATCGTTAATCCCGGGAATGACTGGTGCCAACATGGCATGGACTGGTATTCCTTGTTGGGTCAGGACTTGAATCGTGTTTAATCTCATTGGAATGGATGAAGCCCTGGGCTCCATTAATCTTCTGGTTTCATCTGTTGCCGCGGTGATACTAATGGCTACGCGCACAAGGTTCAATTCTTGCAATTGCACCAGCAAATCCAAATCTCTTTTAATCAAAGCATTTTTTGTGATGATCATGACCGGATGCCTGAGCTCTAGCATTAGTTCAAGAATACTTCTGGTCAGTAGATACTTTTTTTCAATGGGTTGATAACAATCGGTATTACCCGATAACATAATGGGCTTTGGGACGTATTTTTTGGCATTCAGCTCTTTTTTAAGAATGTCAATCGCATTGGATTTGACAAGAATCTTTGTTTCAAATTCATCTCCGGCACTATACCCCCAGTAGTTATGGGTCGGTCTCGCGTAACAATATGTACAACCATGTTCACAACCCTGATAAGGATTGAGCGAATAATCCATGGGTAAATCAGGACTTTTGACCACATTGATCATCGATTTGGCCTTAACTTCAATACAAATTGTCTTTGAAGAAATGTCCTCCTTTTCCAACTCCTGATCCAATTCTGTATCCAAGTCGTAATTGTTCATCAGGTATTTATTGGGAACATGTAGAGATGAACCCCTTGAAGGAAACTTTGTTGGCATATTTTTACTGGTCGAATAATTCGACAAATATACCCTTTTTTTTCGTCCGGTATTAAAAAGGTCGAAAATATATTATTAAAGCAGGATTGAGTTTTCAGGTTCAGGTTTTGGCGGAAGCTCTGTCTCACCCAAAATTTCTTTTATATCTCTTTCGATGTTGGTACAAATGGTGCTGATGGGAATGTCATTGACTGCATTGTCGAATGGGTTTTCACTGAACTCTCCGATCTGTTCCATGGTATAAAAAACCCAGGAGATCAGCATGGTAAATGGGATCGTCAGCCAAACTCCATATGGCCCTAATGCACTCAGGTCTTTTAACAAACCAAAAGGCAATAAAAAAATAAACAAAACCACGAAGACCCTGCTAAAGATACTGTATTGTCGAAACAAAGGAGTTGTTTTTATTCTTTCACAACCACCCTGGTGATTAAACAATTCTCCAATCAATCTCACCAGATCACTGTGTTCGAAATCATCAATTTGTTTTTCGTTTTTCAATTTTTTGAGTTGCTTGATCTGAATATTCAACAGAATGGATGCGGTATTCTGTTTGGACTGCAGGATCTCGTAATACTGCATTTTATGGTGGCGCTCTAATATTTTCTTCAAGCCTGCATCAAATTCTTCCAATTCTTTGGATTCTCCTACATACGCCTGGTGCAGATTCTCCTTGCTGGTGGCCCACGGGATGGTTCTCCGCAATTGCAGACGAAGTATATTGATATAAGCAATGTGTCTCAACATAAAATCCTTGACAAATGCCTTGTCTGCCACCACAGCAGCCATCATGCACGCAAGACTCCGACTGGTATTTGTGATACCTCCCCATAATACCCTTGCCTCCCAAAGTCTGTTGTAAGCCTGGTTGTTTTTAAAACCGACATAAAACGCAACTGCGGTACCAATTGTACCAATGGGCAAAAATGGAATGCTGATAAAATCACAATCCAAATATTCATATCCGAGCACCGCAAGAATGCTGATAATCATGGTGCGGAACAGATTTTTTCTGGCAAAATGCCACAATAATTCAAACTTAAATACTTTTCCTGTATACATATAGTAATATTAAATAGTAAATAATAAAGAATAAAGAATAAAGAAGATAGAGTGTAAGGTAAAATAAGCTCATTTAATTTCCTTTGTGCTCAATAGTCTTACAAAACATTTCAGCCCGCAAAAATAAATATTCAATTGATTTCCATTAAATGGAGAATATTTGCTGATTAAAGTTTTTGTAGCAATTGAATCAAATCGACCTCATTTAATTTTTGCTGACTTCCGTCTGTTTGATTCTTGAGATTATACATTTCTGATGTTCTTTCTTCCTCACCTACGATCAAAACATAAGGAATCTTTAGATCCTCGGCGTATTTGAATTGTTTTTTGATTTTTCCCGGCTCCGGATAAAGCTCAGAAGAAATACCAAACTCTCTGATGCGTGAGGCCAATTGAAATCCATGCAAATGGCTTTCTTCATCCAGACAGATGATCAATAGTTTGGTTGAAACAGACAGTCCTTCCGGAAACAAGTTTAGTTCTTCCAGCACATCAAAAATCCTATCTGCACCAAAAGAAATTCCGACTCCCGATACACCCTGCAAACCGAACACGCCAGTCAGGTTGTCGTAGCGACCTCCTCCTCCCAAAGATCCCATTTTGATATTTTGAGGAATAACCTCAAAGATGCATCCGGTATAATAGCTCAAGCCCCTGGCCAATGAGGGCAAAAACTCAAGGGCATTGGACATCCTGGTTCCTTCCAGGAATTTTTTGACCTTTCGAATGGCGTCCACTCCAACCGAGGACAAGCCGCCCAAATCAAATTGTTCCAGCGAGGCCTCTCCCGTTATCAATTTCAATATTTGGAGGGCCTTTTCCGGTTTAAATCCAGCTTGGATCAATTCAGATTTAACCTCCTCTACACCAATTTTGTCCAATTTGTCGATAATGTTCGTCATGGACCCAAAAAGATCTATACGGCCAGCGTATTCTGCCATTCCTTCGAGTATGGAGCGATGGTTGATTGCAATTTTCACAGGGATTCCTAGTTTTGAGAAAACGCGATCGTACAATAAAACCAATTCCGATTCATACATTAGACTATCCGAACCCACAACATCAGCATCACATTGATAAAACTCCCTGTATCTTCCTCTTTGAGGGCGGTCGGCCCTCCACACGGGTTGGATCTGATATCTTTTAAAAGGAAAATGAATGAGATGCCTGTTCATTGCAACGACTCGAGCAAAAGGTACAGTTAAGTCATACCGAAGTCCTTTTTCGGAAATTTTGGGAGTCACCACACTGATACCCTGCTCTAATTGGCCCGATGAAAGTTCTTTGAGATAGTTTCCACTATTTAGAATTCTAAACAGCAATTTGTCACCTTCCTCACCATATTTTCCTTCAAGTGTTGTCAGGTTTTCCATGGCTGGTGTTTCCAAAGGCTGGAAGCCACATGCCTTAAATTCCGATTCGATGGTTTCAAAAATATATTTGCGCTTTAGAGCCTGATCCGGTAAGAAATCCCTTGTACCTTTAGCCAGGCTAGGTTTCTGACTCATGAAAGGATGGGTTTAAACTGTTTGAGAAAACGCAAATCATTTTCAAAATAATATCGGATGTCCGGAATTTTATAGAGTAACATTGCCTGTCTTTCTATACCCATACCAAAAGCAAAACCGGAAAATTCCTTAGAATCAATTCCGCAATTTTCCAGAACAGATGGATCTACCATCCCGCAACCTAGAATTTCAAGCCATCCAGTACCTTTGGTGATCCGATGGTCCGTTTCGTCCTTAAGTCCCCAATAAATGTCCATTTCTGCGGAGGGCTCTGTAAATGGAAAATAACTGGGTCGCAATCTGATCTTTACATCCTCGCCAAACATCTCTTTTGCAAAAAATAGAAGTGTTTGTTTAAGGTCAGCCATTGAAACAGCTTTATCCACATAAAGACCTTCTACCTGATGAAACTGGCAATGCGATCTTGCTGAAACCGTTTCGTTGCGGTACACCCTTCCGGGTGCGAGAATTCGGATTGGAGGCTGGTGCTTTGTCATAAATCGGGCCTGCACGCTGGAGGTGTGGGTTCTCAACAAATGATTTGCAAAATCCCGTAAATAAAAGGTGTCCTGCATGTCTCTGGCTGGATGGTCGTCGGGAGTATTGAGCGCAGTAAAATTATGCCAGTCATCTTCTATCTCTCGGTCTTCTGCGACTTCAAATCCAATTTTAGAGAAAATGTCCACGATGCGATCCATCACGATGGAAACCGGGTGTCTGCTTCCCTGTCCTTTGTTCAGACCGGGAAGGCTTAGGTCAGGAATCGGCTCCGTTTTTTTCTGTGATTTTTCCAATTCTGCCTTTTGGTGCGCATACAATTCAGTAGCTTCTTCCTTGATTTGGTTGATGGCCGCCCCAAATTCTTTGCGTTGATCCGTTGGTATTTCAGACATCATGGCGAAGAAATCTTTAAGAACATTTTTTGAGCCCAGGTACTTGATCCTGAAACGCTCCGCATCTTCTGATTGGCTCCAATTAAAGTTTGTTATTTCTTGTCGGAGCGCATCCAGTTGTTGTCGCCAGTCCATTTCCATCTTACAATAAACTCTATTAAAGCACAAAGAAAGTACAAAATTTTCAATTCCTGCCGAGAGCCTAATGGTTCCTCATCATTCCTTCCCCTTTGTGAAAGAGATACCAACAGCCAATGATTAAATTCCACATTCATGATATTTATCAAGCACCCGTCCAAATATTGAACTCATTTTTTTATTTAACCAATTGTAATAATGTCATTTATGTAATCATAATAAATATATATGTTAAGTATTTATATGAAATCCGTAGATTAATGATTATCTTTGAAACGACAAAACGATTTTTTCACATTCAAACAAATGGAAAATGGAGACTATTCTTCCTTATTTACTCAACACACTTCTGGGGGCTGGTGGAGGCTGGCTTGGCAACATGCTCAAGAAAAACGGACTAGGCATGGTCGGCAATCTCATCGCCGGTGCTGTTGGTGGTAACGCTCTGCCGATGATTCTTGCCCAGTTTATGAACAGCGGTAGCGAAGCATCCGGCGGAATGGACATCATGAGCTTGATCACCGCTTCGGTCGGTGGTGGTGCCGGTTCTCTGATTGGAGGATTGTTTAAGAAGGCTTAAACAATAAAAGTCAATTAAAGTAGGAGGCAAAGATATCATCAAAATATAGCTTTGCCGTCCTCTCACACCACCGTATGTACTTACGTGTACGGCGGTTTCCTTAGAGTAACTCCCGATGAAGCTTTTCATGGTTAGCGGCTAGGCTATAGTAGCCCAGTTCGGTAAACCATTTGTTGTTCATTCCAATACTGAGGGCTGGACTATTGCTCAACCGCCACCAGCTTTTGCCACTTAGGGCAGTACGCCAGCATAAGGTTTCTTCAACACCTAAGCTCCTTAACCAGCGCACGATACCAATACTGCGTTTGCATTGTTTCAATCGAAAACATTTCAGGCGTCTCCGCAACCATCCGTCTATTACTTTAAGTGTAATAACCTAGACTTGATCTGACAGTTGGCGATAAAAAAGAATAATCCAACGCTTCAACAAAAGTAACAATTGTTCCGTAAAAGTCAAGAGCGAGGCAAGTTCCTTCGGAACTCTTGACATTTACTCCACAATTTAGTTTGTTGACGTTTACGCGTTGAATTACTCTATTCATGATCTTCTTTATTCAAAATGAGTTTCTAACATTTTATCAATTGCAATATTTTTTGACTCGATGTGAGTTTGCATAGGAGTTTTGCCAAAGCAATATTTTCCGGAATGAGGTCTGTCCGAATTATAGTAATGTAGCCAATCCTCCAAGTCAGCCTGTAGCTCTTCAATAGATTTGTATAACTTTTTACGGAAGGTAATGGCATAAAATTCATTTTGAATGGTGCGGTGGAATCTTTCACAGATACCATTAGTCTGTGGGTGTCGTGCTTTGATCTTAGTATGTTCAATATCCTCCAAACTCAGATAAAGTTCGTACTCATGATATTCTCTTTTTCCACAGTATTCCGTGCCACGATCGGTCAGTATCCTGAGTAGCCTGATTTGCTCATGTTCATAAAATGGCAGGACTTTATCGTTTAGCAAATCGGCTGCTACAAGAGCATTTTTACGATCATAGATTTTTGCCAGAACTACCTTAGAGTAAGTGTCAATGTAGGTTTGTTGATAGATACGACCAACGCCTTTGATATTGCCAATATAATAAGTATCCTGAGCTCCCAGATAGCCCGGATGATATGTTTCAATTTCACCTTGAGATTCCAATTTTTCTTTCTTACGCTCCAAGGCTACAACTTGGGCTTCTGTAAGAATTATTCCATCCTGGGCCACTTTGGCTTCCAGGGCCTTTAATCTCTTTTGGAAGGTCTCCAGATCGTGCCTCAACCAAACACAACGAACTCCACAAGGGGATACAAATATTCCTCTCTTAACAAGCTCATTTGCAACCCTTACTTGTCCAAAAGCTGGATTGTCAATAGCCATATCAACAACTGCTTTCTCTACTTCGGGAGCCACTCGATTCTTGACCAGTGGTTTGCTCCTGCTGACTTCGATTAAGGCCATTTCGCCTCCTGTGTCATACATCTCTTTAATCCTGTAAAAACTATCCCTGGAATACCCCATTATTTTACAAGCTTGAGATACATTTCCCAATTTTTCTGCTAAATGGACTAATCCCAATTTAGTTTTGATTAATTTTGTTTCTAATTTCATTTTCTGACAGTTTAGTGGTTAATTAATTATTTTTGACAACTTAAAATTAATCACTAACTGTCAGATTAAGTCTAAACTATTACACTTTAAGCTTGTTTTGCATACTTGCGTATTTGAAGTAGTTAAGCCACCCTTGTAATACTACCTTGAGTTCGTGGAGTACTTGTTCTAATGAATCTCCACGATTGCGTTGCGTGATCTTCTTCAGTTTCGACTTTAACTTCACCTCGCTTTCTTTACTTAATCCAACTCTGCCTTTATTAAGTATACTATGGCCCAAAAAGTTTGTTTCATAGTATTTTCTAATTGCACTCTTGTTCCGGTTTACTTTTAGTTTCATCCTGCCTTCTATGAACTTTGTAATGCTTTTCATCACTCGTTCCGCACTTGCAGTGCTGCTTACAAATATTTGCAGGTCGTCAGCATATCTCACATAGCTTATTCCTCGCCGATTTAATTCTTGGTCTAATTCGTCGAGCACTATATTTGATAACAACGGACTTAATGGACTCCCTTGTGGTGTTCCTTTTATCCGTTGTTGCATAAGTCCGCCTTGAAGTATTCCTGTCTTTAGAAATTGGTTAATTATCCACATCACTCGCTTGTCGCTTATTCGTGTTCTAAGTAACCACATTAATCGATGATGATTTACTTCATCGAAAAACTTCTCTAAATCAATATCCACAACATGACGCTTTCCTTCTGTTACATACTTTGCTGCTTTACTCAATGCTTGATGTGCATTTCGCTTTGGGCGAAATCCGTAGCTATTCTCGCTGAAACTAGGATCGTAATACTTTTGCAATTGTTGCGCTATGGCTTGTTGTACTATTCGGTCTCGTACTGTCGGAATCCCCAATTGACGATAGCCTCCTTTGGGTTTGCGTATTTGTACGCCTCGCAATGCTTCTGCTTTGTATTTGTTATTTAGTAGTTCTTCCCGTAATGTCTGCATATTCTCTTGCAGCCATTTCCTGATTTCACCTACTTCCATTTCATCTACTCCACCTTTGCCTCCGTTGCGTATTACTCGCTTACTCGCTTCTGATAAATTTAATGGGGATGCTATCTTCTCCATTAAATCTTTCGTCTGATGTCGTTGTTCTTTGCATGCAGATAGCCATTCAGGACTTACCTTTCCGCTGCTTTCATACCATACGGGTATGTTCGCAACGAAAAGGCTATCGCTTTTATCACATTCTTTCTGTCTCGCAGATTTCATCTGGATATTCGATATTTTACTGTCCTGTAATCTTTCCAATTTTGACTTTTACTACTCTAAAAAAAAACTTCATCAACTCTTAGGATTCGGTCCTTCCCTCCTTTTCCATTACAGAAATTTCTTAGGTACTATGACCTCTGCTGACTTCTGCTGACACTCACTTTGCTATTCCATTTCGCTCGTCGTTGCCTCCGCTTGTGTTTACAGATCTCCTATGGTAAACTCATTAATCTTTCATTGTAATCCACAGAATTTACTACCGCTGTTTACGTCCAACTTTTGGGCTTCGCAGTCTAATGCCCACTCACCCACAGCGTAAGCCTTTTATTCCGTTTCTGTTCGTTGGTTCACAATTTTATCCGCTACTTCCTTCAGATTTTACCTCGCGATAAACACCCTTGCTTTGGATTAACGATTCCCGTTGGTTGGCTCGTTCGGGACTTTCACCCTATAGATTAATGGTATGCATAGCGCACATTAAAAAGCCCATCCAAATTCATTGGACGGGCTTTTATTTTACTCCAGTAGTTTGGTTGGAAACTTCAAAATCAGGACATACCGGCCATCTAATTTAATTCCTGTGCATAGAAAATACCAGTGTTTATTTTTGAATGGAATCATTTCCTAATATTAACCAATTCTAACATTTCCCTTAAAGAAGACAACTCATTGAAATTGGTATTAACTCTGGTGGAACACTCTACTGCTACAAGGCTGACACCCACACTCTGTACAATCTGACAAATGAATTTGAGCTGTCATTAACTTGAATTTGACTAAATTTTGGTCCTAATAATAATTTCTTTGGACATATATTCCATTAGACAACATAAAATCCCTAGTGCTCAAATTGTTTTGCTGCTTTTAATCATATAATGATTGAAATTCTTCAAGATTCATAGATTTACTTTTTCGAAATCTATGTTATGTGCAATTACTCTAAGCAATGTACTTCCTTGTACGGTTTACTTTTTCATAATAATTTTATTCCACTTTACGAATTAAGTGCATTGTATTGAACCTAAATGGTTTAGCTTGAATATCTTAATACCTTGATGGTCAATTAATTCTTAATACTATGTATTATAAATATATTGATTATCAATCATTTAAGTAAATTTTAAAATCCTGTTACATAATATGGGCTTATAGAATTGCAAATCTTACTTATCTTTGGTAGAAATCCTCAAAATTTATGAGTAAAATTCTAGTCAACTTGTTTTCTTACCGTTTCATCATAACCATCATTCTCACAAGTTTTTTCTTAAATTCCTCCAATGAATTGCAGGCACAAGGAAGCAGCCTAATTGAATCATTTAGTTATGATTCTGATGACTTTGATTCGACAACTACTAACTTCATCAACTACAAAATCAATGACAGTAGTACCGTCGATTACTGTTTTTCAATACTGAACCCCCTCCCTGACTTCCTGGATGATTCCGCTCATTTTGTTCTGAATATCCAGGGAAGCATCAGCAACCAATTAGTAGAACCAACAGACTATCAGTATGAGAATGATTCAAATTACACTTATTCCGGTAGATTTGTTGGCTCTGAGGGTTGGATCACATTGGTCTCTAATAATCATTCCAGATCTGCAACTGTTTATTATCCAGGCTACTTTATAGAATATATACCTCTTCGTGGGGATAGTTGTATTTGTATTAAGCTCAGTGATAGCCCTGAAAACAGGCCCGCTTGTGACATCGAGCAGGAAGTATATAATGAGGATGTTGAGACTATATACGGATGCAGCTCAACCAGCTGTGCCACCATCGTCAGGGTTTTGTTGCTGATCACTCCACAAGCAGAATCAAAGCTCCCAAACAGAGATGAAATCAAGACCCTCTCCAAAAAATGGGCTGAAAATATTAACCTAGCCTTTCGGAATTCATATATCCCTCATAGGATTGAAATTGAGCTGGACTATTATAATTTTACAAATTATGCAGTCCAAAAAATATTAATAATGATGTAATTAATTTTAGAAGTGATATTGGTGCAAACTTACTTCGAGCCTCTTATAGAGCTGATCTAATGTTTCTTATTACTGATAATAATTATATTTTAGTTAATTATCTTGGTAGTGTAAAAGATGAGGTTGTAGATCCTACCAGAGCTCATGGGATTATTGATGTCCCATATATTGATAATCCTGATTTTGTCTTGGCACATGAGATAGGTCATTTGTTTGAGGCGCATCACCAAAGAAAGACTGCAGGTCATCCTCCCGATCCACAAGACTGCTCTTTCGCGTGGAAGACGAGCAATGATAAATATACCTTAGTTAGCTCTGGCAACAGGCCTTACATATTACATTACTCAGATCCTGATGCTAAGTATGACCAGACATACGCTACTGGCAACAGCAATAACAACAACGCAGGTAAAATAAGGACTACCGGCTGTATAGTAGCCAATCACCAGCTGGAGAACAGAATGCAGCTGACAATGCGCAGTTCGTCTGGAACCTGCGGATTGTATTATATTCAAACGATTCTCAAGCAACCTGAACAGGGATTCCCGGGACAGGCCCCATACACCTATATTTGGGAATACAGCAAGAAAGGAGATTTTAGTGATGCTATTTACCTATCTTCATCTCCGGGTATAAGTATCAATGTTTGTAATATACTTGATCCGGGATTTGTTTTTATAAGAGTAACTGTAGAGAGTAGTGATCATGAGATAATTCAATTGACTAGAAAAGCAAATTGCAAAAACTGCCTTTCACAACTGCCACATGCAGAATATAGAACAACGCTAAAAGCTTACAGCTTTGTTTCGATCAATGGGATAATGTACCCATTAGATTATCCGGATGAAGAAATAATAGAATTTGCGATTTATTCAGCGGACGGACGACTTGTATCAAGAGAAAGAAATATACAATATCTAACGACTGGTATTTATATTGTTAAACTTGTCAATAAATCTGGATTAATCAAATATTTTAAAATTTATTGTTATGAAAATTAGGTTGTCATTCATATCATTATTCTTTACCCTCTTATCTTGTCACAAAGAAATACCAGTTCAGAAGGAACCTTGTATCGAGTCAGAAGCTATCACTGATTCTATTACTAAAGTATTGGTATATGAAAAAAAAGATTGGCCGGATGGTTATGGAAATGCAATTAAAATAAATTCTAAAACATGGTTTAAAGTGGTTGGATTTTTATACTTGGATAGAAAACTTCTGGGAATAAAACTCTTATGCATTGATTCAGATAATAATCTGGCCGAGGATATATCCATATCGAATTTTTTGTTTAAACCTGATTGTTATGAAGTAGTTTCAACAAATATTAATGATAGAAGCAAGGTACACGCCGAATATTGTTCACACCACGCTGATATAGTTATCGATGAATATGTTTTAGATACGACAGCAGTAAATATGTTAGAATTGTTTCAAATTGACACTATCAACAAGATCATAGAAGGCAATTTTGCTATAAGTTTTGTTTATTCTAATAATAGACCTAAACGCAATCCATTTGAACCAGACAGAATAAGGTACTTTAATGGTTATTTCAAGGGAGTTTATTATGAATAATCAATGGAATCAAATATTGATGCAGAAGCTAATCTCCTGAAATATGAACTGCCAAATCCAAAAATCAATTCTACTAATAGTTGTTTTGGTTTGTTTCTCCTGTCACAAAGAAATACCAATCCAGAAGGAACCCTGTATTGAACCAGAACAGATTATCGATTCGACTACTAAAGTTTTTACTAGCAAAGACTGGAAATATGAACACAATGCTTATGCCATTAAAATAAACGATACTTCGTATTTCAAAACAGGTGGCATCAGGTATGATAAAGGTGAATCTTTAGTAATTGGTTTTACCGGCCGAAGTGAAGATAGTTTAATTTATGAAATTATAATTACTTCTAACATACCTTTTGAGATTGGCTGCTATAATATGTAATAGTTTAGACTTAATCTGACAGTTAGTGATTAATTTTAAGTTGTCAAAAATAATTAATTAACCACTAAACTGTCAGAAAATGAAATTAGAAACAAAATTAATCAAAACTAAATTGGGATTAGTCCATTTAGCAGAAAAATTGGGAAATGTATCTCAAGCTTGTAAAATAATGGGGTATTCCAGGGATAGTTTTTACAGGATTAAAGAGATGTATGACACAGGAGGCGAAATGGCCTTAATCGAAGTCAGCAGGAGCAAACCACTGGTCAAGAATCGAGTGGCTCCCGAAGTAGAGAAAGCAGTTGTTGATATGGCTATTGACAATCCAGCTTTTGGACAAGTAAGGGTTGCAAATGAGCTTGTTAAGAGAGGAATATTTGTATCCCCTTGTGGAGTTCGTTGTGTTTGGTTGAGGCACGATCTGGAGACCTTCCAAAAGAGATTAAAGGCCCTCGAAGCCAAAGTGGCCCAGGATGGAATAATTCTTACAGAAGCCCAAGTTGTAGCCTTGGAGCGTAAGAAAGAAAAATTGGAATCTCAAGGTGAAATTGAAACATATCATCCGGGCTATCTGGGAGCTCAGGATACTTATTATATTGGCAATATCAAAGGCGTTGGTCGTATCTATCAACAAACCTACATTGACACTTACTCTAAGGTAGTTCTGGCAAAAATCTATGATCGTAAAAATGCTCTTGTAGCAGCCGATTTGCTAAACGATAAAGTCCTGCCATTTTATGAACATGAGCAAATCAGGCTACTCAGGATACTGACCGATCGTGGCACGGAATACTGTGGAAAAAGAGAATATCATGAGTACGAACTTTATCTGAGTTTGGAGGATATTGAACATACTAAGATCAAAGCACGACACCCACAGACTAATGGTATCTGTGAAAGATTCCACCGCACCATTCAAAATGAATTTTATGCCATTACCTTCCGTAAAAAGTTATACAAATCTATTGAAGAGCTACAGGCTGACTTGGAGGATTGGCTACATTACTATAATTCGGACAGACCTCATTCCGGAAAATATTGCTTTGGCAAAACTCCTATGCAAACTCACATCGAGTCAAAAAATATTGCAATTGATAAAATGTTAGAAACTCATTTTGAATAAAGAAGATCATGAATAGAGTAATTCAACGCGTAAACGTCAACAAACTAAATTGTGGAGTAAATGTCAAGAGTTCCGAAGGAACTTGCCTCGCTCTTGACTTTTACGGAACAATTGTTACTTTTGTTGAAGCGTTGGATTATTCTTTTTTATCGCCAACTGTCAGATCAAGTCTAGGTTATTACATATAATATAACCTACCCTCATAGTAACCAAACATTGGGTATAGGCAGTGAATATTCAACAAATGACGATGATGTCATCATTGATGAATATTACACGGATACAACCACACTGAATAACCGGATCGAGATCACAACATTAGATACGATCAATAAAATCGTGGAAGGGTATTTTGCAATCAGTTATATCTACGCCAACAAAAGGCCTAAGCGCAATCCAAATGAACCATATCGGATACGATTTTTCAACGGTTATTTCAAAGGAAGCTATATTGAATAAGCTGAAAAATCATCCCAAGTGTGAATATAAGATCGAAATCACAGATTTATAACGCCGTGGCGTTATTTCTATCAACAGTAACTAATTCATGTAATTGTGTTTATTCGAGCATGATTCTCCATTATAATTCTAGCAATTATTTAAAAACCAGATATAGTAAATTAATCAATTTTTCTAAGCTCTTTGGAGGCTTTTCTTAATAAAATCGTGGAGAGCCTGTCCCTTAAGCATTTGTTGTTCGAGTAGCGCGAGCTCTGTTAAATAGACGGCCATCTCATTTTGTCCGGATGTATCAAGACTAAAAAACTTGTTGGCTATCGCAGGATGATTGGAATTAATCACCAACTGGTAGCTGTCCATAAATAAATCGTTTTCACCCTTCATGGCGTGTACCATATGCTGCATTTCAGACATTCTGCGCATAAACTCAGGTCTGACTATCTGGACCGGAGGATCGTTGGGAGACAGCGCCTTCATTTTTGTATCCTTGGAATTGTGGATGCTTACCACTTTAAATACTTCCAGTATTTTATCCTGATCTTCCTGGCTAAGGACTGATTCAGACTTTTCTTCTTTTTCGATGAGCTGATCCAGGGTATCGGCATCCACCCTTTTAAAACTCATTTCGGCCTTGTATTCCAGATGCTGGATAAAATGGTTGTCGATGACATGATCCATCAGCAAGACATCATAACCGCGTTCTCTGCACTGGCTTACCAGACTATAATGCGCCTGATGATCGTGGGTATAAATGCAGGTAAGGCGGTTGTTTTTATTGGTTTGCAAATCTTTGATCTGTTCCTTGTATTCTGCTACGGTTTTATACACATTCTCGGTGTTGCGCAGGAGGGTAAAATCCATGGCTTTCTCAGCAAACTTTTCATCAGAAATCAAACCGTATTTGATAAAAGTGCCAATATCATTCCATTTTTGCTCAAAATCTTTGCGGTCTTTCTTGAACAGATCATTCAGCTTTTCAGCTACTTTCTTAGTGATGTAACCAGTTATTTTTCTGACATTGGAGTCCGACTGGAGATACGACCTCGAAACATTCAGTGGAATATCCGGTGAATCAATCACTCCATGCAACAGCATAAGAAATTCAGGAACGATTTCTTTTACATCATCTGTGACAAAAACCTGGTTGGAATAAAGATGAATTTTGTTTTTCTGAATTTCAAATTGATTGGTGATTTTGGGAAAATACAATACTCCTGTCAGATTAAAAGGATAATCGATATTGAGATGAATCCAAAAAAGCGGGTCCGGAGAAAACGGATAGAGTTCTTTGTAAAAAGCAATATAATCTTCATCCAATAAATCCACAGGAGCTTTCTTCCACAATGGATCCGTGTTGTTGATAAAATTGGGTAGCTCAACTTCTTGTTCGGTATCCCCTTCTTTTATTTTTTCCTTTTTTGTACCTAACTGGATGGGAACCGGTAAAAATTTGCAAAACTTTTCGAGCAATGATTCCAGTTTGTGTTCTTCAAGATAGTCCAATGAATCATCATTGAGATGAAGGATTATGTCAGTGCCTCTTGCTTCCTTTTCGATCTCTTCAATGGTATATTCGGTATCACCTGTGCAGGTCCATCTGACAGCCTTCGCTTCAGGTTTATAAGATTTTGACTGGACGATCACCTTGTCAGAGACCATAAAGGCTGAATAAAATCCCAGTCCAAAATGTCCAATAATATTGAGTTCATCTTTGTACTTGTCGAGATATTCCTGGGCTGAAGAAAACGCCACTTGGTTGAGATAGCGGTTTACCTCATCTGCGTCCATCCCAATCCCCCGGTCTCTAATGGTAAGGGTTTTGTCTTCTTTGTTGGGTATCACTTCTATGTGGATGTCACCCAATTCTCCTTTTGCATCCCCGCGATTGGCGAGCACCTTGATTTTAGCGGTTGCGTCAATCGCATTGGAAATCAGTTCTCTTAAAAAAATCTCCTGCTCTGAATACAGGAATTTCTTAATAATTGGAAATATGTTTTCAGTTTGTACAGATATTTTACCGGATTGCATATGAGTTTGTTTAATAAAGAATCCTTGTCAAAGCCCATGCCAAGGACCCAATAACTGACAAAATGACAAAATGACAAGATGTTTTGGCGAAAAAATACTATTTTTCAATGCGAAATCTTCAGAAATGTAATATGCAACATAAAATAATTTTTCTTTCTATGCCCTACTTTTTGTCGCGCACGACTGAACGATCCAAGCCAAAGGCTTGGTAGAGTGCGACAGCGCTCTAAGTGAAGGAGCCGCGAAAGCGGAGTAGCAAAAACGCAGCCTTTCTACAAGGTGAGCGAACGATCCAAGCCAAAGGCTTGGTGCCTTGCGACAGCAAGGCAAGTGAGTGAAGGCGTAAGCCAATATCCTTTTCATTGCAGTTTGCCCCCAAACTTTTCTTTGCAATGCATCATTTTCTGCTTCAGAAGATTTTGGTGATGAAATATTTGGGTTTACATTTCATCACCAAAATCTGCCTTGTTTGAGCCACTGGTTTAGAAAGGCTCTTTTAATTGCGTTAAAAAGAAAGTTTTGCAAAACAAATACCTAGATTTAAATGCTGTGTAGGGTTTAGAAATTAGGAATTGTATCAATTATGAATTCCTTCCATTTTCACATTTTCACATTTCCCAATTAACTAATCCCACCAACTGCGTTGGGGGCACGCGACTAATTCTCTAATAAACTAATTAAATTAGTCTTTTACCCAGCGCTTGGTGAGCTTTTGGCCGCCTGACTGAATCCTTACCAAATAGATGCCTTTTTTGTAATCAGAAACATCGATGTCCAGAGTTTGCGTAAATGGATTCACCGCGCCTCTGTCCACCATTTGTCCCATGATGTTCATGATGGCATAATCTCCGGTGAGTCCCTTCTCCATTTGAACGACCAAATTGCTTTTCACTGGATTGGTCATCACTTTAAAGTCAATGGATTTGATCTGATGGCTGCCACTGAGGTCTTCGTCAAATTTTGTTCCTGAATTGAGAATGTCTTTGGTGGTAGTTTCCTGTATCCAGACCAAGAGATAAATTTCGCTCTCCTTCCAGTTGGGCTCAACATTAAAATTAAAGTCAAGAACAAGACTGTTGCCGCTCTCAGGAATTTGAATCATATTGCCATCTGGCGCACTAATAAATTTGCGAAACACATTGTGATGGACTTTTTCGCCATTGGGTGTATTCAGGTTAAGCACCTTTTCAGCTGCTGCTGCAAACAATCTGTAATTCCCCGCAGGTTTGTTGCCAAGGGTTTTGACTTCCACCTGAACGGTACGACTTGAACCACCGGATTCTTTGACCACAATGGCTACAGCCGATTGCTTATTGAGTTCTCCATCCAAAATATTGGCATTGACATTACTGGCAGCCATTTTGCGGGTTCCGTTGATAACGACAGTGGGTGTACTTGTCACAGAATAATAGGAAGCCCTTGCTGTATTTTCCGATGTGTTTGCCTGGTATAAACTACACTGGGGATAAGGAAATCTCGGATGGACGGTCATGTGGTGGTAGTTGCCCTCATATTTTTTGATGAGATTGTAGAATCCCGGATTTACAGCACCACAAACCCCACAATAGGTATTGGTAAAATGCTCCATAAAAATATACTTCTTGGACTGCCCATTGACACTCAATATTCCAAAAAAACAAATCAAAACAAAAAGTATATTTTTAATCATATCCAAGCTATTTATTGTGCAAAGATAAACAAATTTTTTTTGACCAAAGCCCAAAAATTATATTAAATATTTTTGTAATATATATTTGCATGATAAAAACCAAAAGATTATATATCGTATTGATAGCAAGCACTTTAAAACCCTCTAAAGTTTCTTTGTGCTGTTGCCAAACATCACAACTCCATAAATAGGGCCTTCCTTAACAATGCATGGCCTGAAGGCCATCCATGGAATGCAGCCCATTTTTAGCTTTTTAAAAAATCATTGATTTGAATTTAGGAAGCCTGTTCCTCTTTACCGGCTAAATTGATCTTTTTCATTCCCTTGATCAAAACAAACATCACAAAAGCAATGATTAGAAAATTGAAAATACTGGAGAGAAACTGGCCGTAATACAGGGCATTTTCAGGAGTTGTCACTGTTCCATCTGCACTGACCACTGCGGCATCGAGTACAATCTTGGCCTGTTTGTAATCTCCAAACTGAAATATTTTTGAAACCAAAGGCATAAACAAGCCATCCACAAAAGCAGTGGTAACTGCTGTGAATGCTGTAGCAATGACCAATCCGACCGCGATGTCGATCAAATTACCTTTAAAAACGAATTCTTTAAACTCTTTCCACATAACTTTGGCTTTATGGTATGATTGAATAAAGTCCAAAGATAACAAAAAGCAGTTCTCGTCCCAATTTTTTAGTTCAATTCTTTTCGGATCTTGTTGAGGGCAGAACCTTCCCGAAGCCAGTCGATCTGTGCTGAATTGTATGTATGCAAGAGAACAATTTGATCTGAGCTTCCGTCCCGATGGTGGATATCTAACTTCAAGGGAACTCCTGGTGTCATCTGATCGAATCCCTTGATATCAAAAACATCGTCCTGTCGAATCAAATCGTAATCGGATGGATTTTGGAAAGTCAAGGCTAGCATTCCTTGCTTTTTAAGATTGGTTTCATGAATTCTTGCAAAGGACTTTACGATCACTGCCTTCACTCCAAGATATCTTGGTTCCATGGCCGCGTGTTCCCTCGATGAACCTTCTCCGTAATTTTCCTCACCCACAACAATGGTACCCACTCCATTGGCTTTGTAGAGTCTTGCAGAATCCGGTACAGGCAAATAATCTTCTTTGATAAAATTCAATACTTTATTGGTTTCCCCATTGAAATAATTGGTTGCCCCAATGAGACAATTGTTGGAAATATTTTCCAAATGTCCTCTGAATTCCAACCAGGGGCCAGCCATCGAAATATGATCCGTAGTGCATTTACCTTTGGCTTTGATCAGGAGACGCAAACCGTGCAATTGTTCAAATGTAATGACTTCAAACGGGGTCAAAATCTGTAGCCTTTTGCTGGCCGGATTGATTTGAATTTGAATGTCTGATCCATTTTCTGCGGGGGCCTGGTAGCCGGCATCCTTCACATCAAATCCGGCTGGCGGCAGCTCATATCCAGCGGGTGCATCGAGCTTTACCGATTCACCTTTTTCATTGATTAGAGAATCTGTCAACGGATTAAACCTCAAATCTCCCGCAATGGCCAATGCAGTAACAATCTCAGGTGAGGCAACAAATGCATGTGTGTTAGGATTGCCATCGTTTCTTTTGGAAAAATTTC
This sequence comes from Saprospiraceae bacterium, assembly GCA_016715965.1. Taxonomy (NCBI): domain Bacteria; kingdom Pseudomonadati; phylum Bacteroidota; class Saprospiria; order Saprospirales; family Saprospiraceae; species Saprospiraceae bacterium. The sequence goes on along the minus strand of JADJXG010000001.1, from coordinate 1,791,263 downwards.
TGTTGAAAGAGGTGATGATGGAATTTTTTCTAGAAGGATCTGTATTGTGTCTTGCCCACTGGCCGATACAAGGCCCGCAGGCATTGGCCAGTACCACTGCTCCCATTTTTTCAAAGTCAGACAGCAAACCATCTCTATGAATGGTAAAACGAATTTGTTCTGAACCGGGAGTCACCGTAAATTCCGATTTTACTTTTAGGTTTTTTGCAACAGCCTGACGCGCCAAAGAAGCTGCTCTAGACAAATCTTCATAAGAGGAATTGGTGCACGAGCCAATCAAGCCAACTTCCAGCTTTTCCGGATAATTATTTTCTTTGACAGCATTTGCAAATTTAGAAATGGGCCAGGCCAGATCCGGTGTATATGGACCGTTGATGTGTGGCTCAAGCTCGCTGAGATTGATTTCAATGACCTGGTCAAAATATTTCTCCGGTTGTGCATAACATTCTTTGTCACCAGTCAGGTGGTCAGCAATCCGGTCACAAAAATCAGCAATTATTTCCCGGCCGGTAGCTTTCAAATATCGGCCCATCGATTCATCGTAGCCGAAGGTAGAGGTCGTGGCACCTATCTCTGCACCCATGTTGCAGATGGTACCTTTGCCCGTGCAGGAAAGGGATTTTGCACCATCTCCAAAATATTCAACAATCGCTCCGGTGCCACCTTTAACAGTCAGGATACCGGCGACTTTAAGAATGACATCTTTTGCAGAAGCCCATCCATTGAGCTGACCTGTCAATTTGACTCCAATCAATTTTGGCATTTTCAACTCCCATGGCATACCTGCCATCACATCTACTGCATCGGCACCGCCAACCCCAATGGCCACCATACCAAGTCCACCGGCATTGGGTGTATGTGAATCCGTACCAATCATCATTCCACCCGGGAACGCATAGTTTTCCAAAACAATCTGGTGGATGATGCCCGCACCGGGTTTCCAGAATCCGATGCCGTATTTGTTGGAAATACTTTGAAGAAAATCGAATACCTCTGCATTCTCTACATTGGACGTAGCCAGATCCTGACCTGCTCCATTCTTAGCCAGAATCAGGTGATCGCAATGCACGGTGGTGGGAACAGCCGTCTTTGATCTTCCACAGGTCATAAATTGTAAAAGGGCCATTTGAGCGGTTGCATCTTGCATGGCCACCCGATCCGGGGCAAAAAACACATAATCCTTTCCCCTGGCATATTCCTTCAAAGGAGATTCGGGGTGTAAGTGGGTGTATAATATTTTTTCAGTGAGGGTCAAAGGCCTTCCCAGGACTGACCGTACAGTTGAAACTTTATCAGCAAACTGGGAATACATTTTTTGGATGAGGTCCAGATCAAATGGTTGATTCATGGCAATATTTTTTGAATGGTAATGGTTAATCAATTTAAAAAGCGGCGCAAAATAAACCAATCGTCCGTATTCAGATGGGCCTGCTTTGCCTGTTTTGCCCATCAAACAAATAAATTTTGTAATTGATCAGATGACCATGCAATTTTTTTAACAACAGATGGGGCTGGTCCTGCGTTGCTGTCCTATGAGAATCATTGCATTGGCCTTATTGATCGGAGGATGCTTCACTTCCTGTACGAAACAGGAGATCGGACAGCATCGTTTGGAATATCTGATGGATTTTGTGATAGGCGCCGGGCAAAATCCCCTCCAAACCCATGTTTACGAGAAAGCAATCCGCTCAGGATGGGAAGAATTTTTAAGCGCCCACCAACTCCACGATAGCCTGATCGAAAAAGTCCTGATTTATTCCATAGGCATCAGGCCTCTGCTAGCAAACCCCATCAGCTATGGATTTGTGGAAGAAGCCAGGGCATTCATAGCAGACAAAAGTCTGCCATCTACCCAGCAAATTGGAATCGCCAATCCGGTGCCAGGCGAACCTGAGGGGGAATTATTTTTACTACCGGGAATTGCCAACGTGAAATCATTTTTAAACAAAGAAATATTCCATTTGATATTACACCTCCGCTACCGGAATGTCATTCGGTCCACCACAGATCATCTGGTCACTTTTCGATTTGAGGTGTTTGTTAAATAGACAATCGCTGTCGTGCTATGATGACATTGCTCAAAACTTGGTTGTCGGGGGCTATTCTGCCAGCTGAATCCAAATTTCGTTTAACTTTACCACCAAAAACCAGCAGTCTATGTCAAAAAATCTCAGTCATCTATCGAGACGCAAAGGCTTGTCAGACAATTTGTTTGAAAAAATAGGATACGAAGCTCAGGAAAACGGAAGCCTCCATCCCGAAGCCATTAAAGAGATTGCTGAAGAATATCTCATGGGCACAGCCAATGTCTTTGGAACTGCCAGTTTTTACGATTTCACTAGACCCTCCAACAAGGGTAAAAAAGTCTATGTCTGCAATGGTTCTGCTTGTCTGACCGCCGGTACCCAATCTGCACTGCGATCCGCATTGCAAAATCAGTTTAAGCCGGAAGAAATTGGGGACATGTGTTGTCTTGGCCGATGCCATGAAAATGTCGCCTTCCACTATCAGGGACAGAACTATTCGGGCTCAGACCTTCTTCAGTCCAACGAAATTTTCAAGGGGGAAGGCAAGACTTATATCAGTCCCGAAAAATACCATGTAGAAGCCTGTGGAACCCAAATATTGACGGGTCCTGCTCCAGCCACTGCCCAGCTCATGGAATGGATGCAATCCTGGCTCAAAATGGATGTTTCATCCATGGTGGAAGAAATCAAAATCTCCGGTCTTCGAGGCCGCGGAGGGGCTGGTTTTCCAATCTGGATCAAGCTGGATGGTTGTAAAAAGGCAGCGGGCAATCAAAAATTTATCGTTTGCAACGCAGATGAAGGAGACCCGGGGTCTTATTCTGACCGATACCTTCTGGAGCATCAGATCGAATTGGTACTTGCCGGAATGTGGATAGCCGGCAGGATCACGGGAGCAGATACCGGAGTGGTTTATATCCGAGCGGAATACCCGGATTCAGTAAGCATTGCACAATCTGCGGTTGAAATTTGGAGGGAAGCAGGGTTATTGGGACAAAATATTCTGGACTCAGGTTTTCATTTTGATTTTAAGATCATCAAGGCCCAGGGCGCCTATATCTGTGGAGAAGAGACCGCCTTGCTTTCTTCCATCGAAGGCCAAAGGCCGGAGGTCAGGGTTAGACCACCATTTCCGGTGAATGAAGGCTTATTCAGAAAACCTACGGTGGTCAATAATGTAGAGACCCTGGCCAATCTGCCCTATATTTTAAATAAGGGCGGAGCCAAATACGCGTCCATCGGAACCGAAAAATCCACGGGCACCAAGCTCGTGTCTTTAGACAGTGCTTTTAATATACCGGGTATCTATGAGGTAGATATGGGTACAGCCCTTGCTGACCTTGTTTATCATAAGGCCAAAGGATTCAGACGACCCGTCAAAGCCCTGCACATTGGAGGACCTTTGGGCGGGCTTGTTCCAGTCAGCAAGCTCACAGATCTGAGCATCGATTTTGAATCCTTCGCCTCTCAGGGATTTATGCTGGGACACGCCTCGGTGGTCAGTGTGCCTGAAGAATTTCCCATCATCTACTACCTCGAGCATCTGTTTGAATTTACCGCGCATGAAAGTTGCGGAAAGTGTTTCCCCTGCAGACTGGGTTCGACCCGAGGAAAAGAAATGATCCAAAAAGCAAGGAACCAACACGATTATAAGATAGAGCGCAAGCTGATGGATGACTTACTAGACACCATGAAAAGGGGATCTCTTTGCGCGCTGGGTGGAGGCATCCCTCTTCCGGTGATGAATGCCTTGAAATATTTTGAAGACGAGCTGGCGCCGTATTTTAGGGGGTGAGGGTTTGATTACAAAATTCATTCGCCATACAACAAACAATAAAAAGTAATGGGCTCAACCATTAGCTTCTAGTCAATGCCACAACACGTTATTGTACATTCTACTAATTTATTTTATAGATAATATGAATAACCAAACTTATAACAAAAAATGCTGGCTGTGTGGAGAGATTGCGAATTCTGAAGAGCATAAATTTAAAGCTTCAATACTTAAGCGTCATTTCGGGAAAAATTACAGCAAAAATAAACATACCTATATAAGTGGTAAGGAAGAAAAAACAATAGATTCTTATAAATCAAAAGAATTGAAATTCCCTCCAATAATTTGCGAAGATTGTAATAATAACAAAACAAGATCAGCTGATGTTTCTTACGACCTGACATGGTACCAATAAATGGGACACTGATCTAATTTAGTTAAAAAATAAAATTAGTACACATTTTACCCCTGCGACAAAGATAAGCATTGCTCCCAAAATGTCAAGAGCAAGTCGAGTTCCGCCGGAAGAATACAGAATAAAGAGGTCGGCGGAACTCTTGACATTTTGTCCGCAATAAGCTTGGTCCTCGTCTAAGGGTAAAAATGCAAAGTCATGTTTTGTTTCCATATTAGTTGCAATGAGTGAATTGATTTTTCGAATAATAAATATTTTCAAATTCTAAGGGTGTATAGTATTGAATGGATGAATGCCTTCTGATTGTGTTGTAATAGCCATCTATGTATTCAAACAGAGTGAATCTTAATTGATCCAAATCATCAAATACAGTACCTCTAATGCATTCGCATTTGAGCCTTGAGAAAAATGATTCGGCAATTGCGTTGTCATAAACTTCGTTTTTGCGAGTCATACTTTGTCTATTTCCTTTAATGGCATTTTTGAAATCTTTACTAGAGTACTGCGTTCCTCGGTCAGAATGGACAATCACACTTAATTTATTTTGGATGCATTTCAGTTTTGCTTTATTGAAGGCTGAAATAACCAGTTCGCTTCTCATATGAGTCTGAACATCCCAGCCCACTACTTTATGCAAATAAGTATCAATCCAAGTTGAAAGATAGGCCCATTGGCCATTCTTTAAAGGAATGTAGGTAATGTCACCAACCCATACTTCATTTGGTTTTTGCGCCTTTCCAAAATCAAGAAGTAAATTGGGTGCAGGAAATTTGGTCCCGGTGGAATCAGTTGTTTTTGGAACAAAACTCTTTGGCTGGATTGCTTTCAAATTTTGTTCCTTCATACATTTGCGAATCAAATGGCGGCTAACATTTTTTGAATATTTTACGGCTAATTCCATTTTAATTCTACGACTTCCATACCTATTCATATGAGAGTCAAATACGGATTTTATTCGGTCTCTTAATCCCAAATGTTTAGTGGGAGAATCCCTCCTGTGGATAAAATGATACAAAGTATTCCTTGGAATATTCATCATCTTGCAAAGCTTGTTAGTAGGATACACACCGCTTAGACTCTGGATAAATTCAGCTTTTGGTTTCATGTCTGCCGGCTGAAAATGTTCAAGGCTTTTTTTAAAATATCCCTTTCCATTTCAACATCCCTTAATTTCTTACGGAGCTGTTCAAGTTCAGTATAAGGATTATTTGTTCCTGGCTGGACGGAAGCATTCCTGGTAATCCTGATTTGACTACGCCAATTGTAAAGCATTTGCTTACTAACGCCAAGAGAATCAGCTAATTCGCTAGCGTTCCTCCCGGATTCGAGCAAATGAATGGCATTAAGCTTAAACTCGGTATCGTACCTCCTCCTCCGATTGTTTGTCTTTGATTGATCCATAACACAAATTTAAGTTAGATTTGTGTACCATTTTCTTGGACCACTTCAACCGATATACGGAGTATGTAGATTTAAATTTTGAAAAATTACATAGCCAAAAACTTATTGACTTTGAAGATATATTCGGAGAACAATGGATGGAAGAAAAGAGAAATCTATACCGGTACATAGCTAAATATGCAGGTTGTAAAATTGTAGCTCATGCCTCACAATATGATGTTAAAGATTTGGCTGAATTTATTTTAGGTAAATCATTTACGGAAACATTCAAAATTGAATTTCAACTTAAACTTGGAATTAAGTATTTATATGATTTAAGTAATAATAAACTACCAAACATTTACAATAGTCCAATTCTAATCTTTGCCGATGATAATGACAATTTTAGCTATGGGGGTTGGACCTCCTATCAATGGATGTCAATAAATTGGGTGTTGAGTAAAGAAATTGATAAAAGCAAAACAACGGATTTTGGCATAAATCTTGAGCCAATGAGCATTCAAGTCTTCGAACCAGAGCACTTTACAACAGAAGATAGATTTAGTGATGCAATGGACAAGTTAGAAAAATTAGGAAAAGATAATCTTGATGATTGTGCTGCATTTTTTAAATCACTCATTGTACTTTAATAATACCAGCCACTTAATTCGTGTATTAGTAATCTAAATTAAACAATGATTTATGATTGAAAAAATATCCAACTCGGAGCATGCTAAAGAATTTTATTTTTTATGGGGAGGTAGCCATTTTGGAATGTGGAAAGAAGCTCCAGAATTATTTCAGCAATATTTAAACTTGAAGATTTCAAAAGAAATTGAAAATTCTTGGCAAAAGGAAATTTTTGACAATTTAATTAAAGATTTATTATCCTCAAGTCCACAAGACTTAGGCTCAAAATTTTATCATTTAAAACATTCAATTGCAAAAGACAAATACTATATTACTGAGTCAATTGAAGTTCTAAAAAAAATCTACAATAAAATATCTATTGATCAGATTCCGCTAATGTTGGTTTCACTAATTGGAAATAATGCCACTAGAAATCATGGCGGACTAATTTTCATGGCATTTGATCAAAAATTAAAAAGTGTAGCTCTCAAGTTTTATGAATTTGCCAAGTATTATTTGGATCTTGCTAAAATTAATAAAATATCAACTGTGCATATTAAAAGCGATCTTGTAGATGTTATTAAATATTGTAATATAAAAGAATCCAAAGAGTATATAAATAATCTTATTAATGAGGACAATATTGAAAAATTTGGTTATTATTTGGAAGGAGCGTTAGAAAATAACATTTATTCAATGAAGCAGTTAGCCTACCACTATTTTAAAGGTTTAGGATGCACTAAAGATATAAATGAAAGCATCAAATGGTATAAAAAAGCGGCTTCACTAGGGGATGCAGATGCATATGATCAGATGAAAAAAATAACTGATAGAACTTGGTTTGAAATAACTTGGCTTAAAAGTAAATATCAAAAATTATTCATTTCAAAAAGTATTAAATTCTAATTGAGCGAATTCAGCAATAAAAAGTCACATCAAGCTAGCATTAATCTCTAATGTGCTCTTCCACCGCCAATGAACCAACAACATTCCACTAAACATCAATAAATTTATTGCAATTGGAGCGAGAAAGACAATTCCCTCCAAAATGAAATAGAGTCTTCAAAAAAGATTGGTTTTGTGATCCAAATTCGTGAAATCGCATTTGTTTACAGTAAACTATTTACTGTAAACTAAAAGTAATGTCAAATACTTGTATTTTGCTCATAATCTTAATTTTATGATAACTATTAATCCTCTCACTTCATCTCATATTTTGCTTGATTTTTGGAAATGCTGGCTAAATAGTCTTGCGTTTTATCCTAAATATGAGCATCGCTTGACCTTGATTTTGCGGTGAATATTTTTTCTATTCACCGCAAATTTGCGGTGAATAATTTCTGTATTTGTTCTATAAGCTCACTCTTTTTTTCAAACAAAATAAGGATCTACTTAATAAAACAGATTTTTGAAGGCAATTTGCAAATCTCAAAATGGACTGAAATCACAAAAAGCTCATCCAATAATGCTTCTAAGGACATTAAAGACCTGATCAAAAGAGTTAGTCTCCGAATAACTGAAGAAGTAGATCGAAGTATCCATTGTGAATTGCCCGGTTCTAAAAAATAGGGCATTCATTGCATGGATTATGAATCTGAGTTACTGAGTTATTTTTACCTATAAAGCCTGGAGTTTTTGTATCTTCGTACCAAATATTCTCAAAATATGAAAAACGGCTTGTTGATCACAGAATTCCAGAACCAGGAAATCCGGACCAAGACCGCTGAAATCGATGGTCGCAAATACGAGATTCAGGATGGAGAAACGATCCTCCAATTTGTCAAAAGACATTTTGGTAAAAACCAGATCCCCACGCTTTGCGACGCTCCCAATCTGGAAGCTTTCGGTTCCTGCCGGGTCTGCAGTGTTGAAGTGGGTCGCCCCGGCAATAGGACACTCCGGACCGTGGCTTCCTGCCACACGCCGGTAGAAGAAAATATGCTGATCTATACCAACAGCGAGTCCATTCAAAATCTTCGCAAAAACATCATCGAGCTGGTCCTTACTGATCATCCGCTGGATTGCCTGACCTGCGAAGTCAATGGCAATTGCGAATTACAAGACACAGCTGCTGTGGTGGGAATCCGTAAAGTCAGATATCCGGAAGGAAAAAATCACTTGGATAGACAAAAAGACCTGAGCCATCCATACATGACTTCCGATTTATCCAAATGCATCATGTGCTATCGCTGTGTCCGGGCATGCGATGAGGTGCAGGGTCAACTGGTGCTCAGTGTCATGGGCAGAGGGTTCGACAGCCAGATCATCAAGGGTAACAATCAAAGTTTCTTTGATTCGGAATGTGTGAGTTGCGGTGCCTGTGCGCAGGCTTGTCCCACTTCTGCCATTTCAGATGTGTTCCAGTCCAAGGCACTGGTCGGACAAGATAAAGTGCGCACCGTTTGTACTTACTGTGGTGTTGGATGCAATTTGGAAGTCAGTGTTAAAAATGGGGAAATACTCAGCATTCAGGCCCCTTACAACGCTGAAGTCAATAAGGGCCATACTTGTCTTAAAGGAAGATTTGCTTTCAAATTTTATAAACATCCAGAGCGGATCAAACATCCCATGATTCGCAAGAATGGTGTTCTGGAGCGCGTGAGCTGGGAGGAAGCCTATGATTTCATTGCTTCAAAACTAAAAGAAATAAAATCCAAATATGGTCCAAACGCCATCGGAGGAATCTCTTCCGCCCGTTGTACCAATGAGGAAAATTATCTGATGCAGAAATTTATCCGCGTGGTGATAGGTACAAACAATATTGATGGTTGTGCCAGGGTTTGTCATTCACCGACGGCACTTGGATTGCAGCGTACTTTTGGAACCGGCGCTGCCACCAATTCCATTGAAGACATTCCATTGGCAGATGCGATCATGATCATTGGTGCAAATCCCACCGATGGACACCCAGTAACCGGTGCCAAGCTCAAGCAGCATGCCATGAAGGGCAAGACAACGATCGTCATTGATCCGAGAAGAACCGAGATGGCCAAATATGCCACACACCACCTGCAGTTAAGACCGGGCACCAATGTGGCCGTACTCAATATGATGCTCTATTACATCATCGAGGAAGGTCTAGTCAACAAGCATTTTATCGATCAAAGGACAGAGGGTTTCGAAGATTTTAAAAACAATATTCTCTGCTTAAACATCCGCGAACTGGAAGAAGTATCTGGCGTAAGCAGAGAACAAGCCCGTGAAGCCGCCATTGCATACGCCACTGCTGGCAATGCAATGTGTTTTCACGGATTGGGTGTTACCGAACATTATCAAGGTACTTACACCGTAATGATGATCGCCGATCTGGCCATGATCACCGGAAACATCGGAAGACCCGGAGTTGGTGTGAATCCTTTGAGAGGACAAAACAATGTACAGGGTATGGCCGATATGGGTGTGCAACCCTATCAGGGAGCAGGTTATCTGGATTTGAAAGATCCTGCTGTTCTGGCCAAATATGATCAGTTTTATGGGGCGGAATTGCCCAAAGAAATCGGCATGAAAATTCCCGAAATGTACAATGCCGCCATTGCCGGTGAATTTAAAGCCATGTGGGTGATGGGTGAAGACATGGCTCAATCAGACCCCAACACGAACAAGGTTATTAAAGCTTTGAAATCATTGGAATTGTTGGTCGTTCAGGAATTGTTTTTAACAGAAACTACTGAGTTGGCACACGTGGTATTGCCCGGAGCATCTTTTCTTGAAAAATCTGGGACTTTTACCAACGGTGAAAGAAGAATTCAAAAAGTGCACCAGGTGGTCAAACCAATCGGCGAAGCCAAAGTGGACGGACAAATCGTGGTGGATATCATGAATCGAATGGGATATGCCCAGGAGGATTACGATCCAAAAAAATTGCTGGAAGAAATATCCCAAATTGTGCCATTCTTTGCTGGTGTCAAATGGGATGAATTGGGCGATAATGGAAAACAATGGCCTGTGCTGGCGGACGGTTCTGATACCAAAATTTTGCATCGGGATGAGTTTAAAAGAGGTAAAGGAAAATTCGTCTTCAAAGAATATGTGGAGACGCCTGAAATTTTGGATCACGCTGCAGAGTTTCCTTACATCCTCACCACCAACAGGGTTCTGGAGCATTACAATGTCGGTACCATGACGCGACGCACAGGAAACGCAGAAATCATCACTGAAGACATTCTGATGATCCATCCAGAAGACGCACAAAAAAATAATATTACAGATGGAGATTATGTCGCAGTCGAATCTGCCAGAGGAGAGGTAAAAATCAAAGCTGTGGTGACCGATGAGGTAAAACCGGGCATCCTCAGCACAACCTTTCATTTTCCTGAACTGATGCTCAATCTGGTTACTTCAGATATCAGTGATGAAATTGCGATGTGTCCGGAGTACAAAGTGGTGTCTTGTAGAATCCGCAAAGCATCTTAAAGAAATTATTAAAAGCGATTCATCCGAAATAACCATGGTTTAGACATTGGATTGTAAAAATTCCATTGATTAATAAAAAAAACCAGCCCTTTTGAAGAAGAAGACAATGGGGTGCAAATTTGACTTTAGGTTCTTGTCATGAAATGATCCAATTACTTGATTGGAATTCTCAAAGAAGGAAAAAAGTATTCTTCTTAAAGTCCTATTTGGAGGACCAATTATTAACGAATCATTAACTTTTGGCCATTGGATTGTTAATGACTTTTATTATTTTTGCAAGGTGTAATTCCCATATTTGGTTACCAGTACCATGATTAAATAATGCGAGTGAATTTACACTCAATGGAGGATTTCAAACCAATTAGCACGTAAAAAAAAAAGATAAGTAGGTAACCGCAAATCGAATTGGACTGATTATTCAATTTCTAAATATTCAAGACCATGAAAATCATTTTGTCCACCATTTGCATTGTCATCTTTTTTGCTTCACTCTCAACTACCCATTCTCAAAAAAGACATGCTTACGTTGCTGTTCCTCAAGGGGAAGTGCTGGATGAGAATAATACCCTGGGTGAATCCATTGGAAAAGTTAAGCTGGACGAAACTGTAGAAATTGTAGACTCCGCAGAACACGCAAGATTTTTTAGTTTGAGTACTGAGGACAAAGCCAGAAGCCGCAAATTCATCCGTATAAAATTAAAGGATGGAACCACAGGATTTATCATGGAGAGTTTTCTTTCTGATCAGATGAGTGCTTCCAGTGCCAAACCAGCCGAAATAAGGGCCAGCTCAGGATCAGAATCTGCGGGTGCAGCAGCAAGTGGATCCATCGACCCCAATGAATGGAAAAAATATAAAATAGACATCCAGGCCAAAGGCACCGGACAAACGACCGGAAGAATAGGAATCCTTGTGATCCGCAATGATTCGGATGTTCCTTATGTTTTAAAATGGGGACCATTTTTTATAGTCTCCCTTGGTAAATATCAATCTTATCTGGTACCTGAAGGGATTTATTTTGTTATACCACCCAACAGTACTACATCAATTCCAATGATTGGTTTTTGTACGGATCCCACGGTACCACCCGTCCCTGAGGGAGAAGAATTCCCTCCATTTGAAAAATGGATCCATCCTATTCCAACATTGCCAGATGACTGGACACCCAAACCTGAAAAAGGCTGGATTTCAGGAACCACGACAACCACCCTTATTCCCGGAACCACCACCCCATTGGGTAGTACCTTGGACCCGACAAAATATCCGGAGGAATACGCGAGTGTGGTGAACGACGTTTTCAAACGCATTACAATTGCATTGGATACACTCAGAAAAAACAATCAGGTTAAAACAATCTATTCCTCCAATCCACCCAAAGAAGATACGATTCTCATTCAGCAAACTTTCTGGGGATATACCTATTCTGTTTTTGGTGGCTCGTACGAAAAAGAAGATTTTGCTAAAAAAATTTACGATCAAATCGACGAAAAAACATCAGTCCCGGTTAGTCAATATCCTGAAGAAAAAAAGAAAGCACTAGATCTTGAGATCACTAATATTTTTCAAACCATAGAATTGGTTGGAATAACAGCAAAAATTTTCCCAAAAAAAGAGCAAGGTCCTCCAGGTCTTAATTCTGAAGATGAGCCCATGCTTATCGACAAAAAAACATGTGAATGCGATACGATCGCATTCGATGCTAAGATTATCATAAAGGGTGTCAGCGAAGAAATACTGCAATTCAACAACCAACCATTTCGAATTCGGGAGTCCAATAATACATTTCGGATTGAAAGAAAAACTACACTGAGTTCCACCAAGCCGGTTGCATCCGGTGACACGGTTTATATTCATGTAGAAAATTTAACTCAAGTCTGTAAAATATGTCCTACCGATAAATTGAAATGTAAGCCCAATGCAGTAGCACCGCCTTTTATTTCTTATGGCGAACTTACCAGCATGAGTTCAAGTACAATCAATAATCTAAAAGAAATAGAGGTAATGAAGGAACAAAGTTTTGTCGTTCCAAACGGCAACACTCCAATTGCCGTCAAAATAAAAATCCACTACCAATGTGGATCTAAAAATTGTACCCAGGTAGAATGCACAGAAGAGTTTCATATAAAAATTCCAAGAACGAACGCTGCATGCGATTGTCCTGATCAAAAATTGGAATTCAATGTGCAACATGAAAAAAATCCTGCCCAAAGTATGGTGTTTGAAAAGGCCTCTGTAAAAACCTTCAGCAGCAAAGTAAACAAGAGGGATAAAATCAAAATCATTTTGGACAAAGAACAACTTAACCCAGCCTGTAAGGGTTGTGAAGAAAAATGTGCTCCTTTTGAATTAAAATACAAAATATTTGGGCAGGGAATTTTAACCCTTCCTGCAGAAGATAAAGCCAAATCAGTCGAATACAAAAAGGCCAAAGAAATCAAAATTCTTGACAACAAAGGTGTAAGAGATGACAATGGACCGGTTGAAGTTGTCTTTGAAACAATCCATGAATGTAAAGCTACAGGATGCAGAACAAAAAATTGCACCAATCGGTATAAATTTATATTTGAGAGAAATTAAAGCGTGTTATTGAATGTATTATTTCTTTACAATAAATCTGACTTATGAAAAATCTCCTATTCATAGCGATTCTTTGCCTGATCGTTTTGTGGAATAAAGTACAGGCGCAAAATACTATTTTGTCAGAAGAACATAAAAGAAATGAAGTGATTCTGAAAGACATGCAGGCTGTTTTAAATCGCTTAAAAGAAGCCGGAGATCCGCAAACAGTCCAAATAATCAACAAAATAAAAAACCATTTTGAAAACAACAGAAACACAGCTCCTCTTACCAATTTACAAAATGCGCAAAAACTGGTCAGCCCGGAGAATAAACAAGCTCCCGGTTGGTTAAGCTCTTTGTTCAAGCGCTGGTCGCAACTCGTAGAAACTGATGAAGATACCATAGAGTTGGAATGGACCCCAACTGATCATCGTCGAATAAAAGAAATGGCTTTTGAAAACATTTATTATGAGATCGGCCCCAACTTTGAACCGTTTGAACATGCCTATCTAAATATTCGGTTTTCACCAGGTACAGAAGATGAGGTTTTAAATGTGCGAATGATTGATCCTCGCACCAATAAAAAATATTGGATTGTTGAAAATTTACTTTTATCCACCGAGGCTGAGATAGAAGGCTGGTCCTATTTGTTTACTTTTCCTGACATCAGTCCCGCGTATGAAAGGTACAGATTTGAATTCAAGGTAGGAAGAGAATTGGAGAACAATGCAAACTTTAGGGCTGAGGCCAGTCTTTTGTTAGCACCACAGACTTTTGTGTACCATGTACCTCTTATCCTGACAGAAAATGATCAGCTGATACAGTTTCAACAGGATGGAAAGGGGACTGACCCAAAGGCAAAACCCAAGCACCCCGCTGAAACCCAAAAGAACCACAGCAGAATCAATCAAATGGGAAATGAAGACTTAAATTCAAAAGTAACTCCATCAGATTCCATGGCCTGTGGTCCCGCTGCCGCCGCAAACAGCCTTGAATGGCTCAACAAGTACGACAAAAATCTCAAAGGTAAAAATCCGGACGATCGGCAAAAGATCATGGAAAAACTGAAAAGGTATATGGCGCGAAATGATTCCATCGGAGTAAGGGTCGATAGTTTTATCACTGGAAAACTCGCATTGATTGATGAACACAAGCTTCCCATCCATGTCAAATACCAGAGTATATTTGATTGCACCAATGATACAATACTTAAATCGAGATTTAGTAAAAATACGGCTCAAAACAAAGGTGGTAAAGGTAAGGAACCAGATTGGGAATGGTTTAAAAGCGAAATGGAAAAAGGAGAAGATGTAGAAATTCACGTGGGTTATTACGAAGTGATTAAAGTGCCTATTAAAAAGGGATCCAAAAAAACCAGAGATTCCCTGGTTAGAACCGGGGGGCATTGGCAGGTAGCTACCGCTTATACACACAATAAAAATGGACAGAAATACATCCATGTCAAAGACGATCAGGATCAGAGCAAAAAAGGAGGTACACGAAAAGCAAGCTACCTGGTTAATGATTATCATGGCATGTCCAGACTTAGTCCCGACCCCGCCAAAAAAATGATCACACTTTGGGAATCAACGGTGAGTGAAAGCTATGATTCCACCATTAACCAAAAAGATCCGGTAGGAATGAAAAAAGACTTTAACCCTTATACCGTTGTACCCTTCCCTTGGACTCACATCAGTCTGATTGATGAAACCACCAAACCCGATTATCCATTTGCCACCATTAAAAAAACCAAAATCCCGTGGATTTGGATCGGAACCGGAGCGGTGGGAGCAGGAGTTTTAACTTGGGTGCTGACCCGAGACAAGGAAACTGGACCAGTGGATACCACACCCGTTGCAGAGCCAATTGCTCGATGTAAAGACGCCAAAAAATATCTGGATCCAGATGGTCATAGCATGCTATTGATTGCAGACATTGATGCAGGGAGTACCTCCGGAGCAGCCATCACCCATTATCAATACGAACCCAAAATACTGGACTGCCAGGATATTGGAATGTTTCCAGTGATCCTGACCGTAACAGATGCCCAAGGAAGAATGTCTTCCTGCGTATCCAATGTGATGGTCAGCGATGGAATTCCTCCTATTACAAATTGTCGCGATTTGCAACGTGATCTCAGCCCCAATGGCGATTATCATCTGAGCTTGACAGACTTTGAAGGAATGATGACAGACAATTGTAAATCAGTTAGTCTCAGTTTTAGTCCTTCAGTGGTACAATGTCATCAAGGGGTTGTCCATACAATTCATTTAACAGGAACAGATGCTTCGGGAAATCAATCAAGCTGCAGTGTTTCTCTCACGCTTAATGACCGAATCCCCCCTACCATAAGTTGTATACAAAACCTTGTTGAAGATTTGAATTCTACAGGGATCGCGGAAATTCCTTCTTCCTCTTTGGTTATGTCTGCTTCCGACAATTGTGGAAATGTCAACGTGATGCCTGCAAGACTACAGTTTAATTGCAATGACATTGGGACCAGACAACAAATTTTTACAGCCACGGATGAGTCAGGAAATACTGCCAGTTGTCAGGTAGAATTAATCATCAGAGATCTAAGCGCTCCAAGCATCCAATGCCCCGGTATGCAAATGGTCTTACTAGATCGAAACGGAAGAAATGCTGTATTGGCGCAAGATCTTGTGACAGCTGCAAATGACAATTGTATCATTCAAAATTATTCACCCAATTCTTTTGAATTTAGTTGTGCAGATGTTGGAGAAAAGCAAATCAGCATTGAAGTAACGGATCAAAGTGGTAATAGCGCTGCATGCCAAATCCTTTTACAAATAAAGGATCAGGATCCACCGACTTTGGCTTGTCAAAATATGGAAATGCTCCTGCTGGATGAAATGGGTGCTGGTACCATACCATCGGAAAAATTGTTACTCAATTTACTGGACAACTGCGGAATAAAAAGTTTGACTCCCGTCCAAACCAGTTTTAACTGTCTGGATATCGGGAATCAAGTCATTCAATTGACTGCAACTGATGTACCTGGGAATACCAGTAGCTGTGAAATACAAATTGTCGTCAAGGACCAAATTCCTCCAACGCTTAGTTGTCAATCTGCCATTGTTCGGCTTGGACCCAGTGGCAGATACACCTTGGTCGAATCGGATGTGGTCAGTGGTAAATCGGACAATTGCGAAAAGGTCGACATCACTTTTTCAAAAACTGAATTTGATTGCAATGACATAGGAGATGTTAGTATCATTGTCACCGCCACTGATGTCTCAGGAAATTCAAGCAATTGTGCCACAAACGTTCAGATCACGGGAGAATCCGATCTACTTGCAAAGTGCAAAAACAAAAAACTGCATTTAGACAGTTTGGGAAAAGCTGAATTGCAATTGTCTGACATCGATGATGGTTCGGGTGGTGGTTGTCTTCCATTTACCCTTACATACGATCGGTCCCGTTTTGATTGTTTGGATACTATGCTGACCATTGTCCAATTGATCGCCACAGATACCGATGGAAATACCTCAGCATGCACAGCTCAAGTAACCGTGGTGGACACCATCCAACCGGAAGTCAAATGTCAAGACGCTGCAATTAGCCTTGATGGCAACGGAAGGGGAAGTCTACTTGTCCAGGAGGTGCTGACCGGACAATGGGATAATTGTAAAATTGCTAAAATCGAATTGAGCAAGAGCAATTTTACATGCAGTGACATTGGTTCAAGATCCGTGCAGTTAACGGCAACAGATGCATTCGGTAACCCGGGGAATTGTCAGTTGCAAGTAGAGGTATTGGATGAAATACCACCCATTGCCCGATGCCGCAATATAGAACTTCTCATTCTCAATCCCACTGGGCCTCCCACCAAGGTTAGACCTGAACAAGTGGATGCCGGAAGTACAGACAATTGCAGAATCGCAAATAGATTGCTGGAGCCGGACGAATTTTCTTTCGAACATTTGGGACCTAATTTGGCAACATTGACAGTCATCGATGCTTCGGGAAATGAATCCAGCTGCATTGCTGTAATCACTGTGATTCCAGGATTAAAAAGAGAAGATCCGGATTCTACTGCCAAAAATGGTCATGGAATAAATGATCCTCATGTATTGGGAAATCATGTTAAACACAAAAATAAATTGTTTGTCTTTCTATCAAATCTTTTCAAGAACATTCGGTTTTATCCCATCGTTTGTCCCGATTGCAAATGAATATTCATTTGGATAACTAGGTTCAAATTATTAGTGGAGTTGATTCCAGACATCAACTTAAAAGCTTTTACAAATCAAGGAACGCTGAGTCAGGATAAAAAACACTACTTTTAATATTATTAAAGATATTTATTGAGTCCAAATAAAAGCGGAGACCTGACTGCATTTTTGTTTAAAGAAATTATCGAATCACGGTAATATCACCATAAAAAATTTCTTTCTTTCCATTGTCTGAATTGATGTATTCGATCACTACGACATAGACTCCTGGCACAACCTGTTTCCCTTTAAAAGAACCATCCCAACGGTCATCTCCGGAATTTGTTTCAAAAACCCTTGCGCCAAATCGATCAAAGACCGACCATCTCAAAATATCCACACCCACATTAAATATTTCAAAGAAATCCTGCCGGCCATCTCCGTTTGGACTAAATACAGTCGGTATGAAAACACGCACCAGGTTTTTTACACAAATAATTCTTTGCACTACTTCTTCACAGCCTAAATCATTCATCACCCGCATCGTAATGACAAAACTACCTGTATCCGTGTACTGATGGACAATGGGTCCTGAACTTAATAAATCAACCGGAGCTGATCCATCTCCAAAATCTATTGTGCCGCTTGTATATCCCACACCTAGATCAATAATTTCTACCGTATTGTCCACAATGTCAATGCAGGGCTGGTTGGGGGTGATACCAAAATTAGCTGACAAAGGTTTTGCTCCGGGGAGCTCTATATCGGTACTTTGCTTGCATCCCGTGGCCAATTCAGTAATCTCAACAGAGTAAATACCGGGCTTGCCCGATAATCTAGGACCAATCGCAGGAGGGGAGGTCTGCCACCGGATGTCATACTTTGCAGTATCCAGATTGATGCTTACATAGGTCTCTTCTCCAAAGCAAACATCCGGCCCCCTCATGGTATCGATAACAAATGGATCATAAACTTTAATATATACACTGTCGATCAATGGATCTGAACATTGATCGGTCACTGTAACCACATACCAGCTGCTCACCAAGGGATCCACTATATGACTGCTTCCAAATCCCAGTCCATGGTCCCAGGTATAAGTTAAGCCTCCGCTTCCCCCAAAGGCATCGATTGAAATTGTGGTACGTTGGCCAGGACAAATTGAGTCTGAAACACTCGAACTTCTCTTGGTAATGGGTGCAAGAATCCGAATGTAGCTCCGGTCAAAAGAAGCACAGGCTCCTGTACCTTTGGTGTAATACAATTCCCAGTTGCCAGTACCTAAAAGAGCTGGATTAAACATGGGTGCAGAAAGTACCCCATTGATAAAAAATCCTCCACCCGGAGGAGCTAAGGTCACAGGAATGTCTTCATTTTTAAAACAATATTGCAAATCCACATTTTGGATTTCGACCTGTTCAAAAACGATGACTTCAACTATGGTATCTGCTCTGCATCCTGCCGGAGTTATATAGCTCACTTTATGTCTGCCAAGTCCGGATAATTCCGGATCAAACAAGCCGGTATTTTCATCCAAAAATCCGATTCCCTGCCATACACCTCCTGTAGGACTAATTGGAAGAATAGTGGGTGGACTGCGGTCACAAAAACTGTACTCCATAAAGCTGATAGGTATTTCCACTTCCAGCTCCGTGCTGTCCGGACAACCGTAAGACTCATATACAATGGTGTGTTTTCCGGGGCCTGCTCTTTGTGGATTAAAAGTCCATACACTGTCTGTCAAACTCACACCATTGCCTGTAAAACTGCCTGGAAAAAGATTGGGCAATAAAATGGTATTGAGATCAATTTCCTCATCCACAAAACAAAATGGATTTGTAATTTGAGAGTCCAATTGCACATCGTGAACAAATAAAGCAAAAGTATCGCGGCAAGAATTGAAGTGGAGAATATAATTGTATTTCCCTTCCTTCAAAGTATCAATTAGAAATTCATTTTTGCTATAATCATAGCTTCCCGGTCCAATCCATCTGCCTCTTTCCGGTAAAGAAAGTTTGCTCTGCCCCAGACATATATGCACATCAGCACCCGCATTGGGTTTAGTCATGAATAGGTCTTGTGTTTTTTGGCATCCATTTATTTTATACACAAAACGGTTCCATTGATTGGCAATGGCTTTGGTCGCATCCACGCGTCCGTTGATGCTGTCAATGACTCCAATTCCTGACCAAATACCACCTCTGGGAGATGCATTGAGTTGTATGGTCTGTGTGTGACAGATTGTATCCATTGGGGCAATGGAAATACTATCTCCAACATTGACAGTCTTGGAGGAGATGCAACCATTGGGTGCTTGATAATTGATGATATAGGTTCCTGTAAGCGTCGGATCAAATCTTCCGGCTGAGTCCACAAAAGGGCCAGACCAAAATCCTCCGGATGGAGTGCCGCCATTTAACTGAAAGCTAAGACTGCCCTGGCAGGCAGCTTCTGTGGGTCCAGCATAAACGGGATAAATAAACACGGTATCCAATACAATGCATCCGTTAGGTGCTGTGTAACTCACTACGTCTCTATGAACTCCCGAACCAGCTGACCAACGCCAGAATTCATAAATTCCAGATCTGCTTTGAGCAGGTGGAATCGATGAAGATGCGAATGTACCGCCGGTAATACTTGTGCTGTATTGCCAATTTGGAGCAGAGGCACAAATGGTATCCTGAATCGGGTTGAGGAACGAGGGAATCAGATTTACTCTGACTGTTTTTTCAGCCTGACATCCATTGAATGCTTGATAAACAAGAGTAAATGTTCCTGTATCAATGGGATTAAATCTGCCGGTTGAATCGGTATATGGCCCGACCCAAAATCCTCCGGAAGGAGAAGCTCCAGTCAAATTGAATGGCGGAGATCCCTGGCAAACAGACTGCATGGCTCCTGCGCTTACCGGCAATACAAAGATGGTATCACGCACCTTGCATCCGTTTGGATCCACATAAGTAACTGTATCCACTCTGAGTGTGTCTCCTCCCGCCATCCTCCAAAATTCATACAGTCCTGTTTTACGCTGATTGGGAGGAATGATGCCTGAAAAAAAATCACCACCCGGAACATCCACAAGATATTGCCAATTATTGGCTGAGGCACAAACCGTATCCGAAACAGGATTTAGAATTTTTGGGTTATTGAAAACATCTATCTTTTTGGATGCGATGCACCCGTTGGGAGCTGTGTATTGAAAACTATAACTACCCGGAACTTGGGGATCAAACGTGCCGTTGGGATCCAAATCAGACCCACTCCAAAATCCACCTGATGGACTCCCACCTGACAAACGAATGGGAGGATCTCCAACGCAAGCCTTCAAATCTGCTCCGGCCCGGATGGGAAAAATAAAAACAACATCGGAGGTTTCACAACCATTGGGCGCGATATATCGGACCGTATCTGATGTAATTGCATTTCCACCTGACCTGCGCCAAAATTCATATATTCCAGTTTTCCTGTTTGCCGGAATGATGGTCGCAGAAAAAAAATCACCTCCAACTAAGTCCACCTGATACATCCAATTCGAAGTGTTTGCGCAGACGGTATCCCTAACAGGATTAAGGATTTTCGGAATTTGCAGTGGAGTATAAATGAAAATGGCGGTGTCTGTAAGACCTGTACCAATTTCCGTTGCGATGACTGTGTATAAAGTTTGCACGCTGTCACACACACGAATGACATTGCTTGTCTGTCCGCCAGGCAACCACAGATAGCGGAAGCTTTGTCTAAAGTCTGCGGTAGTTATGGCTTCTAATTCAGTGCAAGCTCCCTGACAGACAGTGTCCCCTTTTAAATAAATATCGACTGAAAAAGGACAATTGCTAAGGGTAAACAACAAACTACTGCTCAATAAATGTTCTTTGCCGCATTCATCAATGTATTGATATACAAAACTTACCCTGTAACTGACCGGCTTGTCCAAAGCTGGAACAAATTTTAAACTGAATTGGGTGGCTTTCCCATTGATACAATTTAAAACGGTAACCTCTGAAACCATGGCCCCGCCTGGACCCAGAACATTAAAATTGGCCGGAACCAATTGATCACAGGCAACCGGAAAACTCAGTTCAAAAACCAAATCTTTCAACGGGCACTCAAGATTTGATATAATTTTGATCGTTGGTGGTGGTGGGAGTTCAAACTCGGCTCTCCAATTCATTCTCCACCCGTTGGCCGTAATGTTGTCATCACTTTTAAAATGAATGGTAACACATCCACTTCTTGCCACAAAACTAGGAGCCGGTAATAAGATACCACTCAATGTACCCAACACGGGAGAATTTCGATCCGGACCATCATAAATGGTCATGACATCATAAGTCCGCTCAGTTGCAAAATATCCAAAATCGATATAAATAAAAGTGGCACCTGGAATACAAATGGTAAATGTGTAATCTTCGTTGTGGTCATAATTTTTATCCTCGCCTTCCTCACTATGAGTCAACACTCCCTCACAATCGTGCACGAGATTGTTTTGCATTTTGTACTCTGTCTGACCCAAAAGAGTGCCGAACGCATATAGCATCATGAATACACTTGGCCAAATTTTAATGGACAGAGTACCAGTCATCATCATTCGGGTTTTTTAATGATGACGTCTGGAGTCGTAAGCTCGTTGCTTTTGTGACCCGCTCTGTCCACCATGTAAATGAAATATTTGGTGCGCTCGAATTTTCCATTTCCAAAAACAAATAAACTGGGAAACTCTACTTTTAATTGACCTTGTACCGCAATCAACGCCCCGGGTGGTGCCACTGGTCCCATGTAGAAACCATCAAAATTACTCAAACGAGCATCGCGAATAAAAATAGCATAAGATTCAGGCTCCTCAAATCCAAGATCTCCGTCACCATCCTGGTATTTGAAATGAATGGTCAAAACATCCTTGTACTCGACAATCGAATCATGAGACAATCCGACAAATCTGATTTCAGGAATAATGGAAAAAGCTGGTTCGTCCGCATTTTCATGACATGACATCAAAACCAAAATGGCAAAAGCCAACAAAACTGATTTAAGGTATTCGTTCAAAGGACATGTAATTTTTGAGACTAAAAACGGCTTTTTCGGACGGTATCTCAGTCATCGGATTGAGATGATCTTGTAAGTAAGTTCTGAAGTAAATATTTTTCTCATTTGGCAATAATTCTCTGATAGAAATTCTAATCCTGTGGGTGTACAAAACCGGATTACCGTACAATCCCCAATCAAGCCTTGGAGCAACCACCAGATCAAGTTGGTAATTTATTGCTGTGCTGTCAAATACATGGGGATTTGCACAAAAAGAAATGAGATTGCCTTTAAAAGTCAATGGGTCTTGTGCGTCGTGCTTAAATGCAAAATACAAATCTATGCTGTCGGTCAAACTATCGATCAAAATGGGACCGCTATAGGGTCGTCGATACATCTTCAAAGTATCGTTTATGATGGCCATACAGCCCAACAGTTTGATCCGCGGCAACCCATCCATTGCGATGGTGCCATCCACAGCAGGTGCACCCAATTCGATCCAGCGTCTGATCATAGAAATGTATTGGGTTTTCATTTGCTCCCAATCCGAACCCGGTTCCAACTGAATGGGCATCATAGGAGTGACCAAGCCATTGACCCTGGCCATGATCCCTGAACTATCCGGTAAAAAAGGTTTGACGCGATAAGTATAAATTCCATCGCTTTTGATGGATTGTCTGAAAACAAGCGAATTGTATGAACTCTCCAAAGTCCTGAAATCAGGGTCAAAGGTACCATCATGACATCCTGAATTTGCACATGTTGGTTTGAAAATGTAAGTGTACAAACCTGCAATCGAGTTTGAATCCGGATCTAAAAAAATAAATTTAACTGTGTCTTGTTTTGGATCGTAATCAACAAACGGATTGTCGGGCACCTCTGCTTTTTCACAGGAAAGGAAAAAAAGCATCAGAGTGGATATTAATAAGAATAAGATATTTGTAGTACGCATTTCAGCTCCTTACATTCTGTCAAAAAATGAACGGGCAGATCCATCCAACAACCCGGCACCATACACCCTATCTTTGATTCCAAAAATATCGGCGATCGTCGGTACCACATCCGCAGCATCTCCTACGGGATTGGTTTCCGATCCTACTTTCAAATTGCTGTCCACACCCGGACCAACCATCAGTGCAAAAATTCTTCTCGCATTTGGACTTCCGGAATGATCATAAGAGACCCAGTCGTTTAAATCTTTAATGGAATTCGGTGCTTCATCTCTTCCATGTTCCGGCATGACAATCATGATGGTGTTGTTACTCATCCCCGGAATGGATTGTATTTCCTTCCAAAGAAAAGCAATCCCGTGATCTGCACGATGCACATTTTTTAGATAAGAGGTAAAATTGCCATGACAAACATCGACTGCGCTCAAATCTACCACACTTATTTTTGGTTTGAACCACCTAAGTACTTCCACTGCAAATCCAAGTGTTCTCAGATCTCCATTGTCGCTTACAGGTGGCATCGTCACCCGGCCTTCTTTGACCTTTTCAAAGGTAGCTCTGACAAATTCACGAATGCTGTTTTCCTCGTGAGGGCTGTTGTACAAATGGGGAATTTCCAATCCTTTGGTGGTAAAATTTTTATTTAAAAATCCACGCACTTCACGGATCATCTCATAGTCCGTGTCGGGATGGTAATTTTTAAAATCCATAAAATGTTGTTGCCCGGGCTCACCAAACGTGACCGTCGGTGCAATAAAATTTCCACCGTAAGGTCTCCCAAAATCAGGATGGGCAGAATAATTCAAAAGTGGTCTGGAACCGATAATGCTTTGACCAATCGACCAACAATCCGTTGCAGAAAATCCCGCATATTTTCTGAGATATTCGAATATAGTTGGCGAAGCGGTTCTTTGTCTCAATCCCGCTGTGGTGTAATAATTACCGGACACACCAGTACTCAAACCATTGAAGTGACCAGCTCCACCTTTGGAAAAACGGACCTCAGGAAACAAAACTCCTTGTTTTTGCAGTGGAGTTTGCAATATGGGATTAATGGGAAATGCACCGACAATGTTGTTTTGATTGTCATCCGTGCCATAGGCTATTTTATCTTCAGGAGCTTTTCCATCCAATAGGTTGTACATAATATTACCTTCAACCTGCTCTGTCTGACTTCCAGCGAGGTAGCGCTGGAGCACTGATTCTTGTTGCCTCAGTCCGCCAGCAAACTGGACAAAGACCACATGCTGCGCTTTCATGGAGGATTGTCTTGCGTACAACAAACCTGTTGGTAATAAATAGGGCATCCCGATGGTACCTGCCGCAGCAAGTGCAGATTTTTTAATAAATTTTCTCCTGTTCATATCTGCAATGGTTTAGTAGTGAAAATGCTCATTGGAAGTGCCAAAGGCAAAGTAAATATGTTCAGGGGTCACATTGGGTCTGCTTTTAATAAAATTGAGCATCCAGTTTAATTCTGCTTCCGTTGGTTCTCTTACCAAAAATCGTCGGTAGGTATTTCTCACAAAGCTTTCAGGATCATTTCTCATGGATTCCACGGTAGGTAAAATGACTCTGGCATCATTCATGTATTTACTCAACAAAATATCAAAGGCTACCTGCTTGTCTCCGATGGATTCAATGGCTTGCTGAGCCTGAAGCATGGAGTTAGGACCAATCGCCAATTGAAAGAAATTGGTGTATAAAATGGAAATGTATTGGGGTACAGACTTGGGTTTGATCTTCTGACTATTGACTGGAAGAATGGTTTGGTCTTCAATCTCATAGACATAAAAATCTTTCTGACAGTTGGAAAAACCAAGCAGAAGACTGCACGCCATGGACAGCCATTTCATTTTACTTAAATCCTGCGTATTCATCGGTTACAGATATTTGACGGATAATGTAGCGGATGTCCTTGTGTTGTAAATATTCGGGCAATAAACTGACAAGCTCATGGGGAGAGGGAAATCTATTCAGATATACCTGAAAGGTCCAAATAATCATTCCCTCAAGCATGGATGGAGATTCAATCATTGCTTCGATAAAATCATTTTTTCCGGAACAATATTTTCCAAATGCTTGTCTGGGCATATCTTTCTCAATGATATCAAAAGCAGCTTCGTACTCCTGTGCGGTCGGCAGCCTAAACAAAAGCTCATTGTACACAGCTCTGATAAAATTAAAACTGTTCATGTTAATGAGGTCAAAAATGCTGTTATTGACAATATAGCTAAACATTTGATGGTATTGAATATGTCCATCGTATAAATGATGCTGGCTGTCCAGCAGTTCCTGGTATTTCCTGAGACTTTCCAGACTTTTATAGTATGGCTCCCAATTTCCGGCCATCGAATCTCTCCAGGCATCATTGCGAAGTTGGGACATTCTCAGTTGTATTTCACCGTCTGTTACACTTTCCAGAGAACGGACTTTGGCCAGATTGTACAGATTCAGATAAAAAGCTGCTTTGTAGGATCGTTCGCCTTCTCGAAAAGTATCGTCATCCATCAATCTGTTGATCAGATCCAGTCTTGCTTCTCTACTTAGTTCCTTTGCTTGTAGGGTATCGACTTCTACGCCGAGTTCTGATTTTAAAGGTTCGCGACCTACCAAATCAATAAAGAGTCGATTGACATAATTTTCAATTTTCAATCGCGAAATATTCGTCACAGAGGTCGGATCGTTGTCACCAATGAGATTAATATTTTCTTTGGTGCACGAACAAAAAAAGACAATAATCGAGATCAGAGCAATGGATACTGATTTGTAATTGTACCAGACCTGGTCATGATTAGATGGAGGAGTTAAGATTGGCTTCATCCCTTCTTGCTGAGGCTTAAAATTAATCAATTGTTGCAGCTGGGCAAATAAGAATTATAATATTTATCTAAACGTAATGTGTAAATCATACATTTATAAATTATTGCTGATTTTTCAATCCAATTTTTTGAAGTGATTGCAGTGATCCTTCAAATTTGGGAAAATACCAATAAGCCCATTGTATCCAATTCATATACAATAGCATATTGTGGATATGAGTACCGCTCTAACAGCTGAACAAAATTTTAGTACATGATTGAAATGCGGGACCATTTTTGAAAAAATCAGATCCATCAAAAAAATTTAACGAATCAATGGATCAATTGGCAATCCTGGTCAAATTGATGCAATAGTCTCATCCGGCATAAGGCATCGAAGGTATGTAAATAAAAAAACCGGAGCTTACATTTAGGCGCCGGTTTTAAAACAGTAGTAGGTAAAATAAATTCAGAATATTAAAACCTGGTAATGTATAACTCTACCCGGTTGTTGATCATGCGGCCCAGCTCGGTCTTGTTGTCTCCGACAGGATACTTTTGACCGAATCCCTTGACCTCAATCCTCGAAGGATCTACACCAGCCGTCACTAGCTCATTTTTTATAAAATTAACCCTAGCCAGGGTAAGTTCCTCATCCTTCTTGGGGTTGCCATCATTGTCAACATAGGATTCAATGCGCACATTCATTTTGGGAAAAAGCAACATAATTTTAGCGAGATCGTCTATTTCAGATCTCCTGTTTTGTACCACTTTATCTGTGCGACCATCCCACTTCAGGCCAATAAATTTAAACTGGTCACTGAAGTCCATCACATTGGTACTTATAAACCCTATCAACTGGTCTCCAAGATCGCCTGAAATTCGGGTGGAATCCTGTAATTGTGCAAGTTTTGATTTGGTCTCTTCTGATAAAGGCACTGAAACAATGGATCCATCATTGACTTGGATCGAATCCGAAACAATGTTCACGGATGACTTATCCTTCGTATTTTGTGCACATTGAAAAACACCAACTGCTAACAAAAAAAGGACTACCTGAATATAAATAGCCTGTTGCAGCAGAATTAAACTCCATTTTTTCATTGGTGCAAATATGAAGTTCGAACGAGTAACCACCAAATAAAGTTTTGATTTTATCATGTTTTTAACAAAGATTTTAAATAAATACCATATAAATGTTATATTTCAAAATAATATTTTGGGAAAGACGCTCTATCCATACAGAGCGGATCAAAGATATTAAATAATTTATTAATATATAAATTTATTATTGGACAAATTTTCTTTTCAAATCCGTCAATTTCCAACGATCCATCGTAGAACAGATTGTTGGCACAATTTATTTGCCCATTCGTATCTTCACCTCTTTGATAAAACACTAGTCCTATGTCACCTGAAACCCTACACAATAGCTGGCCCGACCAGCACTCCGTCGAAGAATTGCGAAAAGGTCCAGTTCAATTACCTGAACTTATTCACCGTTTAAAACTTGCCCTGGAACTTATCGAGACCCATCCAAATAGAATTTTTACACACGATCTTGAAAAAGTCGCTTTCTTACGAACCGAGGGGCGCATTTCCCCTGCAAGTAGTCAGTTAATGATCGATTTACTATCGGGTCGTTTCAATACCATTGAAGACCATCAGCAGTTTGTAGAAGATTACATTTATCTTTTAAACGAACTCTACTCCATGTCAAAATCGGAGCAAGTAACTTCAGATTATAAAGTAAATGCATTCCAAATTCAGAAAATTCCAAATCATTTAAATCC
The DNA here is from genome assembly GCA_016715965.1 of Saprospiraceae bacterium. NCBI lineage: Bacteria > Pseudomonadati > Bacteroidota > Saprospiria > Saprospirales > Saprospiraceae > Saprospiraceae bacterium. The sequence continues at coordinate 1,763,327 of JADJXG010000001.1, read as the reverse complement.
CAATTTATTGGAAGAAAATGAGAGAGGACTCATTCTCAATATGGATGAATCCCATTTGATTTTTAGTCTTGATCGTTTTCCTTCTGAGCAAAATTTTCTGTTATTGCGCACATTGAGAAAAGGTATGGTGGATATCATTAAAAAAAGTGCTGCCATACTCCAATTTCCGGTGCCGGTGTATTTTCATCATTTACACAAGAAAGAACATGGCTGGGTATTTGAGGGTCTGTGCATTTTTCCGGACTTTTTGGTGGATGTCACGAGTATTGCTGCATGTTATTCTCCCAATAAATCAAGCGCTATCCGACATTTGATCCACTTGTTTCAATATGCACCTGCTTCCAAACACATCTTGATTGGGAATGCTGTGAATGAATTTCTGGATGAATTGATTATCCATCCTGATGCAAAATTCGAACCTCTCCTTTCTCATGTTTTCAGAAAATACCCATTTGCGATCAGCTTACTGGGAGAAGCTGAAGTGAAAGATTTTGTCGATCAGGCTCAATATCAATTTGACAATCTAAAAGCCTTGGCAGAATCCCGATTTGAAGGTCTTTTGAGGGAAGAAGAGGCCTGTCAGTTGGAGCCAAGTTTTTTTTCTGTTATCTATGGAATCCAGGGAAGACTGGATGTATTGATAGAATCCGGAACTTCCTATAAAATTATTGAGCTGAAAAGTGGTCGGCCCTATTATGAAAATGCATACGGAATCAATCCGGCACATGAAGCCCAGGCCCAACTCTACAAATTACTCATCAATTCTGCAAAAGACCGCAGTGTAAAAGCAGATTGCTATTTATTGTATTCCACCCAGAAAGATCGACCTATAAGGCATTCACCCCACAATGAGACCTTGATACAGACGCTTTTTGATATTAGAAATTCCATTGTCCTGATCCACCTTCATCTGGCTACCACAGATCCTGAAGTTCCAGGTTTATTGGACTTACTCAAACCAAATCATTTTTCCGATCTCGATCAATTTCTCAAACGCGACGGCTATTCTTTCTTACAAACCTACCTGGATTTGGATGCAACAGAACGCGCCTATTTCAAAAACTATTGCCATTTTATTGCCAGAGAACAGTTGATTTCTAAAACAGGGATGTCAGGACCCAACTCGGCAAATGGATTGGCGGATTTATGGCTTAAAAGCTCCGAAGAAAAAGAGAATTTGTATTTAATCTTAAAAGGATTAAAAATTGAAGAGATTATTTTTAATGATTTAGATTCACCATTGGTGGTTTTGTCATTGCACAAAGAATACAGTGGCTTTAGTGCCTTCAGAAATGGAGATACTTTAATACTATATCCAGAAGAAATCAATGGACATGGAGCACTTATGAATCAGGTCTACAAATGCACCTTGGTAGAAATTGGATTTGAAGTTTGTAAGGTAAGGTTACGGGGCAGGCAATTTGACAAACGCGCCTATCCTCAACACCAATCATGGTGTTTGGAGCCGGATGTATTGGATCGCAGCTTTCTGCACCAATATGAAAATCTCTATGAATGGGCCAGTGCTCCTAAATCTTTTAGGAAAAAAATAATGGGAATTGATCCAGCCTCAGAACAAGAATCAAATTGGAATCACCCGATTCTCTTGCCAGAGGATATCAAAGAAGTAGTTTCTAGGGCCATGAGCGCCAAAGATTATTTTTTAATTTGGGGTCCTCCCGGATCTGGTAAAACCAGTATGGTCATTAAGGCATTGGTTGAAAACATTGTTCTTCATACTGGTGAAAATTTACTTTTATTGGCGTATACCAACCGTGCCGTTGATGAAATTTGTGAAGCCATTGAAAAATTGGGGGACGATGAACTCTACGATTTTATAAGAATTGGATCTCGATATGGTACCGCCGAAAAATTTCATTCCAAACTTCTTGACTACAAACTGAGAGCGGTAGAAAACAGACGGGAGTTCCGGAAGATGCTGAGAAGACACCGAATTTTTACGGCAACTGTAGCCTCCATGCAAGGCAAAAAGGAATTGTTTGAGTTGCTCCGATTTGACATCGTTATCATCGATGAGGCTTCCCAAATTTTAGAGCCCAATTTAATTGGTTTGTTGTATCAATTTAAGAAGTTTATACTGATTGGTGATCACAAACAACTCCCCGCTGTAAGTAGTCAAAACAAAGAATCCACTCTGATCAAAAACTCTGATTTGTTGAGTCTGGGAATTTCATCTACTGCTGACTCTTTCTTTGAAAGAATGTACAAACGATGTCAGGCAGTCGGGTGGCTTCACTCCATCGGAATGTTGAAGCGACAGGGAAGGATGCACCAAAAAATTATGGACTTGCCTTCAGAATTGTTTTACTCAGGTCAATTGAAATTAATGACTCCATCCGGACGACAGACTGATCTATATTCTACCAATTTTCCGCTCACTCCAGCTGAAAAGTTTAAAATAATTGGAACTGAAAGATGCATATTTGTCCCGGTTGAATCTGAAAACACGACCAATTTTGCCAAAGTCAATTACGAAGAAGTAAATGCTACTTGTGCCATAGTCCATGAAATCATTGACATGTATCGCAAAAATAAAAAGTCATTTTCTGATCAATCTTTGGGAATTATTTCTCCTTTTCGCGCACATAATGCAGCTATCATTACAGAAATGCACCGGCTAAACTTAATGGAAACGAATTATATTAAAACAGACACAGTAGAAAGATATCAAGGCAGCGCACGGGATATCATTCTTTTTTCATGCTGTGCCAACAGTAGAGAACAATTAAGCCAAATTAGTCAACTGGATGGGGACGGGGTCAACAGAAAGCTAAATGTTGCACTATCAAGAGCAAGGGAACAAGTTATAGTCATCGGGAACCCAAACGTGCTAAAATTCGCTCCTGAATTCAAGATATTGATGGAAAGATACAGCTGGTTGACGATTTGATGCATTTGGTCAAAATGACCGGAAATCTTTAATCCAGTATTTTAATTAAACGCACTGCCAAAGTCCGAAGTGTATCTGAAGAATCCATTTCGGCAATCAGCTTATTCAATTTGGACAATACTTCTTCTTTTTTTTCACCGGTTGCAGCTTGAGCCAATGCACTGTTTATTCTTAATTCATTTTCCCTACCTTGGAGCTGAGGAATTGTCTGTAGCTGGTCTATATTGGATTCCAAATCAGAGAATAAACTTTTGGCTTTTTCAAATTGCTTTGTTTTTAAATAAGCGTGGGCCAGGTAATACTTGGCGACACACAATCCATTGCATCCTATCGTCATTTTTTCAAGACTGTCAGTGGCAGGAGGATTCCTAAAATAGAAATTGGATGCTTTCTCACTGATACTCATTTCAGCTACGGAAGCGCGTTCCATTCCTATCGGTTCAATCATCATGGAGGCAAATTCCACAGATGTTGACCCACTGCTTTGATCAAAGATTCCGGTAAAGTATACAACTCCCAATAAAACGGCAGCCGCTGCAGCCATTCTAATCCAATTGGATCTAAACTGAATAGTTCCTGAGCTAGGTTTTTGACCCAATTCTACAGCAGTTCCGCTTTGATAAACTTCCCTTAACCAATTTCTTTGCGCCTCGTCTTTGTGGCTATCTCCGGCCAATCTTTCAAAAAGAGCAGCAGTATATTCCTTTTTCAATTCGGAACTTGACTTTAATCTATTTTCAAATTGTCTAGCTTCCTCTGCATTCATCTGCTTGTCGAGGTAAGCTTCAATTTGTACTTGTATTTCGGACTTTTTCATAATCTTACTTTCAAAATTTTTAAAACAATTTATCTTCATCTTGGCGCACTGCCTTTGCCAGTTTATCAAGACAGCCACTCAAATGCACAGGAATTGAATTTCTGGTATAGTCCTTACCGCATTGATCTTTCAAAATACCAACTAGTTTGTCTTTGTCCTTGATCAGCTCTTCTTCAATATGGTAATGGTACATGAGCGTCCTGCATTTGCATTCCATTTTTTGAATGTACTGTTTTACTTTCTCAATGATGTATGGATCCCCTGTGGTTTCTTCGATTCGCGCAAGTTGCTCTTCAGTCTCTCTCCATCGGTTGCTGGTCCTGACCATTTCTTCACAAATATTTCTTGTGAGTTTAAAATAATACCCCTCACAATTTTCTCGGGGACCTCTTCCGGCCTCCTTTTCTTTAAAAATCCTTAAAACAATTTCAACCAGGAAATCTTCCCAGCTTTCATATTGCTCCGAAACAAATCTTTTGTACTTCCAATAAAAGTGCCTCGCATTCTTATGGATGGCCTCTTCTTCAAAAAGCAATTTTGCCGCCATTTTACGGCCTTCTTCGCCATTTTGAATATGGCTTTGAAATGTTTCGCAGGATTTGCACATATTCGTCAAGTTAGTTGGTGTAAAAATACAGGAATATTTAAGCTGTACTCCAATAATTATTTTAATTCAGAAGCTGACATTACAATCGACCCTTATTCATAAGTCTTTAACTTGCAATAATTAAACCATCATTGCCAGGTCCAATGGATTCAATCCGTCACCTGGGGAACTGCTATTTTATCCTTTCAGACCACGATCCAATATTCTATATATAAGGTCTATGCGGAAAATAAATTAAAAGGCCTGTCTTAAATTTTTAGAATTACAAACACCCTGTAGATGTAATTAAAATTGTTCATTAATTAAAACTTTAAATCATGAAAGCACAACTTTTTTTCTCGATGCAAATTCTGGCACTATGGGCATTGATCGGATGGGTTAATTATCCCTCTATTGAAAACTCAAAAGAGAATCCAAATGAAAAGACCGCATTTCAGGATCCCAGAACCCAAAAACCAGGAGGAAATGGACAGAATGACAAAACCAAAATCATTCTGGACTCCGATCAGATCTTCCAACTATGTTACTTTAGATGCGGTGATCCCATTCTTGCCGTTAATCAGGATTGCTTCAGATCCTGCTGGTTGTACTACAGCAACAGAAAACCATAATTATCCTGCATACTTCTTTATACTTACAAAAGAGACAAGCGAAGGCTTGTCTCTTTTGCATTATACCTATACCAATAACACCAATGAGTATAAAAAAATACACAGAATAAATAAATATATTTGGAATCTGGCTACAAATTATTCCTGATTAATCAGGATCAGGACAACCTTAAAATAAATATACCAATGTGACTTAATGAATCCTATTATTCTACACCATTAAATATGTAATATTCATTTGTTTAATAAAATATTTAATTCACTTTTTAAATCATCTATTATGAAAAATCTCATTTTATTCATCGCCCTTTTCTCTTCAGGTATCGATCAAGAGAAATTAAATGCGCAAAGAGTGGTCGAGAAGGCAGTGAGCACAAAACATGATGTCTTTGCACAATTAAATCATAGTCCTTATGGCGATTTGACGGATGGACTAAATCCCTTTGCGCTCAATCAGTCAACTTTAAGGACAGACATCTGTCAGCCACTATCAGGAGACATCCTGCGCATTCTGTTTTGCTTTACCAATTGCACAAATCCAGCACTTGTAGCGAATAACCTACTTTGTCGGGAAATATGCAAAGAAATATTGGTGTACCAGCGAAAGTAAGCATTTTTAAAGAAAGCAATCTGAACGTCCATCTATTCAAAAGGAGATCAATCAATTTGATCTCCTTTCTTTTTATAACATAAGTCTGCGCAGATCCATCTTGAAATAGCTGAGATAATTAAGGGGCTAAGAGACTGTCAATGGGCTATATAAAAAAAATGAAAAATAAATTCCTGTTACCTTAAATATTCATAGATTTCTTCACCATATAGTTGTAAGAAATAAAGAGTTCAGGTCAAGATTAAAATTAATTATTTTACAACTAAAAATTTACTATCATGAAAAAGGCATTTTGTTTATTGATCGCATTTAGTACACTGATACTGATCAGCACTGCTCAAACCAATCCATCCAATCTGAAGAATCCGGGAACAAGGATTACTAAAAATTTCAATTCCGACTGGATAAATTCGCTTGTAAAGACCCAGGTGTTGAGTCCACAATTCTTTGAAAAAATTGAAACCATTTATTCACAACTTCAAAGCAATGAATCATCAGATTTGACTAGTAGCTCAGAAGAAAATTTAGAAATTACAGAAAACCAAGAATTGATGTCGGGTCAAATTTACCGCCAAGCAAGCCTTCTGATTGAAAATTTTGAATTTGAAAAAGCACATAGGTTGTTAGGAAAACACGTGATCTCAAAACCTGAAGATGACCTGGCCAGATATCTTCTTGCGATAACTCAATTAAGCAGGGGACTCTATGCTGCAGCCGCAAGCAATTTCTCGAAAGTAAATCTCCATCTTGCGCAGAAAGACAATTTGATTCTAAATACATTTAAAGACGATGTCAGATTCTACTTCGCAATCTCCATCACCATGGTTCCTGGAGGAAAGCCCATCGCTAAAACATTGTTTAATCAGCTAAACTACGAAGGATCTACCTACCAATCGATTTGCAAGGAAATGTCCGAACTGCTTTGATCTTACCATCGCAAAGTTTAAGTTTTGAAAAATAAGCATTATATTTACCTACTGTTTGACAAAAAAGCAGGTCTTAAAGAAAGACCTGCTTTTATTTTATCCACAAAGTATAGAGATTTCAAATATAAACAATCCGTCAAATCAGATGGCAACTTCGTTGGTAAATGCCTTCCGATTGGAAGGTATTTTATTTATCGATTAAAAAGAATTTCTCTGTATTTGGGAATTGGCCACAATTTGTCTTCCACATATAATTCGAGCTCATCAATGTGGGAGCGAATTTCCAAAAATAAGGGTTTGACCTTTTCGCAAAGATGAATGGCAACCTCCCTGGTTCCTTTTTGCTGATGCGCTTTTTCCCTTTCTCTTTCCATTTCAAGGACAAATCCATAAGCGGATTGAATGGCTTCTGATATCTTGCTTAATATCTCTTCTTGAGCTGTCATCAGATTTTTACCGATCCCCATACTATTTGCAGATTGAAGATTGTGAATGAGGTCTGTCTGTGCCTTTATGCACGCAGGTAAAATTTGATTGATCGCCAACTCCTTGATGAGACTCGCCTCGATTTCTACTTTTTTAATATATTTCTCAAGATAAATTTCGTGTCTTGCCTCCTGCTCGCGTTCGGTCATGATGTTTAAACCACTAAACAACTGAAGGGCCTTCTGTTTGGTCAATGCATCCAGTGCTTCTGGCGTCGTCTTTATGTTTGGAAGTCCCCTTTTCTTTGCTTCTTCTGCCCAGGCATCGCTGTAATTATCCCCTTCGAAAAGTATGTTTTTCGAACTCTGAATACAAACCCTCAATTCCTTTAATATGGCAGAATCTTTCTTCTCTCCGTCTGCAATTAATTTGTCCACCTTACTTTTAAAATCATTCAACTGATTGGCTACGATGGTATTTAATACCATCATCGCATCTGCACAATTGGCCGAAGATCCCACTGCGCGGAATTCAAACTTATTGCCGGTGAATGCAAAAGGTGAGGTTCGGTTTCGATCGGTATTGTCCATCATAACATCCGGGATCATTTTGTGGATGTCCAGTTTTAAATCATTTTCAGCATCTTCCTTTAAATCATTTTCCACCCTTTCTTCCAAAGCATCCAAAACTTTTGAGAGATATTCACCAATAAAAACTGAGATGATGGCCGGAGGTGCTTCGTTGGCTCCCAATCTATAGTCATTGCTTTCAGCCGCTATTGCCGCTCTCAATAAATCGGAATGATCGTGAACGGCTTTGATGGTATTGATAAAGAAGGTGAGAAACTGCAAATTGTTTCTCGGGGTTTTTCCCGGACTCAATAAGTTGGTACCCGTATCTGTACCCATGGACCAGTTGTTGTGTTTTCCGCTTCCATTGATTCCAGCAAATGGTTTTTCATGCAACAACACAATCAGATTGTGTCTTCTTGCCACCCTGTCCATCAAATCCATCAACAAGGAGTTGTGATCCACTGCAATATTGGCTTCTTCAAACATTGGGGCTAACTCAAATTGACTGGGTGCTACTTCATTGTGTCTGGTTCTAACAGGTATACCCAATTTATGGCATTCCATTTCTAAATCCACCATATAGTTGAAGACGCGTTCAGGAATGGCTCCAAAATAATGATCCTCCAATTGCTGGCCTTTGGCAGGGCTGCGACCAAAGACTGTCCGACCCGATGCCATCAAATCAGGTCTTGCATAATACATGGCTTTGTCAATCAGAAAATATTCTTGCTCCCAACCCAAAGTTGCATTGACCTTATTGACAAATCGGTCAAAATATCGCGCCACTCCTGTGGCAGCTTTGTCCAATGCTTCCAAAGATCTGATCAATGGAGCTTTATGATCCAGGGCATCACCGGTATAAGAGATAAAAACGGTCGGAATGCAAAGTGTCTTGGATCCTGCAATGTCCATAATAAAAGCAGGTGACATGGGGTCCCAGGCGGTATATCCTCTTGCTTCAAAAGTGGCTCTAAGACCACCACTGGGGAAAGAGGAAGCATCCGGTTCCTGCTGGACCAGGGCATCACCATCAAATTTTTCAACCGGAGCTCCATTATTGGCCAAAGTAAAAAAAGAGTCGTGCTTTTCGGCTGTGGTTCCCGTAAGTGGCTGAAACCAATGGGTGTAATGTGTGGTCCCTTTTTCCATGGCCCAGGCCTTTAAAGCTGCGGCTATCTGGTCTGCCAATTCTCTGGATATCTTTTTGCCTTCTGAGAGGGTCTGTGTATACACTTTAAATGCATCATTGGACAGGTAAGCCCGCAGTTTATCCTGGGTAAAAACATTTTCTGCATAGTAGCTGGTAATCTTGCGATTGTCCCGGTCTTTGGTAGTTTTTGGTCGGGATTGGAAAAGGTTGAGCGCTGCACTTCGATTGGAGGACATAAAATGAGATTTAGTAAATGAAATAATTAATTCGAAGCACAAAAGTAAAATATTTTTGCTTATTTTAGTTGATTGGTACTAAAATTGACCAAATATTTAATTTATTATTTATTTTTTTGGGCTAAACTTCTTAATTTAGAAGATATTTATCATATTTATTTATTTTATATATATAACTTAAATATAGTTGCATTCAGATGGCAAGGGTTTAAATTGACAGAGTCAGGGAATTCCTCACAGATGACACAGATTTTCACATATTTTATCTACATTCATCTGTGGGAATCCGTGGAATCTGTGAGAAAAAGAATTATTTCCTGGTGACTCAGATTTTTACAGATGTAGGATCTGAATTGCTCACAGATGACACAGATTTTCACAGATTTAATTTACATTCATCTGTGGGAATCCGTGGAATCTGTGAGAAAAAAATTTATTTCCGGGTGACTCAGATTTTTACAGATGAAGGATATGAATTGCTCACAAATGACACAGATTTTCACAGATTTTATCTACATTCATCTGTGGGAATCCGTGGAATCTGTGAGAAAAAGAATTATTTCCGGGTGATTCAGATTTTTACAGATGAAGGATATGAATTGCTCACAAATGACACAAATTTTCGCAGATTTAATTTACATTCATCTGTGCTCATCCGCGAAATCTGTGAGAAAAAAATTTATTTCCGGGTGACTCAGATTTTTACAGATGAAGGATATGAATTACTCACAAATGACACAGATTTTCACAGATTTAATTTACATTCATCTGTGCTCATCCGTGAAATCTGTGAGTAAAAAATTTATTTCTGGTTGACTCAGATTTTTACAGATGAAGGATATGAATTGCTCACAGATGACACAGATTTTCACATATTTTATCTACATTCATCTGTGGGAATCCGTAGAATCTGTGAGAAAAAGAATTATTTCCGGGTGACTCAGATTTTTACAGATGAAGGATATGAATTGCTCACAAATGACACAGATTTTCGCAGATTTAATTTACATTCATCTGTGGGAATCCGTGGAATCTGTGAGAAAAAGAATTATTTCCGAGTGATTCAGATTTTTACAGATGAAGAATAAGAATTGCTCACTGATGGCACAGATTTAATTTACATTCATCTGTGCTCATCCGTGGAATCTGTGAGAAAAAGAATTATTTCCGGGTGATTCAGATATTTACAGATGAAGAATAAGAATTGCTCACTGATGGCACAGATTTAATTTACATTCATCTGTGCTCATCCGTGAAATCTGTGAGAAAAAAATTTGTTTCTGGTTGACTCAGATTTTTACAGATGAAGGATATGAATTTCTCACAAATGACACAGATTTTCACAGATTTAATTTACATTCATCTGTGCTCATCCGTGAAATCAGTAAGATAAAAATTAATTAATTACTCTTATGATACTTATCTTATCAACCAGTGTGGCTACATTAAAATTTATCAATAATCCAAGCTTCAATTTTGCCAGCTTTAGGTATGTCAATAATTGTTTTTTATGAACATCATGCAAAGCATCCACACTTTTTATTTCTAAGATCAGCTGATTCTCCACCAATAAATCCATTCTAAATCCTAAACCTAGATCCATTTCGTCATATATGACAGGTACCGGTACTTGAGTCCTCACATTCAAACCCATTTTTTGAATCTCATAATATAAAGCTGCTTCATATACGCTTTCCAGCAAGCCGGGTCCCAATCGATTATGTACTTGAAAAATGACTCCCCTAATAGTGTAGCTCAGTTCATTCAATTCCATAAGAAATACTTCTTATCATCCATTGATATATCCACATCTAGTTAAAAGTAACTTATAGTAGAGCAATCATTGACTTTACATTTAGTTCTGCAAGCTGCTTATCATCAAGAGCTGAAGGCGCGTCAATCATCATGTCTCTGCCCTGGTTATTTTTTGGAAAGGCAATGTAATCCCGGATCGAAGTACTGCCTTGCATGATGGCGCATATCCGGTCAAGTCCAAATGCAATTCCTCCATGAGGAGGCGCACCATGCTCAAACGCACCCAAAAGAAAACCGAACTGTGCTTCTGCTTCTTCGGGGGTAAATCCAAGTAGTTCAAAATTTTTTTCCTGTAATGCCCTGTTGTGTATTCGAATCGATCCTCCACCCAATTCAGCACCGTTGATCACCATGTCGTAAGCGTCCGCGCGAATTGAAAGAATGCTGGCTTTATTCTTTGATTCCATTAAAGAAACATCCTCTGGTAAAGGACTTGTAAACGGGTGATGCATGGCAAAATATCTTCCAGCCTCTTCATTCCATTCTACCAAAGGAAAATCCAGTACCCAAAGAGGTTTGAAAACCCCAGCAGGGATGAGATTGTAACGACGTGCCACCTCCAATCGGAGATCACCTAATTGTTTAAGCACCTTGTCTTTTTCGCCGGTCAATATGAGAATCGCATCTCCCTGTTCAGCTCCAATTTCTTGTCCAATTTTCTTTAATAATTCTTCAGAATAAAATTTAAGGATGGAAGATTTTACCCCATCCGGGCTGTACTTAATGTACATCATCCCCTTTGCACCGATCTGTGGTCTTTTCACCCATTCGGTCAAGTCATTGATTTCTTTGTTGCTGAGTTTGTCTTCAAGTCCCTTTAAAATGATCCCTCGCATAAAAGGAGCTGAATCAATCACAGCAAAGCCGGAACCCCTGAGTCCTTCTAAAGACTGAAACTTCATATCTATCCGCAGATCCGGTTTGTCAGAACCATAGGTCTCCATGGCTTCTTGGTAACTCATGCGCGGAAATTCTGGAAGATCTAATTGAAGTGTATTTTTAAAAAGTGTTTTCATCAAACCTTCGAAAGCGATTAGCACATCTTCTCTTTCCACAAATGCCATTTCACAGTCAATCTGTGTAAATTCAGGTTGTCGGTCTGCGCGTAAATCCTCATCTCTAAAACAGCGAACGATTTGAAAGTATTTATCCATTCCTGCCACCATCAGAATTTGTTTGAAAGTCTGGGGCGATTGCGGCAGTGCGTACCATTGACCAGGATTCATTCTACTCGGTACCACAAAATCCCTTGCACCTTCGGGTGTGGATTTAATCAGGTAGGGAGTTTCAATTTCGAGAAAACCTAAATCACTCAGGTATTTGCGGGTTTCAAGTGCAATTTGATGACGGAAAATGAGTTTATCTCTCACTGGCTGGCGCCGGATATCCAGATATCGGTATTTCATTCTCAACTCATCGCCACCATCGGTTTCATCTTCGATGGTAAAGGGAGGAACCAACGAACTGTTTAAAAGCTTCATTTCGGAAACTTCGATTTCTATATCACCCGTAGGCCTGTTCGCATTTTTGCTGCTTCGTTCTCTTACGGTCCCGCTTGCCTGAATGACATATTCTCTTCCACATTTGCGAGCCTCGAGACACAGATCGGGTAGGGTTTCCATATTAAATGCCAATTGGGTGATTCCATAACGGTCCCTGAGGTCTATAAAACTCAATCCTCCCAGATTGCGGCTAGCCTGCACCCATCCTGCCAACTGCACTTTTTGCCCGACGTGCTCCAATCTCAACTCTCCACAATGATGTGTCCTGTACATATGTTTATCGGTATTTGTAAAATGCGCAAAATTAATAGAATTTCATGGAGTTGCTGAAATCTACCGTGTTTATTTGAGTTATGAGTTGTGAGTTTTGAGATTATAGAATCCCTTGACAATTCTATTGTACCATGGACGCAAAATGTATGTTAACAATTCGTTAATTCCTTATTTGATTAAAATTAGTTGGTTTATAATGCTAAATTTGACCATAATTTTAACTTTATGAAATCATTCTCTCCTTCTCTCATTTTTTGTTGCCCCTTTGATGCTGGAAGCCCAGATAAATCTATTATTTGAAGAAACTGTCGTTGACTCTGAAAAGAAGACCGAAGTTGTGTATGATTGGCTTGAGCTGTCAAATTAAATCTAAATACGAATGGCCTGTATTTTATTCAATTGTTTAATCGCAAAGGATTTTTCACCACCTTAAAGTTCTACCATGAAAACTAATATATTAATTATAACAGCCATTCTATACTTTCTAAATTTCTCTTGCATAGACTCTGGTACAGATGATCCAAATCCACCAATAACTAAAGACAGTTGCATAGTCTATGAACCTATTCTGGATTCAATATCTAAAGTTAGGGCGTACACAGTTATTGATTCTATTGTGGATTTTGGGTATGCTACCAAAGTTAATTCGATCAGTTTTTTTAATTTTGGTGCTGGTCGAAATCCGAATGGTGTTGACATACATTTATTTTCACAAGATGTTAATGGAGAATTAGCTGATTATTTAATTTTTTTTATTGACAATCACAACTTAGGTTGCTATAATTTAATAACTGATTGTTATGGACCCACAGCAAAAGTCCCTTTATGTAATTGTGCTTATTTTGAACACAATCACAATGACATCGTTGTAGATTCTTATCTTCTAGACACAAGCAGGAATGACAATAAAATTGAGATTGTTTTCATAGATACTTTAACTAAAATCATCGAAGGCCGTTTCGCCTGTTCGTTTGTATTTGCCAACGACCGGCCAAAAAGAGATCCTTATAATCTGGATACCATGCGGTTTTTTAATGGATATTTTAAGGGGAAGTATAAGGATAGGTGAATTGAGAATTGACAATGGAGAATTGACAATGGAAAATTGATAATTGACAATGGAGAATTGACAATGGAGAATTGAGAATTGATAATTGACAATGGAGAATTGACAATGGAGAATTGAGAATTGATAATTGACAATGGAGAATTGACAATGGAGAATTGAGAATTGACAATGGAGAATTTTTTAAAAACCAATTTAGATGGCTTCTATTTTAGGTGGTTTTTTAATCGCAATGGATTTTTCACCACCATAAAATACTATCATGAAAACTAATATATTAATTATAAGCACCATTCTTTACACTTTCAGTTTTTCTTGCCGTGACTCTGGACCGGATGATTCTAATCCTGCGACACCAATGGATAGTTGCATTGTGTATGAGTATATACAGGATAGTAATTCTATAATCAATGTATATAATAAGTACGATTCAACTCCTGGTTTTGGATATGCAACCAAAGTGAATATGAAAACGTATTATACTTCTAAAATACTTTTAATACAGGATTTGTTTCAAATAGTTTTAATATCTAGAGATCGAGATAGTTTTCTTACAGATGAATTGGGGTTTTATGGGTTAAAACAACAGTCAGGCTGTTTCTCTTTAAAATTAATAAATACGAATTGGCAATATAAAGATCTCCCTATTGCATATTTTTCTAACAACGATGAGGATGTGGTAATTGACAATTATCTGCTTGATACCTCCCGCTCTGATAATAAAATTGAAATTGTATCCCTTGATACCGCCAATAGAATTATCGAAGGCCGTTTCGCCTGCAGCTTTGTGTTTGCCAATGACCGACCCAAACGCAGTAGATTCAACCTGGATACCATGAGGTTTTTTAATGGATATTTTAAGGGGAAGTATGAGGATAGGTGAATTGGGAGAATTGATAATTGATAATTGACAATGGAGAATTGATAATTGACAATGGAGAATTGACAATGGAAAATTGATAATTGACAATGGAAAATTGATAATTGACAATGGAAAATTGATAATTGACAATGGAAAATTGATAATTGACAATGGAGAATTGACAATGGACAATGGACAATGGAGAATTGACAATGGAGAATGGACTAACACGCAGATAGGCATGACACATGTACGGTTTTCGTACAAGTTGTGAATCACGCGGACACCCATGATAAGTAGACAATGATAGTTTTAAAGACCATCTTATACGCCATCTTGAATGACCCGTTTATTCTCTTGGAAGTGCTCATTGGCGCCATCAAAACCGATAAAAAATATTAAAATATAAGAGTTTCCCACGGTGTTTGACCCCTCAAAAAGTCTTCAATTACCGATGCTTCCTTTGCCCAACCACCGGAATTCAATTTCTCCATAAATTTATATATAACAAAAATGTATATGAATCGCACTTAGATTGTATCTTCGCCGCTGTTTAATGATCCCGACTTATTAAAGCTGAATTCTATTCTCGTGGCAAGGTGCTTTTGAGCGCAGAATACCTCGTGGTACATGGTGCTACCTGTCTAGCCTTACCAACTCGTTTGGGTCAAAGAATGAAGGTGGCCGAACTTTCCGGTTCTGAGATTATTTGGACCTGTCACGATGCACAAGGCAAAAAATGGTTTGAGGCCGGGATCGATCTAATGGGATTTGACATCATTTCTTCCACTGACGAAAAAATGTCCAAATACTTACGAAAGCTGTTTAAAGCCTGCTGTAACAACAATTCAGAATTTTTGTCCCACTGGAAAAAATACAAAGTGGACCACTATCTTGAATTTCCTTTGGAATGGGGATTGGGTTCGTCCTCTACCCTTATCCGCAATATGGCTCTTTGGGCAGACATCAGCCCTTACCATTTGTACTTTGATATAGAAGATGGCTCCGGTTACGATGTGGCATGTGCTGGTTCTGAAGATCCAATTCTCTATACCCTTGGAGATGGAGTAATTGACCTTGAGGAAGTAGAATTCAATCCTTCCTTTGCAGATCAATTGTATTTTTTGCCTTTGGGTAATAAGGTAAGTTCTTCCGAAGCCGTAAAAGCAATTCGCAATAAAAGACCAGACAAAGCACTGATCCGAAAGGCTTCAGATTTTAGTCATAAACTTTTGCAGATTAAAACCCTTCAGGCATTTGAAAACTGGGTGGAAGAACATGAAAGCATGGTATCTGCTTATCTCGGCCAGGCAAAAATAAAAGACGAGCGATTTTCTGATTATTGGGGTGCTGTAAAAAGTTTGGGTACCTGGGGTGGTGATCTCCTTTTGATTAGCTCAAAAGAATCCAAAGAAACCACTGAGAAGTACTTTAAGGAAAAGAGTTTTGATAAGTTGATTCCTTACAAGGATTTAATCTGAATTCTTACGCCAAGAACCTAAGCAGCCCAAGGATGTTTATTTCAAATGATCTGGCACGAGGCAACGTTCATTGGACAAAAAGCATTGAGTCCTACCACCCGAAAATTTTGGTTTAAACTTAATTCAGAGGTACCCATCGAATACCAGGCCGGGCAATTTTTTACTTTTGACCTTCCAACCGGCAGTAAAAGATTGGACCGTTGGCGAAGCTATTCTGTAGCCAACGTATTTGACGGAAGCAATCTGATTGAACTTTGTATATCCTACAAAAAAGATGGGCCCGCCAGCGAATACTTTTTTGAAACCATCAACAAAGGAGATGTTGTCAAATGCAAGGGTCCCGACGGAGCATTTGTTTTACCCGCAGATACCAATCAATCACTTGTCCTGATTTGTACAGGCACCGGCATCGTACCGTTTAGGGCCATGATGCAACACATCGTTCAGAATGGAATTCAGTTTCCCTCCATTCACTTGGTATTTGGAACCAGAAGACAAAAGGATATTATTTATTTGGAAGACATGGAAGATTGGGCTGGCTATATACCCAACTTCAAAGTATCCATTTGCCTTTCAAGAGAGCAAAAATTACCAGATGCTACACCAAAGCTAAACTACTTTCAGGGTTATATTCATCAGGCTTATCTGAATGACAGCCAACACAATAACAAATCACTCTATCTGATATGCGGCTGGAACAACATCATTGACGAGGTGGTGCTCAACCTTGTCCAAAAACTAAAAATTGAACGGAAGCAAATCCGATTCGAACTTTTTGGTTAAAGAACGCCTGGTTTTCATCTCAATCAGCCTAAAGAATCAAGGGTCTCCAATAAGACTTCCTTTTTTACCTTTGGGTGATTAAAAAACCCGGCTTTGGAAATTTTTAAAAACATAAGAGTTGGCACATTATTAAATTCCAATGCTTTGGCAGCTTTGATCTTACTGGCATTTGGTCTTGCTGAAGCATGGTATGCCATGGTCAACGATGGTTTTTATCAGGGAGAAGAAGGTGCCCATTACATCAACATGAAGGAGTTTTGGGAAGATCCGGCCATCATCCTTGGCAACTGGGCCAAAACCGGATGGAAAATATGGTTTGTCCTCCCTGCCCTGTTGGGCAAAAAAGCGGTTCTGGCTCTTTCCATTCTAATCAGTGTATCAACGGGCTGGCTGGTATTTCTTTATGCCAAAACCATGAATCTGCGCTTTCCCATTCTGGTTCTTTTTTTGCTGATGTGCCAAACATTTTGGTTTAGTTTGTCTTTCAGACCCATTTGTGAACCAACAGCTGCCTTTTTCTTAATCCTTGCCGGCCTATTGCATCAAAGAGGCAGGGGTTTTCTCGCAGCGCTTGCTTTTTCATATTCTCTGACCATACGACAGGAACTTTACATCCCGGGAATTATATACGGCATTTATTTACTAAGTCAAAGAAAGTGGAAGGAAGGACTTTTGCTGGGATGCTTTCCTCTGCTGTACAATCTGTTTGGTTGGTGGGCCAAGGGAGACCCATTTTACTTATTTACAAACGCATTTAAAGCAGCGGATTTTGCCAATAAATACATGAGGCCAGGCTTTGATCACTACATCCAAATGGCACCACTTGTATTTGGCTGGATCGCGGTGCTGGGATGCTCAAGTTATTTGGTTTGGGTCCTTCTTCGAAAAATAAAGCCCGACTGGATCATACTATTACCCATGGTGAGCTATTGGCTCTGGGAGTGTTTATCCAGTATGACCAGCTATCCCATTGGCGCTTCTACTGCCGGAAATCTAAGGTATTTACTGGTAATTAGTCCTCTAGTGGCGGTCACTGCTGGGTATGCCATAGATTATGCATTTGATTGGAAAAACAGGCCCGCCGGATGGTTGACCTGGGGAGTAATCCTTGGCTTACTGATCATATATTGTACGTATCCGCACAATTTTTTAGAATACGGGAGATTTAAACCACATGATTGGACTCTGATGATTCCCGGCTTGCTCTTTTTTATTTTTCAATGGTTTCATTTAAAAAATCAATCTTGGTATGCAATCATTATTTCTTCACTTTGTGTGGCTTCGTTGGCCATCTCTCAAAAACCCCTGAAACTCGCCAATAGAGATGAAAATTCGACGTGCAAGGAAATTGCAGATTGGTGTGTGAAGTTTGGTTACCACGATAGCCGCACCATTTACCAAAGCATGCCCATGTTTACTTATTTTATAGATCGTACTCCAGCCCAATTTCCAAAAGGTCTGCACCTCATCACCGAAAAAAATCTGGAAAACGCTCCTGTGGGAAGCGTTGTAATTTGGGATTCTCATTATGCAGCCAACTATGGGCCGGTTGCTTATACCTGGTTTGAATCCCGGCCTGAAAAATACGTTCCAAAATTTCAAGCTGTAAGCCCGGATCAACGGGTGGATTTTCTCATTTTCGAAAAAATCAAGCAATAAAAAAAATCATGAACACATCTCCACTTTTTGAAAAGATAGAACATATAGGTATCGCTGTTAAAAATCTTCAACAAGCAAATCAACTTTACACCACTCTGCTTGGAGTGTCACCCTATAAAATGGAGGAAGTAGAAAATGAAAAAGTAAAAACTTCATTCTTCAAAACAGGAGAAAGCAAAATTGAATTGCTGGAATCGAGTCAGCCGGATTCTGCCATTGCTAAATTTATTGCAAAAAAAGGCGAAGGAATTCATCACATCGCTTTTGAAGTCAAAGACATCAGAGCAGAAATGAAGAGACTGAAAGAAGAGGGATTTGACTTGCTAAACGAAGAGCCCAAAATCGGTGCTGACAACAAATGGGTTTGTTTTATACATCCCAAATCTTGTCATGGCGTGCTGGTCGAACTCTGCCAAAGCATTCAAATATGAACTTGTACGAGATCTGCCTTGCGGTGGCAGGAGGATTCTTTGCAGGATGCATCAATACGCTGGCCGGAAATGGATCTGTGATTACATTGGGGTTTTTGACGGAAGTGATGGGCTTGCCCGGAAACATTGCCAATGGAACCAACCGCATCGGAATCTTTGTGCAGGGACTGTCCAGTCTTGAAGCGTTTCACCGCAATAAAAAAATGCCCCTTCAGCGCACCTGGAAGTATCTCCTCACAGGCATGATTGGTGCCATTGCTGGTGCGTGGCTGGCGTTGGATATCAGTACCGAAGGTTTTAGAAAGGTGTACAGTTTTCTGGTACTAGCCCTGTTGATTCTGATGATATTTCAATCACGATGGCAAAAAAAAGCAGTGGAAAATGATCAAACTGTAAGTCCATGGATTTATATCCCTGTTTTTCTTGCTTTGGGATTTTATGGAGGATTTATACAGATGGGTATGGGACTGTTTTTTCTGGCTGTGATGTTGTATGTCACACGGCTGCCCATCGTTGAATCCAATGCTGTCAAGGTCTTTATGGTAACGAGTTATACCCTGATGGTAATTGGCATTTTCCAATATTTTGGTCTCATCGAATGGAAGATAGGTCTTACCATTGCGATTGGTCAGGGAATTGGCGGTTGGCTGACCGCGCAATGGGCGAGCACCATTCCACACGCTGAGACCATTGCAAGGAGATTTTTAATTTTTATCATGGTGTTTACTCTTTTCCATTTGTTTGGAGTGTTTTCCTGGCTGTTCCGTATCATTTGAATTCCGTGTTTTCAAAATTGCTATCAATAATTGATCTTTGTGTGGTCCTATTTTTTTTGTACAAAGTCATCACAATCCTATTTATGAAAAAAAGAAAAAACAAGCACTCCTTCTCTTTGGGTCACATCGCCCTTTTGATCCTTCCTGTGATGAGTTCCTGTAGTTTTGCTTATTATGCTCCTGTCAATCTTCAGCCCAGTGGACTAAGACATAAGGGAGATCTGAACATCCAGGCAAGCTTTGTTTCCATTGACCCTCCAATGGGTGGAAATGCATCCATTGCCTCAGCATTTACGGACCATGTGGGTGCACGATTGTCGGGTTTGTATGTTTCCTCTTCTCCGGATGCAGATTCAGATGAAGGAAGATCAGGAAATGGCAAAGCAATTGATTTAAATGCATTCTATTTTGGAGAATTCTATTCCAGATTCAGATATGAAGTGGGTGCTGGATTTGGCTACCAGCAAATTTTGGTGAAAAGAAAAGACATTCCATTACAAACCGAGATCCGTTATTTAAAACCCGCAGTGACTGGATCAGCCTGGTGGGATTACAAAGGACTGGAATTGGGACTCACATTACAATTCATTGCTTTGACCGGTTTGAAACACGAAATTGGAAACTTAAGCCAACAAGAAGCCAGTGATCTTTTGGATTTTACATCAGACATGTACAACAAAGCCACAAAAACCAATTTAAATGTAGGGACTTTCTTAAGGTATCAATACAGGTCGATTTCTTTATTTTCAAGTTTTCATGCTTCGACTGATGTTGGAGATGTGGAATGGGAGTATTTTCCATTTTCGTATCAAATCGGGCTGATGTATCATTTGAATAGATTGTGTTCAGACAGAGACTAAATCACCATTCGGGTCAATTCCCAATGCAGGTAGAATGCACAGGAACATCCATTCAGTGAGATTGATTGTTTTCTAATAGATTGGTTATCATAAATTTAGAGAAATTTTTAGGCTGTTTAAGTCATTCAATGGAAGTGGTTTCAATGATTAACACCCCTTTTACATATAATTTATTTCTATAATTTATAAAATGCTGTATATTTGCATCAAAATCGAATTATGGAAATGAAAAATTTAATCCGGATTTTGCTCTACCTTTTGTTGGTCTTATTGGTGGTGGCAATATCTGTAGTTGTTTATAAGAAATTCAAAGCTCCACAGGATACCGAACTCAGCACGGATACCGCAGATAGTACTTTGGTGGATACCATGGCTGTTGACAACATGGCCCTGACGGCGGACGACAGTCTGATCTTGGGTTTGACGGCCGAGACCAGCGTTCAGCCGGGCATGACAACAGACCCAATTTCCAGTGTTGCGACGACTCCGCCGGTAACAGATCCGGTGGTAGAAGCTCCCAAAGAGAATGTTTCTCCGGTAGCCAAACCAGTCAACAACACTACTTCTTCTACGGCATCCAGCTCCAAATCAAAGAGCGGTAATTCCTCAAAGGCCAATGAATCAAAAGCAGCGACCAGCAAGTCCGGAAAATACTTTGTAGTAGCCGGATCCTACATTGTTCCTTCGCATGCGGACAAGCAGGTAAGCAAATTGAAGAAAATGGGATATGCTTCCGCCAATTCAAAGGTCTTTGGGTCTGATGAATATTACAGGGCGATTGCAGGTCAATACGATACCAGAGATGCTGCTGATAAAACCGTACGGCAACTCAAGGCAAAAGGCATTGACGCTTTTGTCAAAACCAACTAATCGCTTTCAATCCATCATTTTGAAAATATAAGGCGTAGCCATCCGGTTGCGCCTTTTTTTTTATATTTGTAATGCGATGTGTGGCAGAGGGTCTTTAACCAAGGTTGAAAAGGAACTTGAAGAAAGGTTTGGTTCTGATTTCTATTCCAAAGATCTGGAGCGGTACAACCCGATTCCAAATTTTAACATCGCGCCCACCCATGTTCTGCCTGTCATTCTGATGGAAGATCCACTTCATTTTCAACCGGCAAAGTGGGGTTTGATCCCATCCTGGGCCAAGGATCACAAGATTGGTTCCAAAATGATCAATTGCCGCAAAGAAAGTTTGGAAGAAAAACCCACTTTCAAGACGGCTCTGATCAAAAGGCGATGCCTGATCCCGATGGATGGATTTTATGAATGGAAAATAAATCCTCAGGGTGGAAAAATACCTTATAGAATTGGTATCAAGAATTTTGAACTGTATGCCATGGCTGGTATTTACGACCGTTGGAAAGATGAAAAGGGTGAGATTATCATCAGTTGCAGTATCATCACCTTGGCCTCTAATGAATTTATGCTACCCTACCATGACAGAATGCCTGCGATCATGCTCAGGGAAGAAGAAAGATGGTGGTTGGATCCATTAGTAAATAAAACAGATGAGTTGTTGGATCTGATCAAAGCTTATCCAGATGATGGTATGGAAGCATACGCGGTTTCTGATCGTGTTAATTCGGTGAGGAACAATGAACCATCATTAATTTTACAGTCAGATGACATTACCGGACGATCCAATTAAGTGATTCCATTTCAAAAAATTATTTTATTAAAATTAATTGCAGGATTAGAAAAAGTAATTTATTCTTACTTATATTTGTACCGTTTCCTAAATAAATTTTGCTACTTATAGTTTCAGGAAAGTTTTCAATATTTTATAATTGTAATTAATTTTATTTTTTCACATTATAAATCTAAATTATGAATACTTTTAAAATTTTATTTGGGGGGGGGGGGCATTTTTAGCCCTTATTATTTGGTCATGTGTAGACAGTGTTAAGGATCTTAATTCATCTAATTCGAGCTTGACAAATCAAGAATCTTTAAATTCTCATCAGTTTAAAGATTACCAAACTAAGATTAGTGAGTTAAATCACAAAAGAGAGATGTATTTTTTAAGCCTGCAAAAAAATACCAATCCACAAATTCGTATAAAACCAACTTCTGCTACTGCCGTGGACTGTGATCCTAATTTTTCGGAGTACACTTCCTGCTCAGGACCTACTAACTATGGACATTATATTGAAGACTTGCCCGGTTATGGAGATTGCAGGGCCTATGTGACCTATGAATTATATGTTTGTTTTACCATTACTTCGACTCAAATAATCACTACGTACGTTTTTAACAAATTTACTGCAGTTCCTGAGCCAGGCACTGATTGTGCAAGCTTACTGGCAGGCTGGAGGAATTTGGCCATGACCAACCAACTGTCTCAGCTAAAAACTGAAATGGATTTATTTATAGCCATAGCAAGACAGAAATTAGAAGCAGATTGGTTGCTACCTGTAGTCGATGAAAATAAAACCATATATGATTGCGAAGATCTAGATGCAGATTTATTAACGGCAAGTTTTTACCAAAGTCATTGCTACCGGTACTGCATTAATACCACTGGAGGATTCAATTTTTACCAAAGTGCTTGCTCAGAGGTTT
The DNA here is from genome assembly GCA_016715965.1 of Saprospiraceae bacterium. NCBI lineage: Bacteria > Pseudomonadati > Bacteroidota > Saprospiria > Saprospirales > Saprospiraceae > Saprospiraceae bacterium. Next base: position 1,740,388 of record JADJXG010000001.1, on the reverse strand, counting down.
GCTGTCATACCACCACAAAATATTGCTGGGATGAAGTTGAAGAAGAATTTGTCATCGAGGTCATTGATATTGAAGAATCCTCAGAATGTGAAGATGTTCTTGTAGCATGTGATAACGGATATACTTCTGCAGGTGATTGCTTCCATAATTGTGTTCCTTAGTTAGATGAAATTAAAATTAATATGAATAAAATTACAATATTGCTTTTGACTCTTGTCTATAATTATACTTCTTTTGCACAAATTGATCCAGCTGCAGATCTGTTTTTAGACCTTAATCCAAGATGGGCACATGTTGCCATCGATACCGGATATCATAAAGAAAACAGTGACGGGATGAATCACATGACACGTCCTTCCTTTTTTTCACCCCTCGTTAAAGAACAGTTCGCTTATTACGCATTAAATTATATAGGTGATCTGAATTCTGGGGTTTTTATCGAAAAGCTGGATCTTAATTCCGGCCAATCGGTTTGGACGATCCATCAGGATGAGAGAAATAATGATCGGAAGGAGTATAATTTTTATTTGGGCTTTAATCCGGAAGGAGATCTTCAAAGTTTAAATTTCAGAGCAGTGGACAGCATGCCATTTGGCTTATGGGCCAAAGCCAAGGTGGCCGTCAGAACCTTTGATCCACACACAGGTACTGTGTTGAGCTATACTACCCCACCTCCTTTTGAAGACAGTTTGCATCCAAGGACGGGATTTTTATTCAATGAGATTAAATTGTATCCCTACAAACAGGATGGATATCTTGTAAACACTGCTTTTGGCCATAAAGATAATTATTGCATTGCAAAAAAATGGTACTCCAATGAAGGCCTATACTTAAAAACGGATAGTATTTTGGTTCCGAAAAAGTATCAATATACTTCTATAAGTGGTATGTTTCCCAGCTTAGCCAGTTTTGCGTCTTATGTTTCAGAATTTAATTCTTCACCAACACGAGGGGATAATTATAGTGGACCTTTTGAATCCCTGATTGAATTTTATAACAAGGATTTTGAACCGGTTCTGAGACTGGATGTGGGCCATCATACCGGTGCCTACGACTATCTACTTCCACATGCCTACGATGATTATGTGTTGCTGGAAAAAATGGATTCCATATCCTTGGTTCCAAATGATCCTCCTGTGCTTAAATATCTGAAGTTGGATTATAGTGGTAAGCTCCTAGAATCCTATCGTCTCAATCGAGTTTCCTATGTGCAAGGTTCACCCAGTCATTGCAGACTCGCAGGTAATAACGGAAACCTGGTGGTGCGCTGCGTGGACCATAGAAATATATCAATGACGAATCCTTTTGTTTTGGAGTTTAGCCTCTTGGAAAACAATCAGCCCCAGAAAGTTCTCAAAATTGTAAAACTAAAAGATCAATTTGGAATGCTTTTATCCAAAATGGTTCAGGCAGAAAATGGAGACATCATCTTATTTGGTCATTTTAGCAAATGGAAGGGAGGCACAACTTTTGATTTAAATTTTGGACGATACATCACTCTGCGCTTTTCATTGGCAGAACTTGGTCTGGAAACATCGATCACAGAAACTGGCGCTGACAAAGAATTTATCATTGAGCCCAATCCAGCGAAGGATCGCGTCTTTATCAATCCTGAAGAGCACAGATATGGTGTTCTCAGATTCCTGGATGTGACTGGCAAACAAGTTTTAGAAAAGCAAATTGACGAAAATTTTAATGGTTGGATTTCTGTGGAAAACTTACATCCTGCATGGTATGGTTTACAATGGATTCCAAAATCAGGAGATAAGATTCAATCCACCAAAATATTGATCGTGAAATAAAAATTATCAAATACCAAATTACTCTGAAATCTATTCTGGATTTATGAATGATCTATCATTTCACAAACTTGAATGCCCGGTGTATGGATTGAGAATGCAGGGACAATAAATAAAGTCCTGAAGGAATATTTTCTATAGGTATAGAATGTGGTAGAAATTCAATGTTCCCTCGATTCAGAACTTTTCCGGTCAAATCACGCATTTCCCACTGACCTTTCATTTCCAAATTTTTTACATGGCCATTGCTCTGCACTTTAATCAACGATTGATCGAAGGAAATAAAAATTGAAGTTTGATGGATATCCTGGTTATGGGTAGATCCGATGGTATATTTCCAAACTTCCTTCAACCGGTTTCTATTCGCATCCATTCCTGTGGCGTAATAAAATACATCTTCTGCCTGCCACCACATTCCTCCACGACGCGCTCTGGCTGGCAGGGAATCCAATTGTGACCATACACCATTGATTAAATCAAATTTCCACAAATCGTTGATGGCATTCAATGAAGAGTCCAGTCCACCCATGATGTATAATTCGGTTTTAGATGCGAACATGGCAGCATACGCCCTGCCTGCTCCGGGAAAAACTGAAATGACCGACCATGCGTCGGTTACAGGATCGTATTCGTACAATTCTCTGGGGTAGGATTGGTCCATACTGCGACCGAGGGACAAATAAGCCTTGCTGCCATTTGCGGCAGCGCTGGACTTAAAACGGGGTGCAAAGGGGCAGTCCTTCATTTTGATCCAATGGTTTTGCATCATGTCAAAGGCCCATACCTGAGACAGCAAATTTTGTTTGGAATCTCTGCCACTTACCACATAAGCCAATGAATCTATGCTAAAATAAGCCATTCCGTTGCGGGCAGTATCCGGAAGTTCCAACATTTCAAACCATTGATCCAAGACAGGATCATAACGCCACATATCATTAAAATTTACACCATTTGCCTGAACACCCCCAAATACAAATCCGGACATTCCATCTGAAAAACCAGCTGCATATTGTCTGTGCAAATGTTCTGCGATTCCGGTAACCTCCGTCCATTTATTCAAATCAAACGAATAAGCATAAAAATCGGATAAGGTATTTACATTGCTCGCACCTGTCCCACAATAGGCCAATTGATCAATCATAAAACAAACACCGTCGTCTCTTGGTATACCCGCATAATCCTCCAACTGCTTCCAAGCCTGAGAAACTCCAGGTTGATACCACATCAGTAGAAGGAATATGATAAAAAATGGAAATTTCATGACTGGAGCTATCCATTGGAAACGCAACAAGTTGTTTATTAATTGCAACCAGATATTTAAACAATGTTCTACTGATAAATCTAAATTACAGAATTCACAGAGGAACATCATTTTTTCAAAGCATTTTCCCAATACTGATCCATTGAAGACTGTTCTAAAAGACAGAATTAAACAGCTTATGATACACGGTAATTCAGGAATTCATTTTGAAAAATTGTTGGTTGTGGGTTCAACTGATGTCCTCAAACACCCTATTTTTTAATCATCGGATCAAAGTCAAATCCCCGCTCTGATGAAATCTGCGCCAGTTACCCTGCGCATCAAAACCATCGTATTCCATAAAAAAAACATAAACGCCAGGTAACATCATCTGTCCATTGGACATACCATCCCATTCAAATGGTATCGTCTGCGATTCAAAAATTTGCTCACCCCAACGGGTGTAAATTCTCAAGCTTGGATTTTGTACATATTCAATTTGCGGAATAAATAAATCATTGATTCCGTCTCCGTTGGGAGAAAACACATTTGGAAAAAAAACAATTGCCGGACATTTCTCTTCGACAACAAGTGAATCTGTATCATAGCATCCATACACATCGGTTAGCTGAACAGTATAATTTCCACCACTTCGAATTTCTCTGACAACATCTTTACTTCCATCTTCCCATAAGATCGCATGGTGGGTGGTAATTTCTAAAAAGATGGATTCTTTGGCAGGGCAAAAGCTGCGGTCTTCACCCAGTTCCGCTTTGGGATTTTCAACCACCACAAGCTTCAAAGTATTGGGATATGTGCTGCAACCAAGATAATTTCCAACTGCTGTATAAATTCCCGCATCGTATCCGGAAACCATTTTTAATTCGGGAAAAGCTTCGTCAGAAGAGAACCCATTGGGTCCCGTCCATTGATACAAAGCCCCGTCTATGTCATATGCTCTCAAGGTCAAATCGGCTCCTTCACAAACGAGGGTATCCGGCGATATATCCAATGGTCTTCTAAGGCTTATTTCGATTTCCTTCTCTACCGAATCCATGCTTCCTACACATAAATCCTTCATCCAAAGCTTTACCTTGTACCTGCCCAACGATTTGTAATAATGCGAAAAACGATGTTGAACAGATGTTTGTCCGTCTCCCAAATCCCAACTTACTGAAAACCGGTTTTCCGGAAGTCCGCTGGAAAACAAAATGGAGTCTCCAAAGCATGCCCCATCGTCAGATTGAACACTGTTGATTTTGTAAAAATTGGCCCCCCCGCCATAAGCATAGGATTCCGCCTGCCCATAACCGTATGCTGATGCAATCAATCCGCACCCTCCTCCCAGCAAAGTATGTGCTCCCTGAGCCAGCTCTATGATTGCGTAGGAAAATTCAGCTGAGGAACCCATCGTTATAAAATGTGTATTAAAGTCCCTGAGCTCTTTTCCATCCAGTCTGAAAGAAGATGTATCTGCGGATCTCATGATGACATTGATAAAATGTCTTAGTATATTTTGAAATCTTGTATTAAACAGTGTAACGGTATCTCTAAACTGTGAACTGCTGTTGAGCATCAGCATGGAAGGATCTCCCAGACTGTTCAACCCGTTGCAGAGACCACCTACCAAAAAATGTGCAAGGCAAATCGGTTTATCACTTTTGATGATGGCTGCTGTTCTGAACAATTTAAATTCTCGGTATTCGCCTTTGTTTAATTGATAACTGAAGATCACATTGCCCAAATTGTTTTCAATCCTTACAGTAGTCTTGTCCTCCGCTGCAATGAGCCTGTAGATATCTTCTGAAGTATATGCTGATGGCACCGCCACAAACTCCTTTCCCCAGGTCTCAATTGGATACATTTGTTCCAAAAGATTGTCGCGGTTTCCACAACCATTCGGAACCTGTGTCCATCGATTGCCGCTAAAGACAGCCACCGGTTTGTCCGATTTGACATAACTTCCACTCAGATCCTGTGAGACATCTCCTCCCTGCACCTGATAACTCTGTCCTCTGTCCAATACAACGCTGTGCGTACTGCCTTTTGACCTGCCTGCCTGTGTTTTGGCTGAAGGAACTATTTGGACAGTGGTCTGGTCTTCGGTTGCCACTACGACAAACTCCGTTGGATAATGATCGTCTCTGTTTTGATAAGCAGAATAGCTCATTGTAAAATATTCTCTTCCAAGCGAATTGACCGGTAGCACCAGGGCAGCATCTGATCTGAATTCGTTGTATTGATGGATGTAAACCGATGAAGGCCTCTGTGTCCATACTTCTACGGCAGAGGGAAGCACTTGTTCAGAGCCTAAATTTTCACACTCTGCTGGCAAACTAATTGTAACAATACCATTTTCAGGAATATTGATGTTGCGATTCCATCCGCTTCCGGGAATCATTACTGTGCCGGTGGTATTGTATTTGGAAGTAAGCATCAGCATCCGGTTGTTGGTGCGATCTCTGTGTTCCAAAAAGCTGAACCAAAAATGGGTACCTTCATTGGACTGCGCACCGACGTATGACCGAATCAGAATCCAGACCAACAGAATTAATATCAATATTCTATGATTCAAGCTTATCTTTTGATGGTGGTTGATATAACGATCCAATCCGATTTAATGTTGGTCTCTGGTCCTGTGGTTCGGCATTTAATTTGAATATGTTTTAGTCATCATATTTAATGGCGCTATTAGAAGGAATGGATCCAATCATAAATGCAATTTTTTCTTTTGTTTTATACATCTGATAATGAACTTATTACAATTTTTATTGGAAACTGATTCGCTAAAATATTAAGAAAAAACATGATTTTATAAAATTTGGCAAGGTTTATGCATATATGTACCGTATCAGAGTAATCTGGTAAGTATCCAAGAAATTAGATACAACAATTTCTGAGATCGGTTCGCTGGGGGGTATGAGCCGATCTCTTTTTTTATTTCAAAACAGGTATTTACAAAGTCCTTGCACTTGAGTCTGTACGGATGGACCGTAGAGAAAGGGTATCAAAAATGCACCCAACCTTGCGCTTGCAGGGGATGCTTTTTACCCGAAGCTGTCTTCAAGTGAATGCCCTCTTCTACAGACAATATTTCTCCCACATAATTAAATCCGGGTAAATATTGAATCTTGGGATAATCTTCAGGTCGAATGCACATAAGAAGTTCATAGTCTTCACCTCCATGCAAAGCGCAGGTTGTAGGGTCTAGTTTAAATTCCATGGCCAATTTTCGGGAATCTTCGTGTATGGGCAACATAGAATCTTCAATAATGGCACCCACTTTTGAACTTTCGCAAATATGCATCAGATCCGATGACATACCATCCGACAAATCTATCAAAGCATTGGGTCTGATTCCTAGGCGATCCAACAGACTAATGATATCCTTTCTTGCTTCCGGTTTGAGAAATCGCTCCACAGGATATTTATGTTCTTCCAATTCAGGTTTGATATTAGGATCGGAAAGGAAGATTTGTTTTTCTCGCTCCAGCAACTGCAAACCCAGATATGCTCCACCCAGGTCTCCTGTGACAACGATAAAATCACCTGGTTTAGCCCCGGCCCTGTAAGATATCTTTTCAGGTTTCTGTTTTCCAATGACAGTGACAGAAATGATCAATCCTTTTTGAGAGCTACTGGTATCGCCACCCACCAAATCCACCTGGTACAGATCACAAGCAGTTTTAATACCCTTGTACAATTCTTCCAAGGCTTCTACCGAAAATCGATTGGACATCGCGATGGATACTGTTATTTGCTTCGCCACAGCATTCATGGCACAGATATCTGAGATATTACTGATTACTGCCTTGTATCCCAGATGCTTCAGTGGAAAATACATCAAATCAAAATGAATACCTTCGATCATCAGATCAGTGCTGATCAGAACATCCTGATCTCCGCCTTCAATAACAGCTGCGTCGTCGCCTACGGCTGTTTTGGTATCCTGATGATGAAGAATAAAATGCTCGGTCAGGTGTTTGATGAGTTTGAATTCTCCCAGCTTATTTACTTCGGTATTTGTCATAAAAGGGTATGAAAATATGAGCGATTAATCAATCAAGACTTGTGTCCAGATATCGTGTTTGGGAATGGCTGTTTTCAATTGAATGGGAAGGCCTGAAAACGGATGATTAAAACTAATTTTCCAGGCGTGTAATCCAATGGATTTATCTTTGTTGGCTCTGCGGGCAGCATATTTTACATCTCCCTTGATTGGCAGGCCGGCTGCTGACATTTGACAGCGAATCTGATGAAATCTCCCCGTTTTAGTACTTATTTTTATGACAGAGTAGTTGTCAAGTCTCAAGACTTCTTTGTAAGTCAAAGAGGCTGGTTTTGCATCTGCCGTTTCTGACACAAATGCTTTGTGAAGCCTTGTGTCATGAATCAATAAATGTTCCAGAACGACAGATTCCTTTGTTTCCACATGAGGCACAATCGCGAGATATTCCTTTTGGATCATTTGATTTTCCAACATTTTCTGAAACTGACTCTGATCCTTCGGATTTTTTCCAAATACCACCAATCCCGATACCGGTCTGTCAATTCTGGTACAGGGATACAATTGGTGTTTTGCATAGGCACACAACAAACGATACAAACTCGGATCGCCCGTTTTATCTTCCTGCACAGGCATCAAAGCAGGCTTGTCAGCAATCATAAAATGCCGGTCTTTAAAAACAACCAGAGAAGAAATATCAGCCAATGGATTTACTTAATTTCCTCGTAATCGGTGTATTCCGATCGATTGGAAGATGCCTTTCCAGGACCTGTTCTGATTTGTTTTTTCTTCTGAAAAAACAGTACGTACAAACCATAAGCGGCGAGACCTAAAATGATCAGTCGAATCATAAATACCAACAATAAAACCCAAAGGTAAGTAAATCAGATCCAATTGACCCGAGGATTTGTCAGGATCGAATATCAGACGGCCATATAATTCACCCATCATTTCAACTAACCTGGCCAAAGCTGCCTTAAAGATGGTGCTTCTGATGATCTGCAATAAGTGGGCCTCCATTTACGTCTATTGGTGAATTCCAATAAATCGCTATTTTTACATGTTTATTTTTAATAAATTATTTCATTTTTAATTTGTAAGTAACTGAATATAAATGGGTAAGTCATTGAATAAGGTTAATCTAACAGGATGGATTGTTTTCCTGATCACTTTTACGGTTTATTATTTTTCTGTAGAGAGGACTGGAAGTCTTTGGGATTGTGGAGAATTTGTATTGGGTGCTTATAAATTGCAAGTGGTGCACCCTCCCGGAGCACCGTTGTTTTTGATCATCGGCAGAATGTTTACCTGGGTAGCTACCTTATTTTCGGATACCCCTTCGGATATCGCTTTTGCGGTAAATCTCATGTCGGGAATTTGTTCTGCATTTGCATCCGTATTTATTTGTTGGACCACCATCATATTCGCTAAAATTTTGCTGTATGGACGCAATCGGGATGAGGAAGCCAGTCAGGATTGGGCAGTAATGGGATCAGGACTTGTGGCCGGCTTGACCACTGCTTTTGCCACCTCCATCTGGTTTTCAGCGGTAGAAGGTGAGGTTTACTCCATGTCCACCATGTTTACTTGCATGACTTTATGGGCCGCTGTAAAATGGTATTATCTGCCCAACGAACCCAAACACGACCGTTGGTTGATTTTTTCCCTTTATGCAGCAGGACTCTCTGTTGGTGTGCATTTGTTGAGTTTATTGGCTTTCCCAACCATCGCCATTCTTTTTTACTATAAAAAATGGAATAAAATTACATTCAAAGGATTTGTCCTTGCAGGATTGATTGGGGTGATCTCAGTCGTACTTTTTCAATCCATCATTGTTTCCGGATTGCCCAGTTTGTGGAGTATGTTTGAAATTTTCTGTGTAAATACCCTGGGCTTGCCTTTCCACTCCGGACTGATTCCGACCGTTTTACTTTTGTTTGGCGCATTTTATTATGCACTTAATTATGCCAAGAGAAAAGGCAATGATTTGCTTTACAAGGCATTTTTTACATTGATGCTGGTAACCATTTCCTATACACCGGTGGGTGTGGTATTGTTGAGAGCCATGGCAAACACCCCTATTAACATGAACAATCCTGATGATGTCGTTAGATTGTTGCCCTACATCAACAGAGAACAATATGGTGACCGTTCCTTGACCAAGGGTCCTCACTTTGATGCCCGCCCAATAGATACAAAAACCTCCAACCGCTATGGCCGGAAAGGAAATAAATATGTGGTGGTCGATCGGAAATTCGACTATGTGTTTGCAAAGAAAGATCTAATTTTCTTACCGAGAATCAGTCATAGCGATCAAGGTAGAGTCCAACTTCACAGGATGTGGATGAACCACCTGACGGGGAGATCAGAAGGCAAGCCAGACATGGTTTATAATTTAAAATTCATGTGGTCCTACCAATTTGGTTGGATGTTTTGGAGATATTTTCACTGGAATTTTATCGGACGTCAAAACGGTGAACAGGGCTATTTCCCTTGGGATAAGAAAGACGGACACTGGCTTTCAGGAATCAAAGCCATCGACGGTGCCAGATTATACAACCAAAGTGAGTTGCCGCGGGTCATCAGAGAAAATCAGGCTAGAAATACTTATTTCTTCCTTCCTTTCCTATTTGGATTGTTGGGCGTTTTCTTTCATTTCAAGAAAGACAGAAATGATTTCCTGGCTCTGCTGGTCATGTGGTTGATAACAGGTCTGGGACTCTGTTTTTTCAACAATTCTCCACCCAACGAACCCCGTGAAAGAGATTATGTGTTGGTAGGCTCTATCTTTACCTATGCTATATGGATCGGATTGGGCGTCTTATTCCTGGTTGATTTCCTCAGAAATAAAATAAAAATGGCACAAATGCCATCTGGATTGATTGCTACATTGGTGGTATTGTCTGCCCCGGTGATCATGGGTTTCCAGAACTTTGATGATCAATCAAGAAATGGAATTACTGCAGCCCGTGATTACGCCATCAATATCCTTGAATCCTGCCAACCCAATGCAATTATTTTTACTTATGGCGACAACGATACCTATCCGGTGTGGTATGCGCAAGAGGTAGAGGGAATTCGCCGCGATGTCAGGGTCATTAACCTCAGTTTGATTGCAGTGGATTGGTACATTGATTCCCAAAGAAGAAAAGTCAATGATTCTCCACCTGTCAAAATGAGTATTCCAAAAGAACAATATCGCGGATTTTTAAGAAATCAGATTTTCTATTTTAATCCTGCCGGTGAAGGAGCTCCAGATCAAGAAATGAATTTGGGAAGTCTTTTAAAATTTCTGGGCGAGGATCATCCCATTTCAGCCGGAGGCGGAAGAGAATTTGAAACATACATGCCAACCAAAAAAGCATATCTTGAGATCAACCGCCAAAAAGCACTGGAATTGGGAATGATAAGTGCGGCAGATACCAATGCTGTAGATCGCATACCGATCAATTTAAATCCGAATTACATTACCAAAGATGATCTTGCTGTACTCGACATTATTTATTCCAATATACACGAAAGGCCGGTTTATTTTTCTGTGACCTGCCAAATGGAAAAATTACTTGGCCTCCAGGATTATATGAAAATGGAGGGTCTGGCCCTGCGCATCACACCAGTAATGACCCCAAGCGACCGCAGTTTGTCCATTTATGGTTCTGGCAGAATGGACGTTGAAAAAAGCTACGATGCCGTAATGAATAAATACAAATGGGGCAATTTCGACAAAAAGAAGTTGTTTGTGGATCATGCCTATGCACTAAGTGTTCAGGGTTTGCGGATGATGATGATGCGCCTGGGATCTATTCTTGAAGCCAATGGCGATACAGTCAGAGCTGCTGCTGTAGCCAACAAATATTTTGAGTCATTTCCCAATATGAATTTTCAATACGATATTCGGGTTATGCCATTTATTCAAATGCTGATATCAGGAGGCAAAATGGACGATGCAAAAAAACACATGAAAATTTTGGCGGAAGAAATTGCAGACATGATGAATTTTTATGAATCTCTTTCTGCTGATGAGTTGGCTTCTAGCTTTCAACAAGATAAATCGTTTGCCTCATCCGGAATTCGAGAAATATCAAACATGTTAAGTCAATTTGCAGATCCAGAATTTGAAAAACAAATCAGGGATCTTTTGGCCAAATACACACCCAGTCCGGTCAATAATTGATCTCTATGGGTCAAATTTTATCCATCGGAGCGGATCACGCGGGTTTTGAGTTGAAGGAAAAACTACTCTTCTGGTTACCCGATTTGGGGTATTCAGTGATTGATCATGGTTGTTTTAGCAATGAGTCGGTTGATTATCCAGACTATGGTAAAAAAGTTGGTCTAAGTGTATCTTCTGAAGAAGCACATCTCGGTATTGTGATTTGTGGAAGCGGAAATGGAATTGCCATTGCTGCCAACAAAGTAAAAGGTATCCGCTGTGCGCTTTGCTGGAATGTTGAAATCGCTGTGCTGGCCAGAAAACACAACAATGCAAATGTACTTGCTCTGCCAGGTAGATGTCTAAACGAAGAAGAAGCCAAGCAAATTGTCATTCACTTTCTTCAAACAGGTTTTGAAGGAGGGAGACACGAGACAAGGGTTAGAAAAATAGAAGAGTGAAAAGAATATTTTGGCTATTCGTGGTCTGGCATTGTGGCCTGACATTGGTTGTGTCACAACAGAAGTATTTTAGTGGAATTATCAGGCCTACAGCACCACTGCCCCTATTGGATGGTATCTCAAAAATTGCAGAGACCATTGACTCAAATGACTTAAAAGAAATTGTCTTTTATCTCGCTTCTGATTCCTGCAAAGGCAGAGAGCTTGGAACTCCGGGAAACGATAGGGCTTCCGAATTTATTTCATCCAGATTGCGTTCTTATCAGTTGAACCCTCCTCCTGGTCATTCGGATTATTTTCAAAAAGTGAACTTCAAATGGATCTATTGGAAATCGATGGTATTAAAAATAGATGACTTTGAATACCGGAATTTATGGGACTATGTCTGTCTCGCAAAAGACAATGAAAACCTTCAACTCGAAACGAATGAAGTTCTTTATCTTGGTTATGGAATCGATGACCCTCAATACAGCGATTATAAAAATTTAAATGTCAGGGATAAAGTAATTGTCATTTACAATGGTGAACCGGTAGATAAGAATGGAATCAGTCGCATTACCAAATCCAGCCAACTTTCTGATTGGAGCAAAGACGTCAAAAGAAAACTTAAAATTGCACATGAGAAAGGTGTCAAATTGGTTTTCATCATTGAAGATAAATTTAAGGAAGTATCAGATGCAAGCAGGAAAGATATTTTGAGTCCATCCGTATTGCTGGAAAAAGATGAAAGGAAGGAAAGACAATTTGCAAACTCAATTTATCTTTCAAGTACAGTTGCCGCAAAACTTTTGGGGAAATCTATAAAAAAAATAATTGCAGCGAGAGATAAAGCAAAGTTTAAAGGAAAAACAAAAGCGATCCTTATTAAAAGAAAAATATCTGTTTTACAATCAAGGGAAACAAACCAAATTCTTGGAAAAAATGTAATGGCCTATATTGAAGGAACAGATAAAAAGGAGGAAGTTGTTGTCGTAACCGCACATTATGACCATATAGGTATGAGAGGGAAAGAAGTATTCAATGGTGCCGATGACAATGCTTCCGGAACAAGTGCAGTGATGTTAATTGCAAGGGCTTTTCAATTGGCCAAACATCAAGGATTGGGACCTCGCAGATCTGTACTTTGCATGTTGGTGACCGGAGAAGAAAAAGGCTTGTTGGGAAGTATGTACTATGTCAAGGATCCGGTAATACCCCTTTCCAATACCATTGTCAATGTGAATGTAGATATGATTGGCAGGACCGATGAAAAATACAAATCAGATTCCAACTATATTTATGTGATTGGATCAGACAGATTATCCATGGATTTACACCGCCTTCATGAGAAAGTGAACGCTGAGAGGTTTGGACTCACCTTAGATTATACTTACAATGATGAGAAAGATCCCAATATGTTTTATTTTCGTTCTGATCATTACAATTTTGCTGAAAAAGGCATTCCGGCCATTTTCTTTTTTAGCGGTGTACACGAAGACTATCACAGAATCTCCGACGATGCAGAAAAGATCCGGTTTAGAAAACTGAGCACCATTGCAAGGCATATATTTTTCACCTCCTGGGCCTTGGCCAACGAAGAGCAAACCATCCGATTGCACCAGCAGCCATAAGCCTGGATTTCTTATAATTCAAATTGATTTTTTGGTGAATTGCTTTTTTCGACGCGCTATTCTGTCGACACTGTGATTATTTTGACTTAGCTACAAGGCAGGTATTACCATCCCATTAAGAAAAATTTACAGGACATTGTCCAATAACTCTATATTTGTGCACAAACAAATCTAAATCATAATTTATGGATACCGCTTTATTATTATTGATTCTGGGTTGGGCATTTGTACTTGTCTGGGTGCCTTTAACGGTTCTTTCCCAAAGAAAAATGCACCCAAAAGCCCTTTTTACATTGTTTTTTGCTGAAATGTGGGAACGCTTTTCCTTTTATGGAATGAGAGCATTTTTGGTGCTTTACATTGCCAAAGAGATCTTTTCAAGTTTAGGAGACAGTGGGTCTATGGAGCGGTCTGTTGGAATTTATGGAGCATTCAATGCTTTGTTGTACGCAGCTCCCATCGTGGGTGGGATGTTGGCTGACCGTCTTTTTGGATTTAGACGAGCGGTTATCCTTGGGGCAATTATGATGGCTGCCGGCCAGTTTATTATGGCATTTAATGCTGCTACTTCTGATACTACTTTTTTATTGTTTACAGGGCTATCGGTCCTTGCGATTGGCAATGGCTTCTTCAAACCCAATATCTCTAGTTTTCTCGGAACTTTCTATGAGCAAAACGATCGTCGGAAAGATTCTGCATTTACCATTTTCTATATGGGTATTAATGTGGGTGCTTTTTTAGCTCCTTTGACTTGTGGATACCTGGCAGAGAAATTTGATTACTCCTTGGGCTTCATGACTGCTGGATTGGGAATGTTGTTGGGTCTTATTGTATTTTGGAGAAACATGAGCAAATACGAAGACAAAGGAAATCCACCTGATCCCGCAGCTTTAAATAAACCTGTATTTGGAATTCCACAACAATGGCTTGTATTGATTGGTGTCTTGATCTCCATTCCATTGTTTGGTTACCTAATTGACAATGAAGGTGTGACCAATTATATTCTAATTATCGCAGGTATTGGGGTGATAGGATATATTCTAATATCTTCTCTATTCTTTACCGAAGACAAACAGGAAGGTCAAAGATTGGTGGTCTTTTTGTTTTTGTTTTTCTTTCACATGATTTTTTGGACGCTCTTCGAGCAGGCTGGTGGATCTCTCAATTTTCTAACCGACAAATATGTTGAAAAACATGGTATTGAGACCTCCATGTTTCAATCACTGAATGCCTTATTTATCATTCTACTTGCTCCGGTATTCACCTGGATCTGGAACTCTCTCAGCAAGAAAAATATGGAACCCCGAACACCCATTAAATTTACCTGGGCCCTTTTGCAGATGGCACTGGGTTACTTTATCATCGTTGCTGGTGCAAGAACCGTTCTTGGTACGGTCAATGACGGGGCTTTGATTCCAGTGATGTTTTTGGTTTTCATGTATTTATTTCACACGACTGGAGAATTAAGTTTGTCTCCGGTTGGTTTGTCAGTGGTGACCAAACTCTCACCCGCCAAAACAGTTGGATTTGTAATGGGTACCTGGTTTCTATCCATATCTTTTGCACACAAAATAGCTGGTAAACTCGGACAGATGATCGCTGCACCCGGCAACGATGCCGCACCTGCTGAAGCGCTCTCCGCCTATGTAGATGTGTACATGACCTGGGGGGTTTACATCACCCTTGGTGCTGCCGCTTTATTGTTTGTTTTATCACCATGGCTTAAAAAATGGATGCACGGAGTGCATTAATTTTTCAACATGTTTTAAAGATAATTAAATGCTCCTGACATTTTTGTCTGGAGCATTTTTTTAAACGATTCGTCCGTCCACCATTTGAATGGTGCGATGGGTTTTCGAGGCAAACTCTAAATCATGGGTCACAATTAGCAGAGATTGGTGGAATTGTGAGGATAGTTCCGAAAATATATTGAAAACAATTTGAGAATTTACCTGATCCAGATTACCGGTGGGTTCATCTGCCATGATGATTTTAGGAGAATTAATCAACGCCCTGGCTATGGCAACCCTCTGTTTTTGTCCTCCGGAAAGTTGATTGGGTTTTTTCAATGCATCTTTTTCCATATCAAGAATCTTCAATTTTTCGATGGCCTGATGCTCTATTTCTTCCCTGCTAAATTTACTTAATTTGATGGCAGGTAACATCACGTTTTCCAAAGCCGAAAATTCATTGAGCAAATAATGAAACTGAAAAACAAATCCGATTTTTTCATTTCTAATTCTGGCTAACTCATGCTGATTGCGATGACTTAATCGCTCTCCATCCAGGTAAATCTCACCCTCGTATTGCGTATCCATGGTGGACAAAATATAAAGCAAGGTGGATTTTCCACATCCGGACTTGCCCACGATGGAGACGAATTCTGCTTTATCCACATGCATGTCTACATTGTACAACACCTGCATATTGTCCGATTCTACAAATGTTTTACTCAAATTCTTGACTTCCAGTATTCTCGAATGACTCATGTTACTTACCTCTGATAATACCAACCGGATCCATTTTACTTGCCTTTCTCGATGGAAACAATCCTGCCCAATAAGTGGTCAAAAAAGAAAAAACAAAAGCGAGTATATAAAACGCCGGATCATAATTGACCGGAAATGTTTTGATGGTAGGGAGTGCTTCTGTATTGAATGGAACACGATCGATTAAACTGCTCAATAGAAATCCAAAAATCATTCCGACCATTCCTCCGATCAAACCAATGCTAACCGAAATTATAGAAAATATTCTCTTGACATCTGCTCCTGAATATCCCATTGCTTTTAATATTGCAATGGTATCCATTTTCTCATAAATCAACATGTTGAGAATATTATAAATGCCAAAACCAGCAACAATCAGCAAAGTAATGCCAACTGAATAACTGATGATTCCTCTGATTTTTGTTCCTGTTTCAAACTGTGCATTTGCTTTCACAATATCCTCTGTGTCCACCTCAAACATTGAAGCAAAGTCCAATGCAAGATCAGGTGCCTTATTCCGGTCGTGCAGATTGATAAAGATCTCCGTAAAATGATCCGATGGAACATCCATCAATGTCTGAATCGACTTAAAGTGAGTATAACTTAGTACTTTATCAATATCCTTTATCCCTGATTGAAAAAATCCAACAATCTTCATGTTTTTAACACGACCATCCGGCATTTTGACTTCTATATGATCTCCAACATCCACCAACAACAGATCAGCGATGCCTTTACCCACAATTATGCTGTTTGGTACACTGACCAGATCCAACAGATGGCCCTTGGTAATATAATCCGACAAATGAAAATACTCTTCTTCCTTTCTGACATCCACACCTTGCAACGATCCTCCAAAATTGGTCTTACCTATGGAATAAAACACCTGAGAAGACAATCTTGGCGCAACAGCCAATACATCTTTGTTTTTTTCGAGATGCCGAAGAATGACTCCAGAATTTCTGATGTTTGAAAAAGTAGATTTTGGTCTGACAGAATGAATAAAATGAGTTTCTCCGGGTTTTAATTTTTCAATGGGTTGGTTTACTGTGGCCTTCATCTCATTGAACATCCGGATATGGGGTGTTCGATTTAAAATCAAATTATCCAACATCATGTTGAGTCCAGTCATAAAACTCAACAATGTCACAAACATGGTAATACCAAACATAACACCCATGGCTGCCACCATGCTTTGCCGCCATTTGGCTTTCATCAAAGCAAAGGCTATTCCTGAAATGGCTCCCCCGCGAATCATTTGGGTAAATAGATTTTATCACCAATATTCAATCCTTCTGTAATTTCAACTTTTTCCAAATCCTCTAATCCAAGTTTCACCTGCTTTATCTCATTTTCACCAATAAAAACTTCATTCTCCACAGAAAGATATTTTCTAGGGATGGTTATCACCTGGGTTTTTGCCTGTACCAGAATATTGGCTTCAAAGCTTTGATTGGGATACAACAAAGTTGGCAATCGGTCAAACATTGCTTCGACCTCAAAAGTCTTGTCTCTTTCATTCAGGTATGGAGAAATTTTTGACACCTTGGCTTCATAAATTTCATTTGGAAAACTCTCCAACTCAATGTACGCTTTTTGCCCGAGTTTAATTTTGGAGGCATCTCGTTCATCTACATTCATCAGGGCAATAAATTCCGAAGCTGATCCTATAACCGCCAAAGGAACATTTGGCCCCACCAATTCTCCTATTTCTCTGAAAATTCTATATACCTTCCCATCCTTTTCAGCTTTAATACTAAAATCTGCCAAACTCGCCTGGCTGATGTTAAAATTGGTCTTCGCTTGCTGTTCTTGATAATCCAGAGATTTTTGTAAGTCCCTCATTCTCTCAATACCAGCTCTCCACGCTGCCCGAGAACTCTTGTATGCCAATTCTCTTAAATCCAATTCCTGCTTTGATCCAATGTTCTGAAGCCATAATGCTTTCTGCCGATCCAGGGCAATTGAATCATTGTTCTTCTTAAGTGCGGCTTGTTCAATGCTATTTTTTAATTCCTCTATTTTTTCAATATTGTTATCCAATGCAGATCTCTTGGAAGCCAACAGCGCCGATTCTTTTTGCAGCACAAGTTGCTCGTTTGAAATGGTAAAAAGCAAATCGCCTTTTTTAACCATTTGGCCTTCTTCTACAAGGACTCCGGAGAGTATTCCTCCCAGTTTGGGCATGACCTGATACTGATCTCTGGACTTTATCTTACCTGATGAATAAACAGATTCTGAGATATCTGCAGCTTCCACAACAATGAATTCTCTTTTTCCCTGACAAGCAAATAACTGGACCAAAACAAACAGTATATACAAATAAATTTTCATAAATGAAAGTATCGTAAATCAAAAAATAAAATGAAGCAATCCAAAAAGAAAGAATTAATTTTTTCCATACAACTCGATCCATGTATTTTTTACCAATTGATCTTTTGGCCGCCAATGAAGGATTATCTTTTGGATCATTTTGAAATTTGATTTTAAATCAATTGTCTTCCTGTTTTTGCCGGGTAATAATAATTCCTGAATCGGATACTCTACATAGCTGGAGTCAAGAAATAACACGGTGCATTTATCTATAAATACGGAATGGGCTTTACCATCGATCCTTAGTTCGGTAAACACTCCTTTGTCTTGTCTTATTGAAATTTCACAAACAGAGCTGCTATAATCAAGCTTTGATGATCCAATCAAATACCAATGATTATGAAACTCAGGCAATGCACCCAATGGTTTATCTATAGAGAAACTGAATAGGAAAACTGTAAAAATCAATCGGTTCATTGACCCCGGAATTACCATGGTATAACCATACAAAAGAGAACCAAAATAAGACAATTAATACCAACAATGGTTTAACAAAACAAAGTCATCATTAAATTCTGCCCCTGAAAAATTGAAATCCCCTTCTTCGTGATTGACTTTTGTCTGAATGGCATCTTCCTTGGTAATTTGTCATTGACCGAGCAGAATAGTCTCCGTATTCACCTGATCCGTCACATGTATTATACCCCGGTATAAATTCTGGTCAATTAAAATCTCGCGGTCATTGGATTCAAACAACAATTGTCCGATGGAATTGTAAAATTTCAATCGAATTTCACCTGGATTGAAAATTTGGTTAGCCTGTACCTGCCAAGAGTTACCATAACAAAGTGGTACGGATTGTACATTTGAACTCAGTTGAAATCCGTTTGCATCACGATATTCAATTTTTACATAGCTATACTTCCCTGACTCAAAATCCACCGCAAAGTTGGTTACACCATCTGAAGCATTGATTCTATCCCATGAAAACCAGCTTTTTCGATCAAAACTTTTCTTAATCTCAAAATATCCACCCTCAACTTCCCCGGTACATTCCCACTCCAAAATGCGACGAGTTCCAAGGCAATAAGCAGACAGCCTAATGCCTTCCAACACCAATGGAGCTTGAAAATTGGCGACACAATCCACATCCTCTAAAAAATCCTCGATTCCTTCCAGTGAGGATATGTGCCAGGGAAAACTGGCATTGCTTGAATTCATGACATTGACGGATTGGTCATAATGAAGAGCACCGGCTGAATGACCTACCCATTCGTGACTGGAAAGGGCTTCATTGGAAATTAAAGAATTCACAAAACCAACCAAAGTTACTCCCGGCCAACAAAGTGTACCTAAATACGATATTCCGGCATTGGTGTAATGACCAGTGTACAATACGTAAACATCATCATTACCCGGAAAATTGATCGATATCAACCAATAAAGATAATTTTCGATGGTTTCTGCAAGATTTTGACCGTATGAAAAAGGTGTTGCTCCATCAAAAAATGTGATCGTCAGATCCTTTTCCAAATCCCAGTTGGGAGCTGCAACATTAAACTTTGTCACCACATTACTCACCAAACCGTTCATGTAATTTATTACATCCTGATTTTGATGGTATCCACCCACTCTTCTGCGCTCATAAGAAGTATCAATGTGCAAGTGTACTTGAAGGCGTTCATCTAAATTTCTGCTTTTAATCCTATTGAGCAGATCAGATTTTCTCTTGGAAAGTGACTCCAATAGTTCTTGTTGATAAATGGAATTGTAACACTGGGTTTTTTCACCTGCCGGAAGGTATCTCTCAAAATCCTGTCCGATTGCGCCAAACGCAAAAACCATCCAAAATATCAGAATAAATTGCCCTGTATTTAGTCTAAAACTTCTCATCACTGCTTGCAAATATAATCCACCTTTCTGGTTTTTACCCGGAATTGTCATTGGGATTCTGTATGAAATTCAAGATTCCAATAAAATAGGGAACTCTGCCTGAAAGTTTATCAGGTAGAGAATGCTTCCAATGATTCGGAATGTCAAAACACAAACCAAATATTATCCCAAATTAGGTAGTAGAGATTCTAATCCAATCAAAAATGGCTCTGAAATGAATACTTTTCAATCTGCTTGATTCGTCCTCCCGGCACCAATAAAGTTTCTCATTAAACTCTTCCATTTTATTGCCATTTTCGCTAACAGAATGAACTCCAATTCATAATTTGGGATTGTGGAATAAACCATACCATTTTCCCTAGGGTATATTCCATTGTTTGGAAGGCGAATTTCACGAAGAAGACCTTATTAGAAGGTATTCTGGCTTGTTATATATTTTGAATGCCAATGGTTGGATCAAGACTGAACCAGCTTCTACTTAGTACTTTGATCATTGCATCAGATGGTTCAATAGACTTCATCAAACCTTTCCTTTGAGCATCGGAACAAATTTAAAATGTCCAAACTCCTGTTTTTTAAAACTGCCATCGGAATTCTTATAAAATCGACACATTATTTGAACATCAGCACCAACCGACATAGGGACTACCATAATACCATCTGTTTTGAGCTGATCCCATAAAGTGGAAGGAATTTCCGGACAGGCAGCAGTGATTAGAATCTTGTCAAATGGAGCAAATCTTGGTAATCCGGCAAATCCATCTCCATAAAATGTCCTTATTGCACCATACCCTAATCGCTTTAAACGATCCACTGTTTTATCGTGCAATATTTTAAACCTTTCAATGGAATAAACCCTGGCTCCCATTTCGTGCAAAACACAGGCTTGATAACCTGATCCAAGTCCAATTTCCATGATTTTATCGTTTGGCTTTACCTCCAATAGACTGGTTTGAAATGCAACCGTATAGGGTTGAGAAATGGTCTGCTCGCAGTCTATTGGAAAAGCAGTATCCTTATAAGCCCACTCTTCAAATGCATTGTCGAGAAATAAATGCCTGGGTATCTTCAAGATTGCATCGAGTACTTTCTGATCTTTGATGCCCTTTCCGGAGAGCTCTGCCACCAACTTTTTCCTTAATCCCTTGTGTCTATATAAATCCAAAACGTCAAAAATTAGGCACTAAAATATACATTATTTTCTTAACATTTTAAGTCA
The DNA here is from genome assembly GCA_016715965.1 of Saprospiraceae bacterium. Classification (NCBI taxonomy): domain Bacteria; kingdom Pseudomonadati; phylum Bacteroidota; class Saprospiria; order Saprospirales; family Saprospiraceae; species Saprospiraceae bacterium. The sequence continues at coordinate 1,719,205 of JADJXG010000001.1, read as the reverse complement.
TTGCAAAATGACCCGGATACCGGTATCTTTGGGCGCTCATTGTTGAGATTATGAAAGTTAGTTATCAGATTAAATTTGGAACAGATGGATGGCGGGCTATCATCGGTGATGGTTACACCCTTGAAAATGTACGAAGGGTAGCCGCGGGAACTGCATTCTGGATGCGAAGTCAAAATCTAAACAGCGTTGTTGTTGGCCACGATTGCAGATTTGGTGGGAAAATGTTTATGGAGGAGGTCGTTAAAGTATTTATTCAGGAAGGTCTGAATGTGTTTGCAGCAAAAGATTTTGTAAGCACGCCAATGGTTTCTCTGGCTGTCTTAAATTTAAAAGCTGATTTAGGGATTGTCATTACAGCAAGCCACAATCCTCCGGAATACAATGGCTACAAATTGAAGTCTTCCTATGGAGGGCCAACACCTCCTGAAGACATAGAATCTCTGGAATCAATGATTCCATTTGAATATAATCTTACTGAAAACCGTTTGGACCAGCAACTATCTGGTTTTGAATGGGTCAATCTTGAGGAAATGTATTTGGAAAAAGTGAGATCCTCTTTTGATATTGAAAAAATAAGCAAATACAACCAAATTGCTTACGATGCCATGTATGGTGCTGGTCAGAATGTGATGAAAAAATTATTTCCCAAAATGACATCGTTCCATTGTGAATGGAATCCTGGATTCAACCATACCGCTCCGGAACCTATTGCAAAAAATTTGGTAGAGATTGTTTCTTACCTATCTAATCATAAGGGCCAATACATTGGGATTGCCCATGATGGGGACGCAGACAGAATAGCCATGATCGATTCTGACGGACAAATCATCGATTCTCATCATCTCTTGTTGTTGTTGATCAGATACCTGCATGAAGTAAAAAAGTATTCCGGTGATGTCGTCATTAGTTTTTCGGTGACCAATAAGGTCAAAAAACTTGCCGAACATTATGGTTTGAAAACTACCATCACAAAAGTAGGGTTTAAATACATTGCTTCCAATATGATGGCTGGGGATGTCTTGGTGGCTGGAGAGGAATCTGGTGGTCTCGCAGTAAAGGGCCATATTCCAGAAAGAGATGGTGTTTGGATTGCAATGACCATTATGGAATATATCGCTCATACCGGCAAAGACATCAGACAACTTATCCAGGAAATTTATGGTTTGGTGGGAAGCTTTGTTTATGATCGTAAGGATCTCAAATTATGGCCAGAGCAAATGGAATCGGTAAAAAAGCAATTGGAATCAGGAATTGTTCAAAACTGGGGCTCCTTTAAAACCACCAATTATGAAAATCTCGATGGCCATAAATATTATTTTGAACATGACAATTGGCTAATGTTTAGAATGTCTGGTACCGAGCCCGTTTTAAGAATCTATTCTCAGGGTCGCGACAAGGAAGAATGCCAGGCAATTTTGGAAGAGGCGCAAAGGAAACTGGGACTCACTGGTTAATTGGTTTCATCGAGCTATTTGAAGAATATACAATATATTACATATTTTTATAATATGTATTAACTAGATATTGATAGTTTTAACATTTTGTTCTAAAACAACTTGGCTATCTTTGTCGTTCCATTAACCGCTGTGGCCGAATTTTAAGATCATTTTATTCGGCTGATTATTATTAATTAGTGCTATATTAGACCCTCTGAATGACCATGACATATAAATCGCTATTCATATTATGCATAGTGGTGGCAAGATTCTCACTTTCCGCCGCCACCCTCATTGACCCCATAGGAGCGATCGAATTAAGAGATAAAATACTCGCAAATTATTCAGAAGAAGACATTATCGACAGACTCAAGTCGATGCAATCCATAGTAGATGTCAGTACAGATCAGGATGTTTTGGATCAGGTAAAACGATTTGTTTTGATTGACAGAACATTTAGCAAGCGAATTTTATATCGTAAAGACTTGTATTTTCCTTTGATCGATCAGACTTTTGGGTCCAACCAACTGCCTCTTGAACTCAAATACATCGCTGCCATTGAGTCCGGTTTAAATCCCTCTGCAAAGTCCGGAGTTGGTGCTGCTGGATTATGGCAATTTATGGTACCAACCGCCAAAAATCGTGGTTTGAGGGTGGATGATAAAGTTGATCAGCGTTTTGATCCGGTTCAATCGACCCGGGCGGCAGCTTCCTATTTTAATTCACTCTACCAGATGTTTGGTGATTGGACATTGGTTTTGGCTGCTTACAATTGTGGGGAATACAAAGTCATCGATGCCATCCAAAAAAGTGGGTCAAAAAATTATTGGGAGGTCAGAAAATATCTACCACGCCAAACTCAACTGTTTGTTCCTGCTTTCATCGGACTAAGCTATATGCTTCATTTCGCTGAAACCCACAATCTATATGCTGATAATAGTGCGAGTCCATCGGAACTGTTGACCTTTATCAAAATAAACCGGGAGCTGAACATTGACAAAATGACCAAATCTACCGGAATTCAAAAAGAATTATTTAAATCATTGAATCCCGGATACAGAAAAAACATCATTCCAAAATCTGAATCAGGGCATTATATTGCCCTACCTGATAGTTTGGCCGTAGAATTTGTCGAATATTATAGTTCCATGCCAAATCCAGATAAGAACAACATTGATCAAGTCAATGTCCTATGGTTACCGGGAGGAATTATAGATCTGATTTCATTTGCAAGACCTCTGGTAGAAAAGCCGGAAACCATTGAAATTACCCAACCAAACCCCCTGGCCTACGAAACACCAGTATCTATTGAAGAAAAGCCTGAATTGGCTGCCAGATCTTCTAAAAACTACACCTACCACATTGTCAAAACCAAAGAAAGCCTTTCAGATATTGCTGCATTATACGATTCTGTCTCTATAGATGATCTTATGGAGTGGAATGAACTCAATACAGATATGGCCACATTGGCCAGGGGAACCGTCCTCATTGTAAAGAAATAAATGTCCTTCTTTTTTAATTTAGTTTGCAAACAGCTTCGGCTTTAAGGCAAATTTTCTTTTAATTGCTGGAGGCAAAGAAAAACTGCATTCTTTATTTTATCAAATTCAAGTTCTGAATCCGCGAGATAGATCCAAATCATGGCAATCTTGTGTACACCAGCTGGGGGCAAGATTTCTCTGTGGGTGGTTCTAAAAGCTTCAAAGATCAAACGACGGATGCGGTTTCTTTGAACGGCTAATTTTACTTTTTTTTTGGGAACTGAGAATGCTACCTGCAATTCTTTCACTTCGGAATCAAGTTCTAATCGTTGAAATTTTAACAGCAATGGATAGGAATAAGCTGAAGAAGAACTCTGAAACAGCTGTGCAATTAGTTTTTGTGACTTAAGTCTGTAATGCGGAGGAAAAGAATGATTTGTCGACACCTCTTAAAGAGGATGGGGTAATATTACTTCAACTTGCTCTCGTCAGAAACGGTCAACTTTAAGCGGCCACGGCTGCGGCGACGTGCCAATACCCTTCTGCCATTCTTAGATTTCATGCGACTCCTAAAGCCATGCTTGTTGGCTCTCTTTCTTCTGGATGGTTGGAACGTGCGTTTCATGACTCTTTAATTTTGAACCCCTTTATCAAAAGGACTGCAAAGATAATATCTTTTTGGATTTTGAATCAGTTTTTTATTGAATTTTTTGATTTTTTCAAACCATAAATTTTTCTTAATCGCTTGATATTAAGCCAACTACAATTTTTAGCTATTCATTGACACCAAAAATTCTTCATTTTTCTGAGTTCCAACCATGTGCTTTTTGATAAACTCGATGGCTTCTTCCGGCTTCATATCTGCCAGATGGTTTCTTAAGACAAACATCCTCTGAACAGTAGCTTCATCCTGTAACAAGTCTTCCCTTCTGGTACTGGATTTTGTAAGATCAATGGATGGATACAATCTCTTGTTGGCCAAACTTCTGTCCAACTGCAATTCCATATTACCTGTTCCCTTAAATTCTTCAAAGATCACTCCATCCATTTTAGAGCCTGTATCGATCAGAGCGGTCGCCAATATGGTCAATGAACCGCCGTTTTCAATTTTTCGAGCCGCACCAAAAAACTTTTTGGGTTTTTGCAAAGCATTGGCTTCGACTCCACCTGAAAGCACTTTGCCTGAAGAAGGTGCTACGGTGTTATATGCCCTGGCCAGTCTTGTGATCGAGTCCAGTAAAATAACGACATCATGTCCGCATTCCACCATTCTTTTGGCTTTTTCCAGGACAATGTTGGCCACTCTGACATGGTTGTCCGCGGGTTCGTCAAAAGTAGAAGAAATGACTTCTGCTTTTACACTCCGCTTCATATCAGTAACCTCTTCCGGCCTTTCATCCACAAGCAGCACGATCAGATAGCATTCCGGATGATTGGCAGCAATGGCGTTTGCGATATCTTTGAGCAAGAAAGTTTTACCTGTTTTGGGTTGTGCTACGATAAGGCCTCTCTGACCTTTGCCAATCGGAGTAAACAAGTCTATCATTCGATTGCCATAATCCTTTCCCATGGGAGATGTGGTCAATTTGAATTTTTCATTTGGGAAAAGGGGTGTCAAATAATCAAATGGAACCCTGTCTCTGATTAATTTTGGCTCCAGCCCGTTGATTTTTGATACCCTGAGAAGCGCGTAATATCTTTCTCCTTCTTTGGGTGGTCTGACCGCACCAACGATGGTATCTCCAGTTTTTACGCCGAAAAGTTTGATTTGAGATGGAGAAACATAAACATCATCAGGTGAGGATAAATAATTATAATCTGAGCTTCTCAAAAATCCATATCCTTCCTGCATCAATTCGAGTACTCCCTGTCCTTCCACTACTCCTTCCAATTCCACCACAAATACAGGTGGTTGTGGTGCTACTTCTGGTTCGACAACCACACCCGATGACTGTTCTTCATTCGATGGATTATTCTCAAGTTGGTTGTTCTCTACGGGCAAATTTGCTTTTTGAGGTTTTAGACGCTCATTAAAATTTCTCGTATTCTTTTGAGCAGGACGCTGGTCCCTGTTTTGGCGATTTTGGGGTGGAATGACCACTAATTTTTCATCAAGATTACTCTTCTTTTCAATCGGCTCAAGTGCTTCTTCAGCAATTTTTTCAGGTGCTTCAACTTCAGCGGTCTCTTCATTTTCAACGGGAGGTTTTGTTTTTGACACCTGTTCAAGAGGTTTTGCCACCCGGCGTCTTCGATTGCGAATGTTGCGCTCATCTTCAATAATATCATAGGAAGCGGTGGATTCTTTCTCGCTGTGTCCTCCATCCCCATTTTCAGAAATATCGGATGACTTTTTGGCACCCACCAAAGCTTGTTGATCCAAAATTTTATAGACCAGATCTTGTTTTGCCAGTTTTTTGGCGTTCGCGATCCCCAGTTTATCCGCGATGTCTTTTAGCTCAGTTACGAGCATATCATTCAATTGCAATATATCATACATAGCCACGATCTGACAATTTAATTATTTGTAAATGAGTTAAATAGGAATGAAAAATGGTTTGATTTTGGCAAACTCTGTCTAAAATTCAAATCGTGAGAGACTGGTGAACGAATTCAAAAAAATAAAATCTCTGGAAATGATTAGAACGGGTTGGATGCCTTTAACTGCACAAAGTTAAAACTTTTTTTGTTCACAAATATTATTTTCGGGTTAAATGAATTATTTCGTCTAAAATTGTCCTAAATTAAGAAATATGTTGGAATTGAGGTTGCTGAGAAATGAAAAGGATCGCATTGTGAGTGGTTTAAGTAAAAGAAATGGATCCGATTCATTGCTTCAAAGTATAGACGAGGTCATTTTAACAGATGATCAGCGCAAAGCAGCTCAATCAAAAACGGATGCAATCCTTTCACAAATCAATTCCATCTCAAAAGAGATTGGAGATTTGATGAAATCGGGTCGAAAATCCGATGCAGAAAAATTAAAACTTCAAGTTGCGGATTTAAAAAATGAAAACAAAATCAATGAAGAAGAATTGAGAATAGCTCAAGAAAAACTAGAGGCATTACTGATACAAATACCAAATGTTCCCCATGAATCTGTTCCTGTTGGAAAAAGCGCTGAAGACAATGAAATATACAAAGCCTGGGAAGGACCTCTTCCCTCATTGGGACCAGATGCGTTACCTCATTGGGAGCTCGCCAAAAAATACAAAGTATTTGACATGGAATTGGGTGTCAAAATCAGTGGTTCAGGATTTATTCTTTATCGACAAAATGGTGCTCGTTTGCAAAGAGCCCTGATCAATTTTTTCTTGGATGAGGCAAGTTCTTCGGGCTATGAAGAAATCCAAGCTCCTTTATTGGTCAATGAAGATTCCGCAAGGGGAACAGGCCAGTTGCCTGACAAGGAAGCGCAGATGTATTTCATTGAGAAAGATGATTTGTATTTAATACCTACTGCAGAAGTACCAGTGACCAATATTTACCGCGACGTCATTTTAAAAGAACATGAATTGCCGATCCTTCTCACAGGATACACGCCTTGCTTCAGGAGGGAAGCAGGATCTTATGGAGCTCATGTCAAAGGCCTCAATCGCGTTCATCAATTTGATAAAATTGAAATTGTCAGAATTGAGCATCCGGACAATTCCTACAATGCATTGGAAGCAATGTTAAAACATGTAGAGGGTCTTTTACAAAAACTTGAGTTGCCTTATAGAATCCTCAGACTGTGTGGAGGAGATATGGGATTTGCATCTGCCTTAACTTATGATTTTGAAGTTTGGTCAGCCGCACAACAGAGATGGCTGGAGGTAAGTTCGGTTTCCAATTTTGAAACCTTCCAAACCAACCGAATGAAGCTGCGCTTTAAATCCGAATCTGGTGAGATTCGCCTTGCCCATTCTCTAAATGGCAGTGCATTGGCTTTGGCCAGAATCGTAGCATCATTGTTAGAAAACCATCAAACGGAGAATGGCATTCGAATTCCAAAAGCCCTGGTTCCATATTTTGGAAAAGAAATGCTCCATTGATTCCTATAAAATGATAACAAAAATTTTTGAATTAAGCCAGAATCTTTTTTCCATAAATTTGTTTAAGCAATACAATAAATTATTGAATCAATAAATCAGAAGAATATGAATGCGTTTATGAATGCGGATTATATGATTTTTAATGTTTTGGCCCTGGTGATGTCGGGAATCGGGTATCTAGTCCAAAATGTATTAAAATCAAAGTTTACCCATTACTCAGCCATTGGATTAAGGTCGGGTCAGTCAGGAAAAGATGTGGCAGAAAAAATGCTGAGGCATTATGGAATTCACGATGTAAGGGTCTTGGAATCTCAGGGTTATCTAAGTGACCATTACAATCCACTTGATAAAACTGTAAACTTAAGTCCAGATGTCTATCATGGAAGATCCATTGCATCCGCTGCAGTTGCTGCCCACGAATGTGGTCACGCTGTCCAGCATGATACTGCATATTCAATGCTCCAGCTCAGGTCAAAATTAGTTCCCGTTGTTAAAGTTGCAAGTATGGCGCAACAATTCCTTTTATTGTTTGCTTTTATGTTGGCCAATACCTTTCCAACCCTTCTATTGATAACCATTGTGGCTTTTATGATCACCACAATTTTTAGTTTGATCACTTTACCTGTTGAATTTGATGCAAGCAAAAGAGCGTTGGTATGGCTTAATGATACAGGCTCAACCCATGGAGCAGAATACGATGGCGCAAAAGATGCTCTTAAATGGGCCGCCATGACTTATGTGGCCGCTGCTCTTTCCTCTTTGGTGATGCTGATATTCCTGATCCTAAGATACATGGGAAGCTCACGTGATTAAATATTTTTGTTTCAGAAAATAAGCAGATTCCTTTAATTTGCATCATAATTCAACCAACCAATATGTCCGCAGAACTTGACCAACAAATCAAACAGGCCAAACAGGATTTTGAAAAATCATTGGATCACCTTCAGAAGGAATTGCAGCGGGTCAGGACTGGAAAAGCATCTACCAATTTGTTGGATGGAATTCTGGTCAACTACTATGGTTCTCCAACTCCTGTCAATCAGGTAGCCAATGTGGGCCTGGCCGACGCAAGAACCATTACCATTACACCCTGGGAAAAGAAAATCATTGGTGAGATAGAGCACTCCATTTTTGCTGCCAACCTTGGCATAACACCTCAAAATGATGGTGAGATGATACGAATCAGCATCCCGCCATTGACAGAAGAGCGCAGAAAAGAATTTGTCAAGCAGGCCCGCCATTACGGAGAAGAAGCAAAAATAAGCATCCGTTCTACCAGACACAAGATACTTGATTATATTAAAAAAGAACAAAAGAACGGGCTCTCTGAAGACCTTGCCAAAGCCCGCGAACACGATATCCAAAATCTGGTGACGGAATACAGCCAAAAAGTAGATAAGATCATCGAAGGAAAGGAGAAGGAAATAATGACCGTATAGGCGCATTATGCTTTTACAAGTCCGTGGTTTGATGGATTTTTTTAGAAGATCATCAATGGATTTTGTCCCATTTGAACAGAAGGCGATCGTCAGTTAAGAATTTAATAGGGGATTGGGTTAAAATGATTCTAGCGTTTTAATTAATTGAAACCATCTTAAAATCCAAAAGTCGCAAACTATTGGTAAAAATTGTTTTTTAAATTTAAGGTGAAAAATTATTAATTCAAACAAAATTACAAACACTTCCTGAAAAAATTCAATTCAGATTTTGCACTTCAGATTTCATCGACCCTCGAAGACCACGGGTAAGGTATATTGTACCCTGACAGGGTGTTGGCCTTTCTGCAATCCCGGTGTCCACTTTTGATTCATGTTGTTCATCATTTCCACCACCCTTCTGGCTTCTGCTCCGCAGCCATCTCCAATGTCCTGGAGAATTTTTACATCAGATACAAATCCATTTTTTTCCACAATGAACTGTATTAGCACCGTTCCTTCGGTATTGTTTTTAATGGCTTGAGAAGGATATTTCAAGTTGTATTTGAGAAAATCTCTGAGTTTTTTATCTGAGCATTTTTTTCTCTCTGAGTAATTCCATTCCTGATTTTCACAACCTGGAAAAAGAGGCATGTTGCTTACATAACCGAATATTTCATCACCAGTTCCCTCCTTGCCCTTCGCTTGACCTTCTTTATCATTCTCATTCACTTCTTCCTGGTTGTTGCTCACATTTTGTTCGGTCTCCACCGGGGTGTCTTTAACCACCTTCAATTGAGATGATTTTGATTTTGTCGGAGATTTTACTTCCTTTACTGGTGTAGCAATGTCTGGACTTGTTTTTTTTAATACTCCCGTCTTGCCTTGTGGTGCTATCAACTCAGGGATTTGATATTCTTTCATCACCAGATCTTCTACATTCATTGGTTCAGCCACTATCAACTTGTCGAAAATGATCTTGAAAAAGACCAACACTAAGGAAAGCAGGATGGACAGGATCATTGCCTTCAGCATGTGTTTGGGATAAAGTCTCCTCAACACATAAGCACCATAAGATTTGTTTCTGTTTTCAAATACCAGCTGATCCAATTTCTCGTTGGGATGATTTTTGAGCAGAAAATTTCTCAATGACATACGCTGGTATAGAACGAAAAAAGCAATACTATTGATTTAATGAATCAAGCTGAAATTTACTTTTGAACAAAAGAAAAAAAAGAAATGCCAAGATTATTCCCAAGAAATTGGCCAAAAGGTCCAATGTATCCCATTTCCTTCCTTGTCCAATCCAATCCTGGAAGCATTCCAAAACAATACCCAATAAAGATAGACCAGCACATATTGTTAAATTCCTCCTGCTTCTTGTTTCTTTTTGAAAAGGAGCAATCAAAAAGAAAAAAGTGGCAGCCCCATAAAAACCAAGGTGGCCCAACTTGTCAAGGTGAAGCAAATCCTTGAAATGAATTGGAGTCAAAGCAGAGTTGGGCAATATGGACAACACAACAATCGCAATTACTGTAATCCAACCCAGAAAATTGGCTCTGAGCTTTAGAAAATAAACCAATCCGGTAGAAACCGGAGACATTTACTTGCCTACCAAATTAGAATAGGCCGCAGAGTCCATCAGTTCATCCAATTCAGATGGATTGGTCAATTCAATTTTTATGATCCATCCTTTTCCGAATGGATCGGTATTGATAAGAGTCGGATCGTTGCCAGATTTTTCATCTAAATCCGGATTAAATTCAAGGATGGTTCCTGATACAGGCATGTAAAGATCAGAGGTGGTTTTAACAGCTTCCACGGTGCCAAAAATTTCATCCTTACTCACCGTTTCTCCCACTGTATCTACTTCTACATAAACGATATCTCCCAATTCAGACTGTGCAAAATCGGATATTCCTATGTAGGCTTGATTTCCTTCCACACGAATCCACTCGTGTTCTTTGGTGTATTTGACGTTTTCGGCAAAATGCATTTTAGTATGGTTTTATTAGTTTGAAGAATTTTTAATAAACAATTTGATCTCTTCTGTCGTAAGAGATTTGGGTCTTTCCAATGGTAAATTTAGGGCGCGGTCCCAACAAAGGTGGGCCAAAACTCCCAAAGCCCTCGAGACGCCAAACAATACGGTGTAAAAATTGTGTTGTTTAAATCCAAAATGCTCCAGAAGAGCACCAGAATGAGCATCCACGTTTGGCCATGGATTCTTCACCTTGCCAAGACTGCCAAGTATATCGGGTACAACTTCAAAAACGTTCCAAACAATTTTGACCATTGGATCTTCTGCACAATGTTTTTTGGCAAATTCCATCTGAGCCATAAATCTTGGATCCGCCACCCTTAATACGGCATGTCCATAGCCTGGGACCACAATGCCCTGAGCAAGGGTTTTTCTCACATAGTCTGCGATTTGATCTTTGCTCGGGTCATTGGTACCCAGATCCCGAATCATGTCATAAATCCAATCCATTACTTCCTGATTTGCCAATCCATGCAGGGGTCCGGCCAATGCATTCATACCTGCTGACAGGGATAAATAGGCATCGCTCAGGGTAGATCCTACCAAATGTACCGTATGGGCAGAAGCGTTACCTCCCTCATGATCCGCGTGAATTGTCAGATAGAGTCTCATTAAATCCTTGAATGCATCCGAGTCATAGCCCATCATATAAGCAAAATTGGCACTCCAGTCCAAATCTCTATTGGGTCTGATGATATCCTTGTTGCAAAATGCCTTCCGATAAATATAAGCTGCCACGATGGGAACCCGGGAGATCAAATTCATAGCATCCTCGTACGTAACATCCCAGTATTGGGATTTATTCATCCCCTCATTGTATTTTTTAACAAAGAGACTTTCGCATTGCATGGCCATAATGGCAATGCTAAATTGGGTCATAGGATGAATGCTGTCGTCCATACTGTCAATGGTTCCAATGACATGGTCAGGGACCACGCTTCTTCTCATCCACTCCCTGCTGAGCCATCTGACTTCATCATCGGTGGGAAATTCTCCTGTCATCATAAGCCAGAATAGGCCTTCAGGAAGGGGTTCGGTTGCCCCGTCAATGCAGGGTAACTTCTCTCTTAATTCCGGAATACTATAACCTCTAAAACGGATACCTTCCATCGCATCCAAGGAAGATGTTTCCCAGATCATCGATTTAATACCTCTCATTCCTCCATAGACCTGTTCGATCTGTACTTTATCGATGACTTTGTTGCCATGTTCCCTTACAATGGTCTTAATTTCTTCAGAGGCAGCCGAAAATTTGATTTTAAACAATTCTTTTAATCTGTCCATTGGGCTTCTATTTCTCGTATGATGACTCTAATTTAAAAAACGCGGCAAAGCTATCCTTTTTATGCTAATCTCGTTCAAATTAATGCCAGTAAATAAAAATTTTCACTTAGTAAAAGACAACTTAAAGATCACATGGTTTAGATCCAAAACCAACAGGTTAATATTTATTTAAACGCTATTGGGAAATAATAATTGAGCTACCTTTGAGCCACCATTTTCGTTGATCAAAACTCGATTCGTATGAAATTAAAAGGTGTGGTTTCACCTAAATCTCCGGTTGAAACATCTGGCATTTCGCCCCAAAAGACGGTCTATGCCAATCTAAAGCCTTCAGATTTAGTGCAGTTGAGTTTGGAAAGAAAGCTTGGAAACCTGAGTGACACTGGCGCATTAATGATATTAACCGGTGAGTTTACCGGAAGATCCCCTCAGGATAAATTCACGGTGGAAGACAGCCTTACTGCAGACGCGGTGGATTGGAATCAATTTAACCAAAAATTTTCAAAAGACAAATTTGAACAATTAAGGCTTAAAATGATCCAGCACTTCAACGAGAGGGATATTTTTGTTCAGGACAATTTTGCATGCGCCCATCCGGATTTTAAGATAGGGGTCAGACTGATCGCTGAGTTGCCATGGAGTGCACAATTTGCCTCCAATATGTTTATTTGTCCAACTGAGGAGGAATTGCAGAATTTTGTTCCAAATTGGACCATTTACAATGCTCCTGAATTTAAGGCCAATCCTTCTGTTGATGGTACAAGGCAGCACAATTTCAGCATTATTGATTTTACCAGAAAGATGATATTAATTGGTGGCTCTGGGTATACCGGTGAAATCAAAAAGTCTATATTTACCATTCTGAATTTTGAATTGCCGTGGTTCAAAAATATATTACCCATGCATTGCTCTGCCAACATTGGCCCAGAAGGAGACACTACTGTATTTTTTGGGTTGAGCGGAACCGGCAAAACCACTTTGTCTGCAGATCCAAACAGAAAGTTGATTGGCGATGATGAGCATGGTTGGGCAAGCGACGGAGTTTTTAATTTTGAAGGCGGCTGTTATGCCAAATGCATCGATCTGACCGAAGAAAAAGAGCCGGATATTTTTCACGCCATCAGAACCGGTGCCATCCTGGAAAATGTAGGCTGTTTTCCAAATACCAACAAACCAGATTATTCCAACTGTGCAATCACAGAAAATACAAGGGTATCTTACCCCATTGACCATATCAGAAATGCCATAAATCCATCAAGAGGAGGCCATCCCAAGAATATTGTTTTCCTGACCTGCGATGCTTATGGCATTCTTCCACCCATCTCCAAACTGACCACTGCACAAGCGATGTACCACTTTATTTCTGGGTATACGGCCAAAGTAGCAGGCACAGAAGCGGGTGTTACAGAACCCAAAGCTACTTTTTCTGCTTGTTTTGGAGCACCGTTCATCCCACTGCATCCCACCCATTATGCCAAAATGTTGGGTGAAAAAATTGATCAATACAAACCACAAATTTGGCTGGTCAATACAGGATGGACGGGAGGACCTTATGGCGTGGGATCAAGGATAAAATTATCCTATACACGGGCCATGATAACCGCTGCTTTATCTGGTGAGTTGAACCAAGTCAAATTTAAAACCCACGATATTTTTGGCTTACATTTTCCAGAAACTTGTCCTGGAGTTTCCAATGAGGTACTGGATCCATCTACCACCTGGGCCAATGCAACAGAGTACAACGACAAAGCAAGAGCCCTGGCAGAACTTTTCAATAAAAATTTTGAAAAATACAAATCAAAGGCAAGTCCTGATATTATCTCAGCTGGCCCAAAGGCTTAAATCAAAGACCAAGTCTTCGGCGTAAATCAGGCTTAGGTTTGGCTCCCAGTTGTATTGCCATCTCCAAATCTTTTCTAGCTGTTTCTATTCTTCCCAATTCAAGGGCAGATTCTGCCTTTGTTAACCAAAATCCTGCATTGCGGGGTTCATAAAGAACCGCTGCTTCAAAGTCAGCGTGTGCTTTTTCATTTTCCTTCTTCATCTGATAAATCAGACCTCTTCCGTATAAGATCTGTGCATCCTTTGGAACCAGTGATAAATACTTGGTAAAATCTCCCAATGCCCTATCCGTTTCTCCAAACATACTTAAAACAAATCCGCGATTTTTGTAAAGCTCAAAATAATCAGGATTGATCTGTTCTGCTCTTTTAAAATAATCCATTGCAAGGTCCTTATTCTTCCTCCTGCCGTTAATTAAGCCAAGATTAATTAATGCACGATAGTGCAGTGGGTCCCTTTGGATGGTTTTCTGAAAATAGACCAATGAAGAATCATCATCCTTTAATTCCTTGAAATAAAATGATCCAAGATTATAATTCGCCACCGCTGATTCAGGATACTTCGCGACCACATCCGTCCACAGAGTTTTGTTATTTTGCCATACCATAACACGGTTCTTGCTCATCCAACTAAAAACCAGAATCGGCATGATCAACATTCCTAAGGTGAAATTGGCAGAAACAGAATTGCTATACCTCTGCTTAAAATAAGTATCCACATAATATGCAATGATGTAAAACAAACCAATATATGGAACATAAGTATACCTTTCTGAAACAACCGCCATACCCACCGTTAAAAATTGCAATACAAGCACTATAGAAGCAAAAAAGAACAGAAATCCAAATACCAGGGTTTTGTTGCTTCTTCTCAGATACCAAAGTGCAAAAAACAATACCAATATCATGAAAGGTGCTAGTTTGTAATAAAGTGGAAAATCACCGCCACTACTTACCGGGAATGGATGCAAGGCAGACAGATTGATAGGAATTATCAATTTGACAAGGTAGAAGATACTGGCAAACGACGAAATCATCACCCGTTCAAAAAATTCGTACTGCCCGATACTTCCCACTGCTTTATCCTGAGCCATTATGGTCACAACACCCATCCATAAAGCTGCCATAAAAAATGGGATTTTTTCCAATGCCGTTTTCCACTGAAACTGATTTATTTTATAATAATCAAAAACCATAAGTACCAATGGAAAGCAAACTGCTGCAGGCTTGCACAACATTGAAATGACAAAAAACAAAAAGCAAAACATCAAGTAAAGCAAACGACTTTGCTTTTGATAAGTCTTAAGATAACAAATTAGTCCAAGAATAAAAAAGAAAGTATATAAAACATCTTTGAGTTCTGACGCCCATGCCACCGATTCAACATGCATGGGATGGACAGCAAAAAGTGCAGATACCACTGCGGCAACAACAAATCTGCCCTGGTTTAAAATCCAGATCATCCAAAAAACCAACAAAGAATTCAATACATGAAAAAGTAAAACCACTTGATGGTATAATTCAGGATTCAACTTCGCTTTCTGATAAATTAGAGCATAGGAACTCATGGTAACAGGATGGTAATTCCCCACATAATAATTCTGTCCAAAAAAATGGGGAATGCTTATAGAAAGATCTTGGGCTAGCATTTTGTTGGTCTGGATATACTCGAAATCATCCCAGACAAATCCCAATTTTCCCACCGATTGAAAAGTCCAAAAGCTCAAAAAAATGATAAACAGCAAACCAAAAGTATTTGACCAATTCCAGTCATTTTGATCAACTGGTAAATTATTCGCTGACTTCAAAAATTCTTTTTTCATTTATCAAATTTTCATTGGAAAATGAATTATATATAAAAACAAGTGGATAAATTTAAAAATAAATTCAATATATTAAAAAGACTTTCTTCCAATTTATCATCTCCAAACACTGGTTCAACTCGATTCATCTACTTGTCAGGATAATTCTTGATATAGTTTAAAATATTTGGAAATAGACTCCTTCCAACTAAATCGCTGCGACCATTGGATGCTTTCCCTACTTTTTGTGTCGGGATCCGATTGAAATAATTGAATATGCTGTTGCACAATCTTTGCCATGTGTTCTGGTTCAAAATGATCGAAATAAGCTGCAATGGTTCCGCCGGTTTCTGGCAAAGCGGTCGATGAACTCAAAACCACTGGTTTACCACAGCACATGGCCTCAATCACCGGAATTCCAAATCCTTCTGCCTTTGATGGAAAAAGTAATGCATCCATATTGCAAAGGTACCAATACTTATCTGCATCACTGATGGTACCTGTC
This sequence comes from Saprospiraceae bacterium, assembly GCA_016715965.1. NCBI lineage: Bacteria > Pseudomonadati > Bacteroidota > Saprospiria > Saprospirales > Saprospiraceae > Saprospiraceae bacterium. The sequence continues at coordinate 1,703,366 of JADJXG010000001.1, read as the reverse complement.
AAAATTACCTGTCTTTCCAATCGGAGCTTTCCAATCAGTTCCTTTAGTTTTCGGCCATAGGAAGTTTCACAATTACCTGCCAGTATCAACAAGTGATTTTTAAAAAAATGCATCATTGGTAACAATACTTCAAAGTTCTTCTTTTCTTCAAAAACCCCTATGGAAAAGAAAAACTTGCTTCCTTCGACATTTAACTTGGGTGTATGACCCGGAAATTCAATCAGATCAACGCCATTCGGAATGATTTCCGTTCTTTTATTCCCAACATCAAGATGCGATGTCAATTGGTCCTGTGTAAATTTTGAAATGCAAGTAATACAATCAGCTCTGTTTACATTTTTAATCAACCGACCTAAATACTTTTTTTGTTTGATGGGGTTTTTCTCAATTAAAAAATTCAAATCGTGAATGGTAAGCAACCATTTGGAATTCTTATCCGGAATAAATGAAGGAAATTGATGCAAGCTGTGCCATAATCCAAATCCTCTGTTTAGAAAGCTTAAATATCTTCTCTGGATTGCTGGTGAAATTGTCTTATATTGTTGTAAATGGGTTGCCATTTCGGTACCCTTTAAAAATGTAAAATGATCCGGATTGAATTGCGGGTGAGATACCAGTGCTTTGGCAAACTGAATACTGAATTGGCCCAAGCCTGTGTTGATATCTTTCAATTTATACAAATCCACTAAAATATTCATATCCCGGGCGCAGCTCAATTCTTTCTCAGCATTCTGGTACGCATTTTACTAAAAAACTCCGGAGTTACTCCAATGTATGATGCGATTTGCTTTTGTGCGAGCGAGCCAACCAATTGAGGATATTTTTCACAAAATTTTTGATACCTTTCCTCTGAATTCATTTGAAGATTATCCAATATCCTTTGCTGAAAATGAACCAAACTTTTTTCGAGAATGATCCTGAAAAAACGTTCAAATTTAGGGACCTCCAAATAAAGTTTCTCCTGATCTGCTCTATTTAAAATCAAAACCTCTGAGGGAGATGTTGCCTCTACATTTAAGATGGCGGGATTGCCCGAAATTAAAGCATACAAATCCGATACCCAATAATCTGCCGGAGCAAAACTCAACACATGATCAAAACCATTCTGATCCGTTTGAAAAGCCCTCAAACAACCTTTGGTGACAAAAAACGAATCCTTACAATACATTCCGGCAGCCTGAATGATTTCTTTGTTTTTCACTTTTCGAAAAGAGAGCTTGTCTGTAAAAATCTGGATTTCTTCCTTTGTCAAAAAAATGTGGCGGTTAATATTTGCCAGAATCATTTGTACAGCCTGTTTGTTCAAAGAAGTTTTCATGGTGTTAAATTAAATGGATGCCAAAATTTTAGCAGCGAGATCAGAATTTCCGTGATTGAAATGATGCATCGCCAGGTGATGCAATTCATCCAATCTTTTCGGTGAATTCATGGCTTCTTTCCAATCTAATCTCTCATTCAACTCTGCAACAGATTCTCTCTGATCAGGCCAATGCTTTAATCCACAAAGAAAGCCTATTAAATTAGCGGTTAATATTTTACTTTGGCTAACATGGTCCGGGAGATTTTTATATCCCACAACGGGAAGTTGTTGACTTTGTGGTAAAGTGAGTATCGCTTCTCCACTAGCTCTTACATAAAATGCCCTCCCCATTCTTCCCATGAGATCGATTTTATGAGGATCGATTTTTTGGTGTTGGTCCAAGACTGATTCACTGATATGAATACAGACCACATGGCAAACGATCAAATGACCGGCACCTCCCTGATCCCCCAATGTTATAATCTGATCAACCTTGCACTCCATATTGACAGGACTTTCCAAGACCAATGGTGACTTTATGAAAGAAGCCTTTTCCGGAGTCAAACCAGCTTCTTCAAACTCGTTGACTTCTTTGGGAAAATCAACGCTGCAAACCATCATTTGCCGGACAATTTCGTAGTTGACGACATTGACTACGCATTCCTTGGTCTCCATAATATTGTGGAGGGTGTCTTTGGTGGTATTTCCCTCTACCCTTCGGTTGGAAGAAAAGACCAAAATAGGAGGATTGCTGCTGAATGCATTAAAAAAGCTGTACGGAGCCAAATTGGGTTTTCCTTCTTTGTCAATTGTACTTACAAACGCTATAGGTCTTGGGGCTACACTCCCTAAAAGATATTGATGGAGTTCTCCAGTTGGAATGGTGCCGGGCACAATGGTTTTCTTCATGATTTTTGTAACTATCCCCTTTGAGCGCCAAAAATACCACTTTGTTATCTTCTGGCTGTCATGATTAAAATGAAACCACACAAAACAAAATGAAATGAACGAAAACAAGCTTTATTACAGAGGAAATAGGATCCATATTAAATGCTTTTATTGGACCGTAAAATATTTATAGTTAAACTGATAAATATACTACCTTTCGGACCTGCAATTTATTTAAAGAGCGATTATGATAGAAATACTACAAGTTCAGGCACTCCGCGGACCTAATATTTTTAGTCTGGACCATAGACTCATTGTTATGAGGGTCAAATTCGATGAAAAAACAGCAGCATCGATTTTTGAATTAAAGAATATAATGACCCAGAAATTCGGAATCGATCTCAGTCTTTCATCATACCCCCATTTGATGATCGCCCGCATTGCATTGGAATTACAAAAAAAAGTAGCTTATCAACTCAGTTATTTCAATGGCTTAGAAACAAATCAAAAAGATGTCTGGAGAATATTGTTTGAATACCACAGCGAACAAGCCGGAAGATTGGCTGCTCATGCAACTGTAAAAATGTTGAATGATTTATTACTCCATGGCAATACGAATCCAGACGATGCCCTGACTGAATTGCAAAATATTAAGAATAATGAACCTGAGCCGTCTTTATCGATCCAAGAGTCATTAAATCCAAATCGAAAACCGATCATTGCTGTAACCGGGACAAATGGAAAAACAACCACCAGCAGACTGATTGCCCATATCTGTCAAGAGGCCGGCTATTGCACTGGTTTTACCACCAGCGATGGAATCTATATCAACGGACAAATCATCGAAACCGGAGACACCACAGGACCTGCCAGTGCTGCAGAAGTACTTCGACATCCAGATGTGGAATTGGCGGTTCTTGAAACAGCCAGAGGTGGAATCCTGCGAGCGGGATTGGGCTTTGCAGAATGCCAGATAGCGGTGGTTACCAACGTGCAATCAGACCATCTTGGTTTGGGCGACATACATACGATTGAAGAAATGGCGAAGGTTAAAGGTCTTATCGTTGAGGTATTGCAAGCCGGAGGAGCTGCCATTCTAAATCTTGAAAATGAACACACCAAAAAAATGTCTTCCCAATCCGATTTGAGGTACGGATGGTTTAGTATCTTACCCCAACCGAAAATGCCCTCAAACTGCAATTGGTTGGCTTTTGTTGAAAACAAATCCATTGTTGTAAAAACTAGAGATTCAATTGTTTTTCAATTGGGACTCGATCAGGTACCGATTTCTTACCATGGCACGGTGCCCTTTATGATTGAAAATGCCATGGCAGCAATCCTTGCATGTCTGGCATTTGGAATTTCCACCGAAAAAATAAAAAACGCAGTCTCCAGTTTTTATCCTTCTGCTGAACAAACTCCGGGTAGGTTGAATATTTTTGATTTTCATCGATTCAGGGTGATGATCGACTTTGCACATAATCCTGATGGATTTGCCGGTGTCAAAGAGTTTTTAAATCACATCGATGCTCCTCAAAAAATTGGGATCATTACAGGTACCGGCGATAGACCAGATGAATCGATTGTCAAACTTGGAATACTGAGTGCAGAAATGTTTGATCACATTATAGTTCATCAGGCTAAATTTCACAGAGGCAGGTTGAGAGATGACATTGTACACTTGTTGATCAAAGGTATTTTGCAGTCAAAGCCAAATGCTTCCTATGAATTTATTGAAGATGAAATCGAGCCGCTGGCTTACGCCATTTCAAAAGCTCAAGATGGGGCATTTATTACTGCATTGAGCGATGTGTTGGACAATCCCATCCAATTGATCAAATCCTATCAGGAAAATTCAACGCTCAATCCTGTTTGAATTTTTGCGAATTAATAAAAAAAACGTTGGACCGCAAAACTGTATATCGGGTAAGAGTGGACCAGAGACTGATGAATCAATGGAAGTCCTAAAGACAATTCCAGTCTCCAGTTTGATCTGATAACTCTTTGAATTCCCGGATGAATTTCCATATAGTATCCCGAATGGAAAGCAGGATTAAAATTGGGAATTATTTGACCATTGTAAATAAACTGAGCAGATTGCCAGGCTGCTCCCATAAATTCAATATAAAGATTAATATTGGGTTCATCGAAATCATTCTTGGTGTTGCCATTCAAAAGATATCCAAAAGAAATACTCCAGTTGATTGAATTTCCATACTTCATGGTACGCTCAACATCCACTGACTGAACGGGATCTTTTCTGACTTCGCGATAGTCTCCGGGAAGAACTAACTGCAAAGTGCTGCTAACCGCCAACCGATGATACAGAAAGCTATGAATCATTCCGCCACTCCAACCCTTATTGTCGTGCAGGAGGTTTGGTTCTGCCTCATCATGCGCTTGTCGGACATTGGACCATTCAGAAATCAGAGCAATTCTGTAGTGTTTATTTCTCCGGTCTATACTCAACAATCTATATTTTGCCATAACATGAATTCCGTTCCAATTCATGGGATGGGTCTGACCTTTAGCTACCCGATTTGTAAAATAAAACGGGCTTCCGCCAGATGGATGACCATGCGAAACCAAATCCGGTGGTAAATATCTGGAGTGATGGTTGGAAAATGTACCGGATAAATAAACACTTAATTTTGAACCCAGACCATACATGATCCTAAGACCAACCATTGCTTTTGGAGTTTTGATTTCATAATTTCCATTGGTAAAAAGTCGCAATGCAAAGACATTTTTTGGTAAGGTGTTGGCGGACTCAGCCAAAGGAAATAACTCCTGTGAGAAAGCTGATTTACCAAAACTGATAACCAGACTTATGATCAACCATCTCATAACATCAGACCAAACGATTGATTCCATTGGCTTTTCTCCACTTTATATTCTCTAAATATTTCGATTCTTGAAGGCTCGGGTAGATATTTTTTACCACAAGTTGTACAAACTGTTCATTGTTGGATAAAACATTCTCCTGATTTAAGATCCTAATTTGCATTCCAAACCAATCATATATTCCATCTTCTTTCAGCTTAAATTCTGAGAGGGACCATTTGAGTTTTACATCCCTCACCGAAAATCCGGCTTTATAAACCGCTCTAACCAATTTATTTAATTCAAAAGAACGCTTGTGTTGGACGAGGATCAACGCTTCAGTTCCGATGATATCCATTTCGAGATCTGTCACGAAATCCAATTTCCTAATTTGCATTTCGACACTTTTTACACAAGCAGAACAACTTAATCCGTTGATTCCAATTCGGACGATAGAAGATTGGGCACAAGTCTTACTGATCAGTAATGCCAAGCATAATTTGAATGAAAATTTAAAAACCCACCTCATAGGCTTAAAACAAAGCCATTGTTACATGGTTTTGTCAGCCTTGCATTCTTGATTTTTGTACATGCCATTTCAAAGGCAGGCCTTCATCGTATGATCGTGATATCTCCATGTCTCCATTGTGGTTCATTGCCTTCGGTGATAAATTGCAATGCATAGGTATATACTCCTGGCAAAAGGTCTCTCCCTTTGGTGGTTCCATCCCATTTGACCTGATCGCCGATACCATTTCCTGTTTGTTCAAAAACCAAACTGCCCCATCGATCGAAAATTCTCATGACGAGCAATTGGCTTTTATCAGGAAAACGGAAGGTCACTTCAAAAAATTCATTGACCCCATCTCCATTGGGTGAAAATACATTGGGAATGTATACATCTGCCTCAGGCACCTTAACAAAAATGGTAAACTGATCTTCAATCTCACATCCATTGCTATCGGTCAATTTCAGCGTATAAGTGGTGGTTTGCTGCGGAGTAGCTATGGGATTTGTGCAATCCAGACAACTCAAATCCGATGGTGGAGTCCAGCTGATCAAACTTGGAGTAAAATTAAAATTGGGACGAATGGCAACCGTACCACCAAGTTGGATGGTTGTATCCTGGGGCAAATCCAGGGTAAGAATCGGAGATGGGTTGACTGTAAAATTGACCACTGTGTCGCACCCAATGGAATTGAGGATCCTCAGATTGTGATTTCCTTGGGAGAGTCCTGTGAATCTCATTCTTGCAATGTAACTGACCGGAGGCTGACCATCCACTGAAATCATATATGGTCCTGGCGCAACACCGATGTCATTAATTTGAACCACACCCGTATTGGGTGTTTGGCAAAGAATATTTTCAACTTCAATGGTCGGTACGATCGGAGCCGCAAAACTCAAATTGACTTGAATGGTAGAATCACAACCTTGTGCGGGAGATCTGGGTATTACCACACTACCTGAAGGTCTGAGAATAGAAAAAACCTGGTTACCAACCCGAATACTGTCTTTACTACAAATGGTTGGATTAAAAGTAGATACGGGAAGAGGTAAAAACCGAACATTAACGGTCAAAAAACTGTCACAACCCTGATAAGACATTCTTGGTAGATTGATGTCTCCGTTAGGCCTGCTTTCAGAAAAAACGGTTCCTCCTATGTTAATGGTACTACCCATGCAAGTAAACGTATCCAAACTTCCCACAGCGTCCGGTAAAATAGATATGATCACGTTGACCAGAGAATCACAGCCATTGGCCGATTGGTTGGCAAATCTCAAAGTACCCATCGTTCTGCCAGAAGAAAATCGCTGTCCTCCCAAAGTCAAGGTATCCGTGCGACAAATGACCGCTCTGAAAGTACCCATGCCTTCTGTCCTAAGGGTGAGCGATACATTGATAATGCTGTCGCATCCCAAATAGGAGCCATTTTGAAGTATAAATTGTCCGCTTGGATTTCTTGCCCCAAAATAACGACCACCTGCTCCTCCAATTAAAACGCTGTCACTGGGGCACAATGTAAGTCTGAAATCAAATGTGGGATCCGCCACATGGACAAAAACATTGATAACACTGTCGCATCCATTGACAGAACCACTGGTCAAAGTTTGAACTCCTGTTGTTTTGCTTTCACTGAAAATCTCCCCATTGATTGTGATGGTTTGACCTTTACAAATGGCTGTATTGTAATTGCTCTCAGCAAAATTTTTAATGGTCAGATTCACAAAAATAACGCTGTCACAACCAAAGGTCGAGCCACCCGGAAGTATGGCAATTCCTGTTGGTCTATCTTTGTCAAAGATTTCCGTTCCTATCGTCAATCGATCTGTATTACAAATGGTTTGATTCAAAGTAAACAAACCTCTGATCGTCCCAAAAACGACCACGATGGAGTCACATCCATTTTGGGTTTGAAGTGTAACAGAGTCAGCTAGCTTACCTTCAAAAACCCGAACACTGCCAATGCTAACAGTATCCTGATAACAAACATTGACAAAATGTTCTGTTCTGGAACCACCGGCTATTTTAACATCAACAATAAATACCGAATCGCAGATACTGACGCCATCCCCATTTACATTGAATGAATCAGTGGGATTTGTTGAACTGTAAGTTCGGTTGCGAAAATTAACGGTTTCGCCGATACAAATCGTGGGAGAAAATACGGTTCTGACTGGTCCCGGACAGACATAACAGTTAGAAAATTCAGAATAAATATTGGGTCTGTCAGCAGGGTTGGAAGGATACTGATAAGCAGATATGGTATGTCTGTTGGGATATGCCACATTAAGGGTCCAGGCACCTGTTGCATCAGACCTGGTTCTGCCCAATTCAAAACCCGCATGACAGGTGGATCCGGGACACAACAAAGACGGATTGGCATACACACACACTGAATCATTTGGATTTCCTGTACCTCTGATTTGATCCCGATTGACAGAATTGATCACTGGAACAGAAGGTTTTGGTGTGTTTGCATTGTTCAGCAAAACAGCTCTGCCAGAAAGGCAGGTCATGTGGTTGTTAAAATGCCTCGCTTGCGAAATTCCGGGATCTAAAAAATTGACATATACATTGGAGTATCTGGAAATGCTGTTGTGATTTAAAAACAACGAATAAGCACCCATTGCGTTTACATTGATAAAATCTCCACCGTCCCTGGCATAATTGTTTCTAACAAAATAATCTGAATTGCTGGTGCCATTTAACTCTATATCCAAGGTGCCGTTGTAAAAACGATTATTGGAGATGGTGCAGGTCCTCAGAAGGTCATTGGTTTGGATTCCAACAATCTTCTGTCCGTAGAAAAAATTGTTGTTCATGGTGTAGATTCCTCCATCATACAACCTGATGGCATAAGATGGATCGAGAAAGGCATTCACCTTACTGGTGTCCAGGGCCCCAAAAAGATTATTGGTGATCAGACACTGAGAACTTCTGGCCTCAATGCAAGAAAAATTGGTAACAAAAGTGCATGAATCAATATATGAATTTCCAAGTCCCATTGAGGCTCCTATTGCGATCATTCCCCGGGTGATCAGGATGGATGACCTGGTAAAATCAGATCCAAAAGTACATTTTCGGATGGTGATGTCCATACCGCGGGTGAGCTTCACAGAGTGGGTGGTGGTATTGGGGGTTGTGGCTGCATCCTGATAGAACGCACAATTGTATACTTGTCCGGAATCTGCAGCAATGGTAGCATTTCCGAATTCGAGAATATGATCACCAATGGCATCGAAGTTCATATTTCTGAACGACACCCCGCTCATATAAAACCCGCTGCCCAAAATCCTGAAGAAAGGATTGCCTCCCAACACCCTGAAATTGAGATTAACGATAATCGAGCCGGCACCTCCTGCTTGGGATTCTCCCAAAATGCTGGTTTGAGCAGCCGTAACGTCTGGAAAAGCTCCTCCGGGATTAATGGTATGTGGTCCTGCCCCGGGTATATTGAATCGAATTTCACTGACTACGCCATCCGTATTAGAGGCATTGATCGCTTCTCTCAGGCTGCAATGAACTGCATCACAGACCCCATCGTCTGCATCGTTGGCAGAATTTACTGTATAAATTTGCTGAGAATATGCGGTATTCAGGAGTAAGAAGAAACCAAAAAACCATCCAAAACGAAATTTTTCCATAAGTGATGCTATTCTATTTTATATCTGGCGCAAATAGACGTCTAAAAAGCGGTCCAAATATCAGGGTATTACCTGATTTTTACGGAAAATGGTGTAAAAAAATTAGTCTTTGAAGATCTATTGTTAATCATTGTTAAATCAGATGTCTTTCTGCATGATAGCTCGACCTTACCAACGGGCCGCTTTCAACATATAAAAATCCCTTGGAAATCCCCATTTCTCGATATTCAGAAAAAACATCAGGATGGACAAACTCCTTTACTTCCAAATGCATTTTGGTGGGTTGGAGATATTGACCCAGGGTCAAAATTTCACAACCATGGGCTAGAAGATCATCCATTGCTTTGGCAAGCTCTTCTTTGGTTTCACCCAAACCAAGCATAATACCTGTTTTGGTGCGCTTGCCATAATCTTTGGTTCTTTTGATTTGCTCAAGACTGCGTTGATATTTGGCCTGGGGTCTGACCAGACGATACAGTCGTTCTACCGTTTCCATATTGTGAGAGACCACTTCTTGTCCGGCACTGATCATTCGATCCAACGCAGTCCAGTTGGCCTTTACATCAGGGATCAGGCTTTCGATGGTGGTTTGTGGACTCAACTGTTTGACGGCAACGATGGTTTGATGCCAGATTTCTGCTCCCCGGTCCGGCAGCTCATCCCTGTTGACAGAAGTAATGACGGCATGTTTTACCCCCATTAGTCTGATGGCTTCTGCTACACGGATGGGTTCATCGGTATCGTATTCCGGAGGACGACCCGTTTTGACCGCACAAAAGCTACAGGAACGGGTGCATACATCTCCCAAGATCATAAAAGTAGCGGTACCTGCTCCCCAACATTCTCCCATATTGGGACAGTTGCCGCTCTGACAGATTGTGTGTAATTTGTATTCATCAACCAATCGCCTCACTTTGCGATATTCTTCCCCATAAGGAAGTTTTACCCTAAGCCATTCAGGTTTGCGCGGAGTACCTGAAACCTGTGAAGAGACAATCGGAAGATCAATCATAAAGCTGTTTAAAAAGAGCAAAGAAAATCAAACATTACAAACAATGGAAAAATGGACAAGTTTTATTGATCCGATTTAAATCCCTGGCTCCTTGTGGATCGGCTTCCAAATTGGAGATTAAGGAAGAAATTGGGATATAGGAATAGGTTATTCTGATGGACCATGATGGGCACTCTTCTTGGATAAAGGTCCAAACTAATTCCTGCATTCAGAGCTCTTACTCTTTTTTCAAATGCACCTTGATCAATGGTGACTCCTGCCCTAAACCAGGCTCCAGGAATCGCGCTTATCTCACTAAGTCCCTTCCTAAATGCAGAAGCACCCAGAATCTTATTTTGATCGAGAAATAACTCTTTGGTCTCCTCAGAATATCGGATATTTTCAATATTGAGAATACCATCCTGATTTTTAAGTACTTTAAGGTAATAGGGTTTGAGCAATCCCAGGAGCAATCCTCCTTCGATCCGGATTCCTACGGCTGCTCCTTTTTTGGTTGCTTTTTCTGAAAAATAACGAACCATTCCGCGGCCAGCTCTGATGTTCCAAAGGGATTTTTGTTTGCCGTAGGTGTAACTGCTAAATAGGCCGTTACCCTGAAGATTGTTGCGCTGAATGGTTTGCTCTCTAGGATTTTCCACCAAACCTAAATCGAAATGAAGGTAATCTGTACGGTAGTATTTTCTTATTTTTCCTAGATTGTAGCCAAAATAAAATCCGTGGGTATGGATAGCCAGGTCAAAGAAGCGCTCCTGTTTGTAAATAACTCCCTTGCGTACGGTGTGAGGTACCTGAGCTTGACCAACCACAAATGCAACACTTGCGCCAATTATACACAGTATGCTGAGGAGATATTTCATACAAAGCTTAAATATAAGTCAACTATTTGAAATTGGTTCATTATTTTACCTTTGACCGATGCAAGAAATCAAGATCAGAACGGACTCCAGCTCTCCCAGATTGGCTTATATCTGTGATTTTTTGTCTGAAAGATATAGTAATATTCTGCTATCTGTTGAGTCAAATTCCATGCCGGAACTCAATGAATATACCATTATTTACCAAATCAAAAAACCTGTTGATAAGGCCGGCTTTTGGATTCCATCTTCAGGTGGCATTCAAATAAACAATTACCTCCATCCCGCGGGATTTGATTCCTTCCAAAACATGCCGGTGCTTTTTCGAAGTATTGAAGCAAATGGGTTTGATTTTTTTTATGCAATTTTTTGGTTGCTCTCGCGCATGGAAGAATATCGAGCCAATCCAACAGATGCCCACCAAAGATTTTCTTCCCATTCTTCTCTGCTTTTCCAATCCAATCTTTTGAAAATTCCAATGATCGATGTCTGGTTGGACTGGTTTGATCAACAGATATTTCAGCACTTTGGAATTAAAGCAGAAAGGAAAATACAAACTCCCTCATTAACCATTGGTGTGGACATTGACTTTTTTTGGAAATACCACTACAAATCCTGGTGGAAACTAGCAGGCGCTGGAATGTTGGAATTGATTACTTTCCAATGGAAACAATTGGCAGAGAGAATTTCTGTGATCATGAATCAAATTAAAGATCCTTATGACAGTTATGATGAAATTGAAAAACTCTCAAACCCGTTTGTAAAAATCATGTTTTTTGTTCTCGCAGGTGGTGATTCCGCCAATGATAACAATCAATCTGTAGACATACCCGATGCAAAGCAATTGCTAAAAAAATTGTCATTGAAACATCCCATCGGGCTGCATCCTTCGTATAGTTCCTTTCTTAATGCGGATCAATTGGAAACCGAAAAAAACAAACTCGAAAATGCAATTGATCAAAGGATCAGCTCGAGTCGCTTTCATTTTTTAAGAATGAAATTACCCGAAAGCTATGTCCAGTTGGAGAGAAATCAAATCACAGATGATTATTCGCTGGGATTTGCAGAGCAATCCGGTTTCAAAGCAGGCACGGTTCACTCCTTCCTTTGGTACAATCTATCTGAAGAAAAAGTTACTTCATTGCGCATTCATCCATTTGTGGCGATGGACCGTGGATACAAAGATTATCTAAAGTACAACAGCGCAGAAGCTTTAAATGACATGCTTCATTTTTACAAAATCTGTCGTCGTTATGGCGGAGATTGCCACGTTATTTGGCACAACAGCAGTTTTGGACGTTCTGGAGAATGGAAAGAATATCATGGGTTTCTCCAAAAATTGATTGCATCAATTTTAAAAGAAAATGAACAAGAATAAGGTTTTAAAATCTTTCTAGGAATACCGGTATTTTCATATTGCAATACATCCATAACCAAAATTGATTTTTCAATCTTAAAATGGACCATTATAGAAGGATTTAGTTTCAAATTGACCCATTGAATCAATTAAATTATTCCTGATTGGCCAATTGTCCACATGCCGCATCAATATCCTTGCCTCTGCTCTTTCGAACCGTGATCATCACACCATGTCGTCTTACCAATCTGGCAAATTGATCCAGTCGGTTCTCGGAAGATTTGATATAATCGACTCCGGGAATGGGATTGTATTCAATAATATTTACCATCACAGGAAAATGACTACACAATTTGACCAGATTCTTGGCATCCTGATCAGAATCATTGTAATGATCAAAGGCAATATATTCGTAACTAATCTTATTACCTGTTTTTCGGTGGTAATATTTTAGTGCATCCAATAAAGCAGTCAAGTTGTTGTGCGAATTGATGGGCATGATTTCATTTCTCTTTTCATCGTTGGCAGCATGCAGAGAGAGAGCCAGGTTGATGGATAAATTTTCATCTGCCAGTTTTTTAATCATCTTGGCGATTCCTGCCGTGGAAAGCGTAATCCTTTTGGAAGAAATCTGCTGATGGGTGATCAACCGCCGAATCGCACCAATGACATTCTTATAGTTCAGCAATGGTTCGCCCATGCCCATAAATACAATATTGGAAAGTCCCTGTCCATAACGCTCCTTGCAGATGGTATTTACCTGGATAAACTGATCAAAAATTTCTGCCACGCTTAGCTGTCTGAGCAATCCCATCTTTCCGGTTGCACAAAAACTACAGGTCAAACTGCATCCAGCTTGCGATGAAACACATACGGTGTATCTTTTGTCATCCTCTACCGGAATCAGCACAGATTCTATTTTAAGATGGTCCTTGAGCAAGAATCTGATTTTTATGGTACCGTCCAGACTGTTTTGTATTTTATCAATTTGAAGTCCACCGATGTCAAAACGCTCCTTTAAAAATTCGCGTTGGGCTTTGCTCAAATTGGTCATTTGATCAAAGTTTCTCACTGCTTTCACCCAAAGCCAATCTTGAATCTGTGCAGGTCGGTATTTCTCAAAACCCTGCTCCAAAAGCAAAGAAGAGAGGAATTCATTCTCACATTCAAGAATATTCATTTTGGGCTTAGGCTCCATTGGAATTGTTCAGATAGCAAGTAAATGCAATTTTAACTTTTAGGTTCAATGAAAGGTACTCATTAAGAACAGCATGACCGAATAGAAAATCAGCCCAATGGAGAAATAAAACTGATAAAATTGTTCTTAAAGCGGATGGTCTGATTTAAACCCTCACCAAAATACTGGCTTCGTTTTTTAGAATTTCAGCGAAACCATTCTTGATTTCAAACTGGTGTTTTACACCTTTTGTATCTGTCAGCACGATCTTTCCCCTTGAAAGGGCAGAGATCATTGGAGCGTGTCTGTCTAGCACCTCAAACTTTCCATCGAGACCCGGCATCACGATGGCTTTGGCTTCTCCTTCAAAAATCTGGGTTTCTGGTGTGAGGATGGTTACATGCATGGTGCTTAATTATTGGCTTCTGCTAAGATTTTCTTACCTTTTTCGATGGCCTCATCAATGGTTCCTACCAGATTAAATGCCGCTTCCGGATACTCATCCACTTCTCCATCCATGATCATGTTAAATCCGCGGATGGTTTCATCAATTGGAACAAAAACACCTTTGATTCCTGTAAATTGCTCGGCAACGTGGAATGGCTGTGACAAAAATCTCTGAACTCTTCTGGCTCTGTGCACTACCAACTTGTCTTCTTCAGACAATTCCTCCATTCCAAGAATGGCAATAATATCCAACAACTCATTGTATCGCTGCAAAATATTTTTAACCCTTTGAGCAGTGTTGTAATGCAGCTCACCAATGACGAGTGGATCCAAAATCCTGGATGTGGAATCCAAAGGATCAACAGCAGGGTAAATTCCCAATGAGGCAATCTTTCTGCTCAATACCGTGGTGGCGTCAAGGTGCGCAAAGGTGGTCGCGGGTGCCGGGTCGGTCAAGTCATCGGCCGGTACATACACGGCTTGTACCGAAGTAATGGATCCTCTCTTGGTAGAGGTAATCCTTTCTTGCATCAAACCCATCTCGGTAGCAAGCGTCGGTTGATAACCCACCGCAGATGGCATACGACCCAAAAGGGCTGACACCTCAGAACCTGCTTGTGTAAAGCGGAAAATATTGTCAATAAAAAACAGAATGTCTTTACCACCTGCAGGATCATTTAAGTCTCCGTCGCGAAAATATTCTGCTACAGTTAAGCCGGAAAGTGCCACCCTGGCGCGTGCACCGGGAGGTTCATTCATCTGACCAAAGATGAAAGTGGCTTTGGAGTCCAACAATCCTTCCTTGTCGACCGCAGACAGGTCCCAGCCTCCTTCTTCCATGGAATGCAGGAACTTATCACCGTATTTGATAATACCCGCTTCTATCATTTCTCGCAGAAGGTCATTTCCTTCACGGGTCCTTTCTCCCACCCCGGCAAACACAGATAGACCTCCATAGCCTTTTGCAATGTTGTTGATAAGTTCCTGGATCAATACGGTTTTACCAACGCCAGCCCCTCCAAATAGACCGATTTTACCACCTTTTGAATAGGGTTCGATCAAATCGATGACTTTGATTCCAGTGTAAAGCACCTCGTTCTCCGTCGAAAGGTCTTCGTAAGTAGGTGGTTTTTTGTGGATTGAATAGGTGTGTGATTTGGAAACTTCTCCCAAACCATCGATCGCCTGGCCAACGACGTTAAACAAACGGCCCTTGATATAATCTCCAACAGGCATCGCAATCGTAGTTTCTAAGTCAACAGCCTCAGCACCTCTGGTCAGACCATCCGTAGAATCCATCGCAACAGTCCTTACGCTGTCTTCTCCAAGGTGTTGTTGAACCTCAAGGATCAAATCTTCTTTGCCTTCCCTTTTGATGCACAATGCATTGTATATTTCAGGAAGTCTGGAATCGTCTCCTGAAAAAGACACGTCCACAACAGGACCAATAATTTGACTAACTCGACCTATATTTGCCATGATGATGTATTATAATGATTGGATTTAGAAATCCGCCGCAAAAGTATAGACTAAATATCGCCCAACCAAATATTATCCGCTTAGGCCAATTCATTATTTTGTTAATTTAGATAAAATTGAAAGTGAATTCTGTGGCCCCAAAATCCATAAACAGTGAGTTGTTGCTAGATGGAACGAATGATTCCAAAGGTCTCGCAGAGAGTCTTGAGTCCGTATGGATCGAATCAAACGTAGGCAAATGGCCGAAGGTAAACCAGGATTTGTTGATGGTTATCCCGGATGGTAAAATCTCCATTCCTCTGGAAGATATCTTTAAACAATTGTTGGCAGCAGGCCATTTGGAAACGGTTTACGAATACCTGGTCATCCTTCACAGAAAGAAATTAAGCATCCATGCCAATCTTTTGGAACATTTTATGCCATTTGTGTCAGGACATCCCAAAATCGGATTTTTATTGCAGGATTGTCTTGGGCCAACCGGAGAATACCTCTGCAAAAACACTAAAAGCTGGAGCTGGCTGAATACAAAAGACTTGGGCAGTTTGACCAAAATAAAAGATGGCAAACAGAAACTTTTCGCTTTTGAAACTATGTGCAGGTCAAATCCAGAAGAAGCTTATCGCACAATACTTTCGAATGTAGGAAGCATAGACTCAAAGCAACTAAGTGGTTTTTTGCATTCGCTATACCCATATTCACATAAGATCCAATTCGAATTTGAGCCATTTGCACAAGTTATATCGGCCAAAGACCAAAGGATTTTATATGCATACCTATTGACAAACCAAAGCTCAAAAATATTTTCCGAATTTGAACTGGCTTATGATCAGTATCTTGGTTCATTTGATCGAAGTAGATTGATTTCTCCGGCTCTATTGAAAAAAGGAAAAACACACAAAGCAGAATTTTTTATATCTGTTATTCCCCCTGATTGGATTACTGAGCGGGACAAGGTTCAGGATATTTTATCAAATTTATTTAAAGATGGGCTTATGCCGGCTTTGATTGAAAATGTAGCACTTTATCGCTCTGAAAAAATGGCTGGATTGTTGCTGGATTGGTTGGTGCGAAATGGAGAATTCAAGGAAGAGGTAAAGGTGGAAAATCTCTCAGAATTTTGCAACCACTCTACTTTTAATTCTTGTTTGATTCGACTTTCACAATTTTATCCCGGGACTGCTGATCTGGAAGCTTGTTTTAGATTTATGAACAATCCCTTTCATTTTTGGGAAGAGGATCTTTACGAAGAAGTCCTTCGATGGCATGGACATGTGCTCTATGAAAAAAAGTACAGTTTGGAGGTATTTTTTAACATGATTCCATTCCGGGTAAATCCAATGAAAATTGATGGGCTAAAAATTCCGGGTGAAATTAAAAACAGGATTCAAACTGTTATTCCTCTGGACAAAATTTTAAATTTTAGGAAATTGATGCGTTCTTAGATGAATTGCACAAAAGATTTTTCAATTTTCATCGTTAGCCTTTAGGCTTGAATCAAATAAAACCGAAATCCTTCTATGAGAGTCTATAAATACCTGATCATTGGCTTACTTACTCCATTTTTTAATGATCTAAGCATTGCACAATCTTCCAACTGGCAAATCACAGGCTTTGTTACGGATACCACTTCCGGCCCCCTGGCATTGGCCTCCTTAATGGTCCTTCATCCACAAGACAGCACTCTGGTCACATTTGCACAAGCAGACCAAAAAGGCCATTTTATTATTAAAAATTTAAAATCCACATCCTATTTATTAAAAATTACATACGTTGGATTTTTACCTAAAAATATTCCAGTCTCACGTCCGGGTGGTGAATCCATTCTGGAATTGGGTCAAATCAAAATGCTGGAAATATCAAAAGAACTGTTTGAGGTCGTGATAAAAACAGCGAAAGCTCCTATGACCATCCGGGGCGATACGATCGAATATGACGCAACCAAGTTTAAGGTGCCCAAAGGCTCTACCGTTGAAGATCTGTTGAGAAGACTTCCAGGTATGGAAGTCAGTGCAGATGGTACCATTTCAACGGAAGGGCAGGAAATCAGAAAAGTAACAGTTGATGGCAGAAAATTTTTTGGTGGAGATCCAAAATCAGCTACCAAAAATCTTCCGGCAGAAGGTATTTCCAAAGTCCAATTATTTACTGAAGAAACGGAAGAAAAAAAATTGACAGGTGTAAGTTCTGCTCCACCGGAAAAAATGATAAATCTAACCCTAAAGGATGAGTTTAAAAATGGATCCTTTGGAAAACTAATTGCAGGAGCAGGAAGCTCTGAAAGAACAGAACTAAAAGGTAATTTCAATAAATTCAATGAGTCCATGCAGTTTAGCTTTATCGGAAGCGCAAACAATACAGGAAGAAACGGCTTAGGCTGGGACGATTATCAGGATTTTAGAGGCAACCAGTCTTTTAATTGGAACGACCTGTCGGATTTTGGTTTTGGCGGTGGAGGAGATTTTGGGAATTATTCATTTGAAGATGAAGGTTCCATTTCTGGAAGTTTTTTTGGTGGCCGCCAATCTGGATTACCAAAAAATGGTTCTGGTGGTTTAAACTATACCTGGTTTAATGACAAAACTGAGATAAACAGCGTCTATTTTTACAATTTCAATGAATTATTTGCACAAGCCATCCGAACTCAAGAAAATTATTTGCCTGATCAATATTTTAAAAACAACGACTCCACCACCAGGATTAATAGAAATATGGGTCACCAAGCCTTGTTTAGAGGAGAACATAAATTTGATAGCATGCATACCCTGGTGATTAATCTGAATGGCCAACTATCCAATCGTCTTAATGATCATTTTGGAAATTTACAATACTCAAAAGCCAATGATATCATTTCCAATTTAACCCAATTTGACAATACTGGAGAAACAAATTCGATCAGTGGAAATGGTTCCGCAGTCTTCCGAAAAAAATATAAAAACAAAGGCAGAAGCTCAGGAATCAGCGCGGCGCTCTCGCGATTTGATGGACATTTGTTTAATGAAATTGCATCTGACAACAATTTCTTTATCATTGCAAGTGTTTTTGATTCACTTTACTCCATCCGACAAACCAACGAAACCTCCAATCAAAATCTTCTGATCAAATCCAGCATCATGCATGTGGAGCCTATTGGCAATAAATTCTTTTCTCAAACCTTCTACAATTTTAGCCAAAGAAGGGAAGAATCGGATAGAGATGTTTTTGATCTTCAGGATCAAATTGAAATTAAAAATGATTTCCTGTCAAGAGATTATTCCAATTTAATACAGACACAAAGACTTGGAACATCCTTGCGCTATTCCCATCAGGGCACCAATGTTTCTATAGGTCTTGCGCGACAAATATTCAATCTGAACGGTGAATTTAATGGTGGTGTGACCAATACCATTGATCGACAATTCCAAAACTGGATTCCAAATTTAAGTTTTAACAACAGCACCAGAAAAAACCAATATTTGCATGCCTTCTATTCTGTGAATGCGAGAGAACCGAGAATCCAAGATTTACAACCTATTATTGACAACAGCAATCCACTCTACATCAGAATTGGAAATCCGGCACTTATTCCACAGATTGATCATAGAATTGGTTTGGGGTTAAGAAAAAACAATCCTATCAATTTTACCAACTTTAACATAAATGTGAATGGAAATTTCTCTGACAACCAATTTGTGCTGGAACAAAACGTGGACAGTAACCTGGTAACTACAGCGAGGATCATCAATTACAAAGGAATGAAAAGTGCAGGTAGCGGACTGGGTTTTGGATTCCCTATTGTAAAAACGAAAATAAGTTTACAGCTTTCTTACAATTTCAATATTTCTGAATCATTTGCATTGGTCAACGGTTTTGAAAATGAGACATTCTCAATTGCCAATAGCGGATTTGCAAATTTAAATATTACACCCAATGAATCAATCAGTGCATTTTTATCCACAAGATTCTCTTTGACCAATACAAAGTATTCAATTGAATCGAGTCAAAACCAACAAATCTTAACCCAAAATTTTAGCGCCAATCTAAATGCAAAACTATTTTGGGGAATTCTTGCCAGCGCCAATCTTAACTATGACCGGTTTATAAACGAACGGTTCAACTTTAACCAAGAGGTGCCTATACTGAATGCAACTGTATATAAAATTTTTGGCAAAAAAAATCAATTTGAAATTAGGATCTCAGTATATGATATCTTCAATCGAAACTTGGGTGTTAATCTCGTCGCAAACGGTAACATCGTTTCAGAAACCAGGACTACTACTTTGAAGAGATATGGCCTCTTAAGTTTTACCTACAATATACGCGGGATCAATTATAAAGTGAATCAGCAAAACTACCACTTTCATTAATGAAAACCATCCAAATTATTACCACCACTCTTCTATCGGTTCATTTTTTCTTCACCGGCTACAGCCAGTTGACCAGTGGAAGGATAGAATATGACAGAACCATCTATTGGACCAAAATGATGGATGAATTGCCCTACTTAAGCAAGGAAGAGTTGGCGCGCAACAAGTTGACCTGGGGCAATGACGACAGTCATACCATTCAATACAGTCTGATTTTTAATGAAAAAGCAAGTCAGTACATTGAATCTGAAAATCAAAAAGGAAATAACAATCAATGGTCATGGAGAAAAGAACAACTCAATTATTATTTGGATCTGGAAAAGAAAACAAGAAGTGATTTGGTCGAAATGCCGGACAAAATTTACTATGTAGAAACTCCAGAACCTTCCATTCAATGGAAAATTAGATCTGAAATTAAAGAAGTGAATGGTTATGTCTGTATGAGTGCAGAGACCACGGACACCGTTCGCAAGCACAAAATAGTGGCCTGGTTTACATCTGAGATTCCGGTCTCATCGGGTCCTGAATGGTACAGTGGCTTACCCGGTATGATCCTTGAATTGGACATTCAAAATGGTGCTTGTATAATCACTGCGACCAACATTCTCCATGGTCCTGACCTTCCATCCCCCGGCATCCCCGTCAAAAAGAAAAAATATAAAATCATTGACCTCGCCAAACTTCACCAATTGCAAACCAATTACATCAATCAATGCATTGCCTCAAGAAGGAATCCATACTGGAATTTAAGGTATTAGGAGAAGATTCATTTGTCCTTTGAAAATCAGGAAGAAACAGAGATGATGCAGAAGAGGCTATGGGAAAATCTGAAAAACGAATCTTCTGTTTGATTCATATTTCCACTTTGCTATTTCTCTATTTCCAAAATTCCTTTTTTGCAAATTTTACCGACTGCATGGATGCGGCCACTTATTACTGACTAGGATTTTCTCCATTTTTTTTTTCGTTGACCTTTGTCTCTCCAGGAATCAAAGCTATCTGTGATCCTGTCTATTTCTTCTTCCACTTTTTTTGCAATGGTTTGCACATTGATGGGTTCGCCCCTCATGGCCAATCTCTCCCCTGCCGTTTGTGCTTCCTGAGTGGCTACCCACAATATCAGATAAAGAATCAGGGTAAATCCACCGGCAAACAATCCGGCTGCAAAGATGACCCGCATGATAACGACATCTTGAATTCCAAAATAATGAGACAATCCACTGCATACTCCGGCCAACTTCTTGTCATCAGGATCTCTATATAATTTTTTTCCTGTTCTGATTCCCCAGGCTGCATTGGTCTTGTGTCCAAATTTGGGCACTTCCTCTTCATTGGTCCATTCTGCACCAAAAGCTTCAGGAGAACCCATGATGGTTATGGCTTGTTGTACCATCTCTAGAGTTACGATGCTGCGTCCGATCATTTTCTCCTGAAAAATTTCAGCGATTCTGGACTCAATATCATGCATGATTTCATCGCAGCCTTCAGATCTCTCAAAATGCTTTCTCAACGAATCGAGGTAGTGATCTAATTTTTCAAAAGCAAGGTCATCTATAGAAAATGGATAACCCCCTACATTAATGTGAAGAATTTTATTCATGGTTTAAAATTGTTATGTTTAAAGATTGATTGACTCCTAATACAAATTGATTCCAGCTCTCAGTGAGCGTTTGCAAAGCTTCCTTGCCCTGACCCGTAATGCAAAAATATTTTCTGGGTGGCCCCGAAGTCGATTCCTGCCAGTAGTATTCCAACAAGCCAAAATTCTTGAGTCTGGTCAGAATCGGGTAGAGGGTACCTTCAAGGACGATCAGGTCTGCAGATTTGAGCTGTTGAATGATGTCCGACGGATAAGCCTCTTTTTGATTGAGGATGGACAGGATGCACATTTCGAGAACGCCTTTTTTCATTTGGGCAATGGTATTTTCAAGCTTCATATCTTTTAAATTTAGGACAAAGATATGGCGTGATATAGTACTGTGCAATACATAGTACTATAATATGCCTATAAATTCGACCAAATGGACAATTTTCCTGATCAATGCCTAGATATTGTCCCCATATCAAAAACAAAATAGCCCCAAAACCATTATTTGATCCATGGGTCAGGGAGACTTCAAAGAACTTTTGGGCTATTTTCCGATGGTGGAACTGCCTTTTACCTTACAGGAAGGTTCCGAACACGAATTTGGACTCAACAGTGATCCTATACCGATACGACTTTTGGAAGATTGGATTTATCCGCATCTGCCTTTTCAAGCCGACGAATTCACCGAAGTTATCCCCGGGGTTCATTGGAAAAGCTCGGAGGGCTGCAGCCTTTTGGTTTTTTGGACAGCACGGCTGATGAAATACTCCTTTGTGGTCTATTGTTTTGATCCCAACATGCGATACACCGATTTGGCAGAAGTGGCAGGTTTTACAGCTTTCGGAGATGAGGTCATCCGCCGGATGGCACGTATCGATGATCCGGACACC
Source organism: Saprospiraceae bacterium (assembly GCA_016715965.1). Taxonomy (NCBI): domain Bacteria; kingdom Pseudomonadati; phylum Bacteroidota; class Saprospiria; order Saprospirales; family Saprospiraceae; species Saprospiraceae bacterium. The sequence continues at coordinate 1,681,059 of JADJXG010000001.1, read as the reverse complement.
ATCTATGTGGTCGAAGGCTCCCAAAAAATCAATGACAAGGACATCCGTCCCGGCCATACCCGCAAGTGGGAAATACAGATATTGAGCAATGGCGAATTAGAGGAATTGGAAATGACGGATTAAAGAAAATCAGAAATCTGAAATAAAAAAGCCGGCAACATGGCCGGCTTTTTTTTTTTGGCATACAAGAAATACTTATTTCAGTATAATCTTTTGGGTTTGAACTTTGCCTGCTTCGATAACTTCCAAGATCATCACACCCCTTGGCAAATCTCCCACTTCAAATGAAAGGATCTCTGCGTTGTTGGTTCCATTTTTGGTTTGCAGAATTTGTCCCTGCAAATTTCGAAGGTGTATTACAAAATTCGATTTGGCTTGCTTGTGTTGAACAAAAATCCTGTCGCGACCCGGGTTTGGAAATACCTTGATTTCACCCACCTCATTACGATCGTCGGAGGTATTGACCACTTTTTTAGAATCCACCAAAATTCCTTTCTTTCCAAAATTAACACAATGATTCTCACCTAATCCGGTGGTCATACACAAATCGGAATTATAAAAATAGGGAGTAATGACTTCGAAATTGTCAATCAGCCAGCCCTTTTGTCCAGGCTGTGTGGATTCTCCTGAATCATCGTTACCCGCATTAAACCTTATTTTAAAGTCTTTTCCCTTGTATTTGCTGATGTCAAACACCACCGGAGTATAATCTCTGAGGTAACCACTAAAACCTTTCAAAAATGGAATTGGGAAAGTGTTGTATGACAAGTCGCCCTGATATCCGTTGAGGAAGAAATCATCCGACTCTATTCGCTCATAGATGAAACCGTCGGTGGAAACATCGATAAATCCTCCATCCAAACCCTGCAGCGTGTTTAATTTATGGTAAAACAAAACAGAACAGTCCACATCAGGAAGTTTAATCGGATCAATCTTGAAAAGATAATGTCTTCTGGCTTCGGAACCTGAGGTTTCCCACCACCAGGCAGTACTTTCATCAACTCCTAAACCTCCTATCCACTGGAAACTTCCTGTCCCAATACTTCCTGGTATATCCGCCCATTCGTATTTAAATTCTGTGTCCGGATGTTCAAAATCATCAATAAACAAAGTATTGGAAAAACGATCTACGGCAGATTTGAGTTTGTAAGTAATGACCAGGTTTTGCAGTGATCTCATGGAGTCAATGATCCAGTTCAATTTGTCTCCTGAAATAGCATTTGGTGTTAGGGAAGCTGATCCATTGACGTAGGTACAACCATCTGGAATCAAATCGTCCAATCTCAAATCTCTTACAGAACTTGCTCTGAGATTCCGAATGGTAATGGATACTGTAAATTCTTCTCCCGCCTTTATGACAAATGGAGCAGATTTGTTGATCAGGGTTTTGTTGATACAGGTTGGAAATGCTTCATAATCTTCCCTCTCATCACCTACCAAATTGGCTAATCCCTGGCTTGCATTAAAACCAACTCCCCTTCTTGCAAAAACTTCCCAAATCAAACAGGAATTGGCGGCTCCATTGTTAATGGTATCGGCTTTCAAAATGGCGTTTCTGCCATCCACGATACCTGGACCGCAGGGCTGTAATTTCATACCGTCCATCACCAGCTGTATGGCGATGTTATTTCCTGCAGATTTATTGAGAAAATTGGGATCATAGCCATATTTATCCGACAAAGCCCAATATAAATCCCACAGCATCACTGCCCAAACTTCACCAAGATCATGAACGGATGAATTGATGTTTTTGTATGTGTGACTATTAATGGCCATATTGGTGGCATAAGGTTTTCTTCTGATTCCAATCCCATCCGTTGGTGCATTGCTTGCATAATTGCCGATTCCTTTAACCATGTCGCGATTGTCACCGGCTCTTTGTGTCATTAGAAGGGACATAAAATCACTCCAGCCCTCACCCATTTGTTCGGCATTGCCAAGACAACCCGCCTGAGCAGGTCCACCCGTCAACCGATTGGATACTCCATGACCATATTCATGGGCTATAATTCCATTGTCAAAATCTCCATCCAAAGAATCGGGTCCGGCATTGCCTCCTGTTGGTCTAACAATTCGAATGATGAGTCCATTTTCTATATAAGCTATAAAACGATCACAAATGGATTTTCTGGCAAAATAAGTTGGAATGGTAACCTGAGCGCCTCTGGCTCCCGCACCCATGGATACATTTTGTTCATCAAAACCGCAGATGATTACCGCAATGGCTCCGGCATTTTGTGCGTAGAGTGCTTTATCTCCAAACTCACATTCACCTCTGGTAATCACGACAATTTTTCCTTGCAATTTTTCTCTCTTTTGGGTGTTTCTACAACCCAATCTCTCCTTTCCGGGAACTCCATCATCAGACCACACAACTTCTCCGATAAGTGGAGTGGTGGTTGCTGCTCCTCCCCAACCAGAACCAGGGGTCATTGGTGCCGGACCAGCTATGCTGTCCGGAGCGTCTATAGAAACATCTCCAGCTGCACCAGACCACAGGTACATTTGCATTCTTCCAGAATTTCCATCAGACGGGGTCGAGAAATTGGCGTTGTTGACTCCACTGCCATCCTGCGCTTCAGCTAGAACGTGATCTGTGGCAGCCCCTCCTTTTCCATAATTATTGCTTTGAAAGTTACCGGCAGGTTCTGTAAATCCGAATTGATACAAGACATCGTGCATCATGTTGTTCATGTAAAACAAATTGGTCATGGCAGCTTTTGTATAGCTGGCAGGATTTAGTTTTTGGTCAAAAGGGAAATCAAAAATCAAAGAAGCCCCACCATCAGCCCTTTCGGGATCAGCAGCATTGTCTGCATTTCGATCCAAATAGGCATTGACGTTGTTTCCCCTCGTGATGGTAAATTCCGCACCAGCTTGCCCATTTGTATCATGCCATCCGAATGGAGATGCATTTTTATATTCCGGATCGGTCACCAACTGACGAGATCCGTGGATCGGGCTTTCAATGGGTACAGGAATAACATTGTATGCCGATGCTGCAAAAGATAAGTCAACAGGTTGATGCTGGCTTTCTATTTTTTCAGTGCCAAGACCGGATGCATGTACTTCTTCGGTACAGCGACCTTTGTGTTGGTGGCCAAATTGACAATACAAAGTATAATTATGTTCATCAATAATTTGTCCAGTGATGGCATCAATCCTGGTACTCCAGTAATCAGTGCGGTCTGTCAGGTCCATGCTGATGTCCCAGGCAAGTTTTAGATTTCCTGCTTTGTCCATGGCATACACGAGTCTTACAGGTATATCCGAATGGCTGAAATTCGTTTTGCTATAAATCCTTTTATTGGCCTCTGTTCTGTACACATCAGAAGGAAGGATCGCGTTTTTCACCTGATAGTGCAGCAACATATTCTCCATGGCCTTCAAAGCTGAGATACGGGCTTTGGTGGAATTAATTTTAGATGCAAGGTTTGGCACAAAACGGTGAGGAGAATCATACACTTTACCATCCCTTGTGATATGAACCGATGTGATCGCGTTGTACACAGGAATACCCTGATAAGCTTGCTGATAGTAGATGTGAGTGACTCCATTGTGCTCCGAAGTGTATTGATCGCTGATCAACAAATCCTTTACATCTGCAGAAGAAAGACCCCATTGTTCCACTGCAGCCTGAATGTATTTGCGGCCTGCATCATCGGTTGAGACAGATTGGGCTTGGATGTCCAAATTGTTAATTAAACTACTGAAAATGAATAGATAAAATATAGATTTTTTCATTGATACAAAAATTTTATACAAAAGAGTCGTAAATTTACAATTTATTTGAAAATTGGATGAAAAAAGCAAATTCGGAATGGCTCATCGGCAAAAATGCATTGCATGAAGCTCTTGCTGCCGGGAAAGAATTGCAAAAGGTGTACCTGGGAGAATACCTTGAATCGGATACACTCAGAGAATTAATTAAACAGATTAGAAAACATAAGATCCCTGTTTTAACGGTGCCAAAAGCCAAACTTGACAAACTATGTAACGCTCAACATCAGGGAGTGTTGGCTTTGATCAACCCAATATTTTTTCAGAAAGTACACGATGTAGTGATTCATTTATTTGAATCTGGTGAAAATCCTGCACTCGCTATTTTGGATGGTATTACGGATGTTCACAATTTCGGTGCCATTGCACGTTCTGCAGAAATACTTGGCATCCATGCATTGATCATTGGTAAAAAGCAAAGCGCACCGATCAACCACGAAGCCATCAAATCTTCTGCAGGTGCCTTGCTCAGAATTTCCGTTTGCAGAGAAAACAATCTGGTCCATGTGGTCAAGGAGTTAAAGAAGATGGGTATTCAAATCTACGCAGCCAGTGAAAAAGCAAAACTCCATGTCAACAAAGTTAAATTAAATCAACCATTGGCTTTTATTTTGGGATCAGAGGGTGAGGGCATTGATCCTTTATTGTTGGCTGAAGCTAATGAACTCGTAAAGATTCCTCAGATCGGGCATACCAATTCACTGAATGTCAGCGTTGCTTCAGGAATCCTGTTTTATGAAAGGATGACCCAAAATTTAATTGACCCTTCTTAATTTATCATAATTTTAAGATCTATTTTTTAAATTGATTGTTTCAAAGCTGTAAATTTTTTAGCAGATGTTTCGATGGAGTTTTGTTTTAGTCCTTTATCAGCTACTTGGGATCCATGGTTTGTATTCTCAGGATTCTCTGGCCTCCTCCCTGTTGTGGAAAATCCATGGTAAGGATTTAAAGGAACCGTCTTATTTATTTGGTACCATCCACATGATCCCAGCCAGTGATTTTTTTATGCCAAAGGGCACTGAAGAATGCTTCCAAAAAACAAAGACCTTGTTTATGGAACTGGATTTGAGCGAAGCGGGGGATTTTGAAAACATGATGCCCATTATGGACAAGATCTTTATGGACAATGACACCACGCTGGCGGATCTTCTGTCTCCGGAGGAATACATGCTTGTCAGTGAACACATGGAAGGGATGGGCTTGCCAATGATGTTTTTTGAACGGATGAAACCTATGTTTCTGAGTGCCATGGCCTCTCCTGAAATGAATCCAGCCAATCTCCAAAGTGGTGAAATAAAATCTTATGAAATTGTTTTTAACGAACTGGCCCAGCAACAGAAAAAAAGGGTAAAAGGCCTGGAAACAGTTGACTTTCAATTGTCTCTATTTGATCAAATCCCTTATAAAGTCCAGGCAAAAATGTTGGTGGATGCGTTTAAGGCAACTGGCAATGATGCACAGGATTTATCGCGAATGGTAGAAATTTACAAATCTCAAAATTTAAATTTATTGCAGACTGCCATTGAAAACGATGAAGAAGGAATGAGACCTTATATGTCTGTTTTGCTCAACAACAGAAACCAAAGCTGGATTCCTGTCATGCAGCAAAACATGTCTGAGGGTAGTTGCTTTTTCGCTGTTGGTGCAGGACATCTTGCCGGTGAGCAGGGTGTGATCCAATTGCTCCGAAATCTGAACTATCAGGTTGAACCAGTCATGCAATAATCATCACAATGCCTTTGATACAAAAAGTAAGGGGATATTTTCCATTGATTCATCCGGATAGTTTTGTGGCAGATAATGCAACACTGACAGGTGATGTCGTTATCGGACCTGATTGTAGCATCTGGTACAACGCCATCATCCGGGGTGATGTCAATTCAATCCGAATTGGTCATAAGGTGAATGTACAGGATGGCGTGATCATCCATTGTACTTTTCAGAAAAGCATTACCGTCATAGGAGATCGTGTTAGTATTGGTCACGGCGCAATCATTCACGGCTGTGTGATTGATTCAGATGTTTTAATCGGAATGGGAGCCATAGTCATGGACAATGTGCATATTCCATCAAGGGTAATTGTAGGTGCAGCCTCCTTAATTCCAGAAAATCAAATTTTAGAATCCGGTTATATCTATGCTGGAGTCCCGGCTAAAAAATTAAAACCCATCGATGAAAAAAATTTTGATTTTTTTATCAAAAGGACCGCCGCCAATTATCAAATGTACGCAAGTTGGGTAAAAGAAGCAAGTAGTTTGTGATCCTACAATTCTTAACACATCGTTTGTCTTTATCAGAAGCTCAAAGAAAAAAGACTCAATAAGAATTAGTCTTTCTTTCTTTAATGTTTAATCATCGACCTTCAATTACAAGATTAAACTAATTTCCATACCACCATCTGATTAATATTTTTATAGACATTGCAAATATTTACATTCTAATTCTGCATTTAATGTAAGGATAAAAATTGAAACATCCCCTTCTTTGGAAATTTGATTTCAGATTCTTATCTCATTTTTAATCCAATGTAATGTCCATATGGGATATTGACTCAAAACCCTTTGCTGTCAATGACAATTGAAGAAAAGTATTTTCCCAGGCATTTGATTTCAATTCATTCTTCATTGTCTGATCCTGATTTACCACATTCATTAGATCGTATCCAATCCAATTTTCTATTAGATCTTTAAATAATTGCTTTTTATATCTTCCGAAAAGTTTGGGTCTTTGCACCATACCCAAAGATAATCCAAACTAATTCCACCAATAAGAGCATATTTAAAAATTAAATCAAGGGCAATGACTTTGTATTTCGGGTAAAAAGGACCTAATAATGAAACTTTAAGCCTGCCCATTTCCCTTGAATCTAAAATCAAACCTAGCAATTTCATATCATTTTCTTGAATAATTCAATGGATCAATTGAGTGGATTGCTGCGATTCTTTGAGAAATGGTATTTCAACTGTAAAGGCCTATGCTGAATGTGAGATCGTGTATTCAATAAATCCTAGATCAGTTTTTTAAAAATAAAAATTTGACAATGATATCAAACTACAACATTCATCTTTCAGGAATAAATTGCATTGGATGTTTTCATTGAATGGACACTAGAATATTCCATTCAAGCTTTGTTAGTCCAATATATAATCGCTGCCATCCGTCCATCGAATTCTCACCGGACCAATTCCCTTGATCCAGTCAAGCGCAGTAAGTCCATCAACCGCACTGGTATCTGTAGGATCGATTAGACTCAATACAAGGGTATTCATATTGTCATATAAAACGGGATAGATTGAGGTCCTCCATCCGGTCCGGGGAACGGCAACGAGTGTATCAGCATACAATCTGCAGAAAAAAGAGCTGTCTCTTTTGTCATTGATGATTGTAAAATTGACCACATCTCTAAGAGATTCGGTCACAAACTCAAAGACTTGTCCGTCCTTTTCTCCAGTTAAATAAGACAACCTGCCACGAAAAACAGTACAACAACCCGGATCACCCACGCAAGTATCATAGCTGGCATTCCTGCGAATCAAACGAAAGGTATTTGAAGGATTCCTCTGGTTATAGTAGTTCAACTCTGAAGGCATATCTACATCTTCCACCCAAGAGATGGCATTTTGAGATTCGTAGTGCTTAGGTGGAGTGCATTCACCACAATCCTGAATCCCTTCAATACAACAAGAAGAAATCAAAACAAAGGAAATCAAAACAAGCTTAGAGTCAATGAATTTTTGCATCAATAATAAGATATGGTACATAACTAACGCAAAGGAATCAAATAAAATGTCTCAACATGATAATTTCCTGAGTCGTAAGGTGGCGAAACTTACCTCTGGGCAAGTTCTTTTTGGTCAGACCGGCATAATAGACTCTATCGAGTTTTTCAACTTCGTATCCCAGGTGTTCAAAAATTCTTCTTACGATGCGATTTTTGCCTAGGTGAATTTCGACACCAACTTCATTCTTTTTATCACCGACGTATTCGATCCCATCCACTTTTACAGGACCATCCTCCAACTTCAGACCCTCTGATATTTTAATGAAATCGTTTTTGGACAAGGGTTTGTTTAATCCAACATGATAGATTTTTTTTATTTTGAAAGAAGGATGAGACAATCGCTGAGACAATTCTCCATCGTTGGTCAGAAGCAGTAATCCTGTCGTATTACGGTCTAACCTGCCAACAGGATATACCCTTTCTGATACCTTACCCGCAATCAGGCTAAGTACAGTGATTCGGTCTCTTTCGTCTTTTAATGTTGTAATGGTATTCTTTGGTTTGTTCATCAAAATATATACCTTTTTCTCTTCAGGTTGGATCGGCTTTCCAAGATAGCTTATTTTATCTTTAGGCTGGACTTCATATGCGGGATTGGTTTGGGGGATTCCATTCACAGAAACATGTCCATTTTTTACTAGGTCTGCAGCCATCCTTCTCGAACAAATTCCACAATGTGCGACGTATTTATTAAGTCTCATTGGGCTTTCAGGGCTGCTTTCCGGCTTTACTTTGGGTTTTTTAGAATGGGATCGCATCATCATCATTCATCTTGGAAGGTATAATTTTAATGTTTGGTGTGGACCCAAATCCAAATATATTTTGATCGTCCTCGTATGGTATAAATTTAGCAAACTGTTCTTTGAAGAGGACTTTGATGGTATCGGTGGCTCCGTTTCGGTGTTTCGCGATGATTAGCTCCGTCAATCCCCTGACTTCCTGGGAAACTGAGTCTCCACTGCCATCGTAATAATTTTCGCGATAGATAAACATAACCATGTCAGCATCCTGCTCTATTGCACCTGATTCTCTCAAATGACTCAGTTGAGGTCTTTTGTTTCCAGTTCCGGTTTCGACCTGACGGTTGAGCTGAGAAAGTGCAATGACCGGTATGTTGAGTTCTTTGGCAAGGCCCTTGAGGGCACGTGAAATGGTAGATATTTCCTGCTCTCTGCTGTACCTTTTGTCATTTCCACCAACCGTCATCAATTGCAGATAATCGATGATCACCATCGATATCCCATGGTTTTGATGCAATCTTCTGCATTTGGCTCTTAGCTCAAATACATTGAGCGAAGGAGTATCATCAATATACAAAGGGGCATCACTAAGTTTCTCGATGGCGAAATTGAGTTGAGTCCATTCGTATTCCTCCAGTTTGCCATTTCTCAATTTGCTGCCCTGAATTTCAGATTCCATGGAAATAAGTCGATTGACCAATTCAAGATTATTCATTTCCAGGGAAAATAAAGCAACTGGTTTGCGATAGTCCAGTGCTGCATTTCGGGCTAGTGCAAGGGTTAATGCTGTTTTACCCATACCCGGTCTTGCCGCTACGATGATCAGGTTTGATTTCTGCCAACCGGAGGTGAGTTGATCCAATTGCGGAAATCCGGAAGGTATACCGGTGACACCGTCAGCGGATTCAGAAAGTTCTTCAAGTCTTTTTTGCGCCATCCTGGCAAGCGCACCCACAGATTGATAACCTTTTCTTAGATTTTTGTCCGTGATTTCGTAAAGATTTTGCTCAGCCAAATCAAGCATGTCCAGCACATCCTTGGTATCTTCAAATGCATCCTTGATAATCAAAGTACATACCCTGATCAATTCCCTCTGGACATATTTCTGAGCAACAATCCTGGCATAAAATTCGGTATTTGCAGAGGAGCTTACCTTATTGGAAAGCTCTAGAATATAGGGAAGACCTCCGACATTTTCCAGCTCTTCCATTTTGCGAAGCTGTTCTGTCACAGTCAATAAATCCACAGGTTGCGAATGATTGAAGAGACTAATCATGGATTTATAAATCGTCTGATGGGCCGGACTGTAAAAGGATTCGGGACGAAGTATCTCAACAGCTATCGAGATGGCATCTTTGTCCAACATGACAGCACCTAAAATCGCCGCCTCCAAATCCAAAGCCTGAGGCTGAATACGCTCATAGGCAAGATTCGAAAAATCTGCCGGCTTCTTCCCTCCATAGGTTGCGCTTAAATTGAGATTTGGTTTGGTAGCTTGAGATTCCATGAATGCTTAAATATTCTGTCGCAAAGGTACATGATATCACATCATAAATAATTTATATATAAAATGAATATAATATTAATCTGTGAGAAAGTCTGTGGATAAAATGTGGAAAACTTTGGGTCAAATTTCTTGCTTATTTTGTACATATTATAATTTTTTATAATATATTTTATTGCGACACTTCCATTGGTTCAAAATCAATGTTTTATTATAAAAAATTGTAATATTTGGAGCTTGTAGTTTGGCGGAAATCAAATCCTATTCATTTCCACCATCAAATATAAAGCGCTTACATCCACACGGAGCTTGTGAATAAAAAAATTACATAATTATTTATTTAATGCGTATTACCTTGATTTACCAATATTATTTAACCTTACCTGGACATCTTCTACTTTCTTCCTTTGGGATTCAATGTCTGTTTGGGTTTTTACTTGATCCTTCTCATTGGTAATAATGTTCGACTCTGCTTTTCGAATTTTTTCTTTGGCATCTTCAATGTCTTTATGGTATCCAGTATGGTCCCTTTTCAATTTTTCCAGGTGTTTTTCCAATTTTCTGACCTGATCCTGCTCCGTTTCCAATTCTTCCCGAACCATCTCTCTTTGGACTTCATAGGCAAATTCCTGCATGAATTGCACAGCCTGACTGGCTGCCTGGGCATTGTGGCCGCTACCGATAAAATGGCTCTTCGTATCAAAAAATGCAGTGATGTATCCATCTTCAATGCTGGTATAAATGTCCATAGGGGAATTTGGCATGATGGATTGAATAATAGCACCTTCAATATACTCTTCAGAGGCTTTTTTATTTTTCTTCAGTTTTCCATAATCCTTGGTGTATTTTTTCCAGACTGCTCCAATAACTTTGGAGGAAGCATTTGGAATGGACGCCCGAAATCCATTTTGGACTCCTAAGCTCATAGATTTTGAAATCTCATCTACCTGACAGCTCAGCTTGGCACCCGACAACAACACTCCCAAAATAAGTGTCATAAACATTTTAAACATTTTATTTAAATTTAGATTAATCAATAAAATTCTAACACTTCTGCCTAGACAATGGTTTCGTGTATAATCTAATCATTTGATACAAACGGACTTAAAAGACATTTACTTCCATCTTGATAAACCTGTCTATTTTAGCAACTCCAAAATTTAAACCAGCATGAAAGATCTTCTTAAATTGTACCGGGTTGTTAAAGATTATGATCAACTCAGAGCCGTGGATCATGTCAGTTTTGAAGTGCCAGAATCGTGTATATTTGGTCTGTTGGGACCAAACGGCGCTGGCAAAACTTCTCTTATCAGAATTATTACAGGAATTACGAGAGCAGATTCAGGGGATGTTTTATTGCAAGGCCACCGGATCGACAAACTCCAAAACCCTTCTATTGGATACATGCCCGAAGAAAGAGGTTTGTATAAGAAAATGAAGGTGGGAGAACAGTTGATCTATTTATGCCGATTAAAAGGGCGATCTTTCGATGAGGCCAAAAAATCAGTAACCAGTTGGATGGAGCGATTTGAAATCATGAGTTGGTGGAATAAGAAAGTAGATGAACTCTCCAAAGGTATGTCCCAGAAAATTCAGTTTATTGCTACTGTTGTACACGATCCAAGTTTGATCATACTGGATGAACCATTCTCAGGTTTGGATCCCATCAATTCAAATTTGATAAAAGACGTAATCATTGAATTGAAAAATCAGGGTGCAGCTATTTTGTTTTCAACGCACCGCATGGAACAAGTTGAAGAACTTTGCGAACAAATCGTTTTAATCAATAAAGGCAAAGCTGTATTGCAAGGGCCAGTAAAAGAAATAAGGCATCAATTCAAAGAGCATTTGTTTGAAATTGTTACCAAAGATGTGACCAATATTCATTTAGACGGATATGCAGAATTGGTTTCACAGGAAAACGATGTGCTTGTGGTCAGGGTAGGCGATGGTCGTAGTTCCAACGAAATCTTGCAACACCTAATTCTTCAAAATAAACCCATCTATTCCTTTAAAGAAATTTATCCCACATTTAACGATATTTTTATACGCACTGTAAACGAATCCAACCATGAATAAATTAGGACTTATTATTCACAAAGAATATACCACCAGGGTTAAAAACAAGAAATTCATACTAACAACCCTGTTGACTCCTTTGGGATTTTTGCTCTTTTTCATTGTCATTGTTTTTATTTTCAGTCATGAAAGCGACAAAATTTACAAAGTAGCCATTGTTGATCAGAGCGGAACTCAAATCAAAATGCCCGAAAGCAACAAAAGATTTGTGTTTACAAAATCTGATCTGCCTTTGGACAGTCTAAAAGCTCAATGCCGAAATGCTGAACTGGATGCAGTCTGGTTGTTGCCACAATTCAACGGAGTCGATGTCAAACATTATAGTACCTACTATTACACCGATCAAACACTTGACATTGAGATGGAATCAAAATTAAATAAATATCTCACCCAAAGCATCCGTCAACACAAGATAGCCCAACTCAATCTCAACCAGGAAGAACTCGACAAATTAAACACCGACATATTGATTGATCCTGAACCTGTCAGAGACGATGTAAAAGACAAGTCAAGTTATACTTCCAAGATTGCCACCGTCCTTGGGGGAATCATGGGGTATATTATATTTTTTATTATATTCCTATACGGTGCAGCAGTGATGAGAGCGGTTACCGAAGAAAAAGTAAACAGGATCGTTGAAGTCATTATTTCATCGGCAAGCAGCACCGAGCTTATGCTCGGAAAAATCATTGGAGTCGGATTAGTGGGACTTACACAGATAGTGATCTGGCTTGTACTCATCCCACTCATTTACATTGGCGTATTGTATTTCGCTGGATTTGATCAGACCCAAATACAAAACATGAGTACGAATATGGATTCCAACGCAATGGAAAAAATGGAAGACATGCAACTCATCATTAGTGAATTGTCCAACCTCAATTGGGTCAAAATATTTTTCATTTTTCTATTGTATTTCGTTGGCGGATATGTCATTTATGCCGCATTATTCGCAGCCATTGGGGCTGCAGTCGGCGATGATATCAATGATTCACAATCATTGACAATGTTTGTCAGTATTCCAATCATTTTGGCCATTTACATTATGTTCCAATGCATCCGCGAACCTGACAGCAGCCTTTCGATGTTCAGCAGCATGTTTCCATTGTTTTCTCCCATTGTTATGCCAGCACTGCTTGCTTTTGATCCGCCGTGGTGGCAAATTGGAGTTTCATTGCTTTTGCTCACTTTTTTTAGCTATTTTGTGGTGTGGATTGCTGCCAGAATTTTTAGAACAGGTATTTTAATGTATGGTAAAAAAGCGAGTTTAAAAGAACTTTCGAAATGGATATTTTCAAAACAGTAAATTTGAATGAAAATAAGTGGTTTTACTTTCATGCGGAATACCGCGAGGTTTTATTATCCATT